>JACQVI010000229.1 GCA_016209795.1 Ignavibacteriota bacterium
ATATTTACTAATATTCCCTCTTCATCCGTTGGAACTTCTTGAGTTTCATCGGGATGATTGTGGAGAACGATGCGAGCGCCAATGTTCATCGGTGCGTTCCGCAATTCATCGAACATCTCTTTTGCAAAAATCACAGGATGACCTCTCCGTCCCTGAAATGTTGGTAGAATGATTTTTTTCTTCGACTTCCAGAACGCCTGCAGCAGATCGACCAATAAACCCTGTGAAATGAGTGGGTGATCGACCGGGCAGATCATCACCCCAGATATGTCGTGATCATCCAGTGCATCGATGCCTGTAATGATTGACGAGAGCTGTCCTCTTTCCCATTCATCATTGATAACGATTTTTCCCGTAAACCAAGAAAGTGAACTCTGAATTTTTTCTACATCAGCTCCCAACACAACAACGATGTTAAGAATGCGGGCAGAATACAATACTTCTACAATATGCTGAAGAAATGTTCGTTCTCCGATGGTTAAGAGGGCTTTTGGCATTCCCATACGTAACGAAGCCCCGGCAGCAAGAACCACTCCAGCGATCATATGATCGGGCTATGATGGAGGAGTAAAAATAATAGACCCTATGATTCGAGTACCCATGTTAAAAGTGCCATGCGAATAACAACACCATTTTGCGCTTGTCGAAAATAAGCCGCACGGTTGTCTTTGTCTACGTCAGGGTCAATCTCGCTGCTGCGCGGTAGGGGGTGCATAACGATTACCCGCTGAGGCAGTAGCTGCATTGTTGCTTGATCAAAAAAATATCGCCTCATGAGTGAAAGAAAGTCAGCGTCGGTTCCTGTAAATCTTTCCCGCTCAATACGCGTTACATAGACGACATCAACTTCAGGCAATACCTGCTTTAAGTCAGTTTCAAGCGTATACCATACATTGTGTTCAGAGAGATGATTCAAGAGGTCGCTTTTCATCTGGAGACTGGGAGGAGCAACGAAGTAAATTTTCACCCGCTCGAACTTTCCTAGTAAATACGAAAGAGAGCGAACCGTCCTGCCGTCAGCAAGGTTACCAACCATTGCAACTTTCAATCCGTCGAGTTTGTGGAGTTCCTTATAAATCGTGTAGAGATCAAGCAATGCCTGTGTCGGATGCTGTCCGCCTCCTTTTCCTTCACCTGCATTAATCACGGAAACGGAAGACACTGCTGCTGCGCGCTGCGCGCCACCAACTTCATTATGGCGCAATACGATAACATCTGCATAATCGTCAACAACTCGAATTGTATCTTCAAGTGTCTCTCCAAGAGAGACTGAGGAAAATGTTGAAGCACTCTCCGTTGAAATAACTTTTCCGCCCAATCGCAACATGGCTGACTCGAAAGAGAACCGTGTGCGGGTTGATGGTTCATAGAAAAGTGACGCCATGATCTTATGGTTGTAATCCTGCGTTCCGCCGCGGCGTACAATGCGTTCCATTTGCTCTGCACGCTGAAACAGTTCTGTTAGCATTGGAAGAGTGAACTGTTGAGATTCAATGACATGTGAGAGTTTCATACACTGATTATGAGTTTTGTCGTTTAACGTATTGAGTTTCTCTTTGAATCTTTCATTTTACCTTTTGCATTTCATCCACTGATGTGCGTACCTGCATCGCTCAGCACTGCATTGACAAGATTTTCCGGGTTGGTAATAATCACTTGTTCTCCCCCATAGGAAAGAAAATCGATAGCTGCCTCAATTTTTGGTCCCATGCTTCCTGGTGGAAAATGTCCTTCTAGAAGATATTGCTGAGCTTGTTGTAATGTCAGTCGTGTCAATGCTCGTTGCTGAGGTTTCTTGTAATGGAGATACACTCGATCAGTGGCTGTTGAAATCACGAACGTCTTTAAATGAAGTTTTCGTGCTAGCAATGCCGAAGCGCGATCTTTATCAATGACCGCCTCGACTCCATGATAACGTCCATTTTTCCTAATCACTGGAATTCCTCCGCCACCGATGGCGATCACTATCATTCCATGTCGAACACACTGCTCAATAGCATCAAGCTCGACGATTTCAAGCGGCTGTGGCGATGGTACGACACGCCGGTATCCTCGTGCTGCATCTTCAACAATCTGCCAACCAAGCTCACGCTTTCGCTGCTCTGCTATTTCTTTTGAATAAAATGGTCCAACAGGTTTCGTGGGAGCAGTAAAAGCAGGATCTTTCTCATCTACAACGACCTGCGTGAGAATTGTGACAACGTTTTTCTTAAGACCTTCCGATGAAAGTTCGGCATGCAGAGCATTTTGTAAGACATAACCCATTTCCCCTTGCGTCGATGCGCCACAAGCATCAAGCGGTAGCGCATACACCTGTGATGAGGAAAGTTCAGAGCGGATCAATTGTGCACCAACCTGTGGTCCATTTCCGTGTGTGATCACAACATTGTGTCCCTGTTTAACAAGCGCCACGATGTATCGAGATGTTATGGTAGCATTGTCCATTTGCTCTTCAATTGTACCACGTTGACCAGTACTGATCAAAGAGTTTCCGCCAATGGCTACGAGTATCGGTGTATCTGTTGTTTGTTCCGACGTAAAACCTAAGTCCTGCAACATGATCACATCGTCAGTGCCATCACTGCCTTGCAAGTATGCAATCTATTTTCTGCTTCGGGAAAAACTCTTGACTGTGGTCCATCAATAACATTGTTCGTAACTTCATACCCTCGGTCGGCAGGCAAGCAGTGCATGTAAATGGCGTGTTTTTTTGTCAGTTTCATCTTCTCTTCGTCGCAAATCCAGTGCTTGTACTTTTTTGAAATCTCTAAGGCTTCGCTTGGATTATGAAAGAGTGATTCTATACCCCACGATTTTGGGTATACAATATCTGCATCCTTGAAAGCGTCTTCCATGTTATCGACGACCTCGAATTTCGTCCTGTTTTCTTTTGCAACTTTTTGAGCAAATTCCATTTCACTTCTCATCAGTGTATATTCTGGTGGATGCGCAAGAACAACA
Organism: Ignavibacteriota bacterium; assembly: GCA_016209795.1. Lineage (GTDB taxonomy): Bacteria > Bacteroidota > Ignavibacteria > UBA10030 > SZUA-254 > JACQVI01. The sequence goes on from JACQVI010000229.1 coordinate 2,962, forward strand.
TCAAGCCCAAAACGCGGCATGAGGGTGATCAATCCTTGTGGCACTGACATAGGCTTTGCATAACTCGGTGCATATGCCCATGAGACTGCGATCTTCAAACCGCGTAGGTTTTTACCGAACTCTTCTCGTATTGTCATCAAATCCGCAAGCGTCTGAAATGGATGATCGATATCGCATTGCATGTTCAACACTGGAACAGCAGCGTGCTGAGCAACTTCACGCATGTAATGATTGCCTTCACCTGGAACAAGATCGTGACGAATTGCTATGGCATGGCCGTAACTTGAGAGAATGATTCCCATATCTTTGGGCGATTCGCCATGGGCAACCTGTGACGTTTCCGCAGCGATGAAATGAGCATGGGCACCGAGTTGTGTTGCACCGGCTTCAAACGAGTTCCTCGTTCGCGTTGACTTGTCGAAAAAGAATAAGAAGATTGTCATATCGGGAAGGTAACGATGTGGCTTGCCTTGTTTGAACATCCTCTTGAGATCAGCTGCAACCTTTAATGCTAACTCGATCTCTTTTACTGACCAATCTTTTGTTTCGATGTAATCTTTCCCCCGAACGGTGTTGGGGAGCTTAGGGAGTTTTGAAACCATACTAATTTATCTTCACTTATTACGTGACAAAGTTTATCTTATTCAATCTGAATCAACATAAACCATCGGTAACGCTGCATACCACGCGCTCGCTTTCACCAGATGTTCAATCGGAATCTGTTCAGTTGCCATATGTGCATAGATTTCATTTCCCGGACCAAAACCGATGCAAGGAATTCCACGCATCCCCATAATGGCAACCCCATTCGTGCTAAATACCCATCGACTGACTTCAGGTTTTTTACCGAATAAACCTTCAAACGTTTTCAAGCCGCAATCGAGCACCGGGTGATTTTCCGGAAGAAGCCATGTCGGATAATACTTTTTCGTTGGATATGTGAGACCCTTCCAGCTTGGGACGGCATAATCAAGCACAACTACCTCTGCTTCTGCTTTTTTAACACCCGGCAGTTCTTGAATTTGCTTCACTGCCGATTCCATTGTATCTGTTGCTGCGAGCCTGCGGTCGAGATGAATGGTCGATGAATCCGCTACCGCACACAACGAAGGAGAGGTTGATCGAATTTCTGAAATTGTAACTGTTCCTTTTCCAAGAAATGGCTCACCCGTCAAGCGGTCATTAAGTTTTTCTATATCCTGAATAATCGGTGCCATTTTGTACACAGCATTTACCCCCCGTTCTGGTGCAGAACCATGACAGGAAATTCCCTTCGTCCTCACCTCGATCTCCATTCGACCACGATGACCTCTGTAAATTCCAAGATTTGTGGGTTCGGCAATAATCACAAACTCCGGTCGGATTTTATCCTCATTTATGATATATTGCCAGCACAGACCATCACAATCTTCCTCTTGAACACTCCCAACAATGTAAAGCGTATAATCGTTTTCAAGCCCAAGTTCTTTGATAATCTTTCCGCCGTACACAATCGATGCAAGTGCACCTTTCATATCGCACGCTCCGCGTCCATAGATGATGCCATCTTTTTGAGCACCCTTAAACGGATCGATTGTCCAATTCTCCCGATTCCCGACATCAACCGTGTCGACATGCGCATCCATTGCAATGATGTGTTTTCCTCCACCGATTCGACCAAGAATGTTGCCCATCGGATCAATCGTTATTTCATCGAAGTTACATTTTTCCATTTCCTCCTTGACTCTATAAATAACCTGCTCTTCTTGAGAGCTTAGAGACTTGATGGCGATGAGATCACGAAGGAATCGCACTACGTGTGTTTCGTTCTTCCGGGCAGCGTTCAAAATCTGATCGAACATACTTAATTTCCGAAAGCATGGTTATTGAATTCCACAATCAAGTCATCAAAATACTTCACCTCTTCCTCGAACAGTATCTTCCAGTATTCCGGGTCCCACTGGGCATTCAATTCCTCCGCAGTCTTTCCTTGCTGTTCAACCCAGGTAAAGTATTTGAGGTTATGAATTGCCTTTCGCTCGTAATACGTGAGTTCTTTAAAGTAATCAATGCCTTGATGAAGAATCGAAGCCGCATGATCTTTAGCAGCATGCATGAGTGAATACATTCCTCGTTCTTTTTTCAATTCTTTTAGACGAGATTGGTACAAATCGGATGAATCTGTAAAGATTGTGAAAATGACATCATTTTCATTCATCTCGAAGTATTTTGCCGTTTTAATTGCTGCAAGCATGTTGCAGATAGAGGATATTCCGAGAATAGATAGCTCTTTGCTCTCAGCTCTAAGCTCTCTGTTTAAATAATTTTGTCCTTCTTCTTCATTGAACAAACGAAGGATTCTCATACAATCTTCATCATCAATCGCCGCCACTTCGTCTGTATTCATAACATTGTGAACCCAGGGAACATGTTTATCACCGATGCCCTCGATGCGGTGTGAACCGAAACCGTTCATGAGAAGTGTTGGGCATTGCAGAGCTTCTGTTGCAACGACTTTCAGGTGTGGAAATTTTGTTTTGAGATAATCTCCAGCAGCGATGGTGCCCGCAGAGCCCGTTGCTGAAATGAAAGCTGATAGCCGAAACTTTTCGCCTAATGATAAAAACACTTCTTCAATCGCAGGTCCAGTGACGTTGTAATGCCAGATCGGATTGCCAAATTCTTCAAACTGATTGAAGATAATGTTTTTCCGATCCTTCTTCAATTCCCAGCATTTGTCATAAATTTCTTTCACATTCGATTCCGTACCAGGTGTTGCAATCACTTCCGCACCAATTTTTTTCAGCCACTCGAATCGCTCTCTTGACATACCCTCGGGGAGAATCGCAACTGCAGTACAATCAAGGAGGGAGCTCACAAACGCACCACCCCGACAAAAATTTCCCGTTGAGGGCCAGACAGCTTTATGCTTCTCTGGGTGGAACTCACCGCTCACGAGTCTCGGCACAAGACAGCCAAATGCCGCACCAACTTTGTGTGCACCAGTCGGAAAATATTTTCCCACTAAACCGATGATCCGTGCTTTTACTCCAGTGATCACTTTGGGGATTTCGATATAATTGACTTTGCCAAACAATCCCGTCTGAACATCGTTCTTCCACGTAATGCGGAAGAGGTTCAACGGGGTTACGTCCCACAAACCGACGCTCGGGAGTTTTGACTTGATCGAAGCTGGAATTCTTTCGGGGTCTCCGAGTTGAGCGAATGTTGGAATGACGATCCCACGCTCGCGGCAGCGAGTGACGGTTTTCTTGATTGCGTCTGGGTAGAGTTTCTTGATTATGGTAGACATTTCTGTTCAAGATTGGGAAGTGGACAAGTTGAAACGCGAAAAAATACTAATTCGACTTGCCCAATATTGCTCTGGCTGCCACAGAATCTTTCATCGGCAGTTTATATCGACGGATACCATCATACTTATAGAGTGCAGATGCAACGGCTGGGGCAGTAGGTACTAAACCAATCTCACCGACACCTTTAGCACCAAAAGGACCTTCAGGTTCATTTTCCTCAACAAGAATAATTTCTGTCTCAGGCATATCTTTCGCGCGAAGGAGTCCAAGTGAACGCAGTTTATATGATTCTGGAACTCCTTCCTTCAACTTCAAATCTTCTGTCAGGGCGTAGCCAAGTCCCATGTGGATTGAGCCTTCAAGCTGACCTTCGAGAAGCTTTTTATTGATAACTTTGCCGACATCGTGTGCTGCAACAAATTTTTTCAGTCGTCCCTGATCATCAAGAATGCATACCTGTGTAGCGAATCCAAACGTCATGTGAGTAATTGGCTTCTTTGTTTTCGCATCGAGTGCTGTGGTGTAATCGATGACAACTTCACCAAAGTATTCTTTCCCAACGAGATCCTTCAGAGTCTCTCCTGCATCCAAGTTCTTCTTCATCTGTTCCGCAGCTTTGATGACAGCCCTTCCACCAAGCACAGTAGCACGGGATGCTGTTGTCATTCCGCACGGTGTCGGCTGGGTTGTATCGATATCGATTTTAACCTTTCGTGGGTCAATGCCGGTGACATCGCTGAAGAATTGGATCATGACTGTACAGAATCCCTGCCCCATTTCCGTAAAGCCGGTGTTGATGGAGATTGTTTCATCGGGATGAACTTTGATGAGAGCATGCCCATGTTCAGGCATGCCGTTGCCGATGCCAACATTCTTGATCCCGCAGGCGATTCCGGCATACTTCGAGGAATAGTAGATGTCCTTCACGGCAAGAAGTGTCTTGCGAATTCCAACCGACTTCTCAAACACCTGCCCTGTGCAGAACGTATCTCCGATATCCACAACATTTCTCCAACGCATCTCCCATCCATCAATTCCAACTTTCTCAGCAAGGATATCCATCATCCCTTCGATGCCGAAGGCAGCTTGGTTCGCACCGAAGCCGCGCATTGCACCACACGGCAAATTATTGGTATACACAGCAAGTGATTCAACGTCTGAGTTTGGAATGTTATATGGACCACCCGCATGCCCCGCAGCACGTTCGAGCACTTTCGTTCCTACTGATGCATAAGCACCCTTATCGCCTATCATGCGTGCCCGTAGTGCGGTAATTTTTCCGTTCTTGTCGCATCCGACAGTAAACGTCATTTTTATCGGATGGCGCTTCGGATGGAGACGGATGCTTTCTTCACGTGTCAACGTTGCTTTGACGGGCTTTCCTGTCAGCATCGCCATCAACGAAACTTGAGCTTGTATACTCAAATCTTCCTTGCCGCCAAATGCACCGCCGTTGGAAACGAGCGTGACTTTCACTTTTTCTTCCGGCAATCCTAGAAATGATGCGATTTGTTTCCGATCATCGAACACACCCTGCCCCTGGCTGAACACCTCAATTGTTCCGTTGTTCCGGAGAGCAATTGAGCTCTCGGGCTCAAGGTAAGCGTGCTCGATCATTTGCGTCTCAAATGTTCGTGTCTCCACAAATGCAGATTCCTTGAGGGCTTTATCGACATCACCACGTTTAATAACAGATCGTGAAAGCATATTGTCATGATCGGAATGAACACGAGGGGCATTGGGTCTCAGCGCCTCTTCTGGATCAAACACACCCTGGAGGATTTCATAATCAAGTTTAATGTGTTGGATTGCCTTTCGCGCTGTGCGAATATCGACTGCAACAACACCAGCGAGAATATCGCCGATGCAGTGTGTGACTTCACCTTCAGCGATGAACATAGGCCAATCTTTGTAAATCAACCCCTGTTTTCGCTGACCGGGGACATCCTTTGCGGTGACAATCCGAACGACCCCGTCAACTTTCTCCGCTCCAGATGTATCGATTTTCTTTACTCTGATTTTGGGATGTGGAGAAAAGAGAAACGCTGCATGCAACATCTCCGGGAATCTCATATCATCAATGTATGGCTGTTCGCCCATTGCAAACTGTTCTGCATCCATGCGAGGCAGACTCGATCCAATCTTGCCCGAATAATCAGGTTCGGGCAAGGGTTCACCTCCTATTGCTTTTGCAGCAAGTTCAATAGCATCAATAATTTTGACGTAACCAGTACATCTGCAGATATGATTGTTAAGCGAAGCCGCTATCTCCTGTCGTGAAGGATTGGGATTTTTGCCGATGAGATGTTTTGCTCGAATGACAATTCCCGGAATGCAGAAGCCGCACTGCAGCCCTGCAGAGTAGGTGAACGCCTTAGCAAAAATATCCCGCTCTTGTTCGCTTAGTCCCTCGAGAGTGATGACATTTTTCCCAACAACATTCTTTGCCGGTACGGCACACGAAGATACCGCTTTGCCATCAACGATCACCGTGCAACATCCGCACGACCCCTGTGGTGCACAGCCATTCTTGGGAGAGATAAGTCCAGCTTGCTCGCGAAGAACATCCATCAATGATGTTTCATTATCCATCTCCGCTTGGAAGCGCCCGCCGTTCAGCATGAACTCGACTGTTAGCACTTCATTTGACGTTTTCTTCAAGGTATCGTGCATAAACGTTATATCGTTACTCCAACATTCACAAAATGGACTCGAGTCGTTTCCGCCATACCTTTCAGTAACGTTTTCATCGTGATGTAATATGCCATATCAACAACAATATTTTCTGAGTTACTTTTGGGCTCAATACCAAGAACCTGATCAGTTTTCCAGTCGAGAATTAACGAACATGAATCCCAATAAAACCGAGCTTGCTCTTGATCTTTAAGAACTAACCGATACTCCTTCTCTTTAAACCGACCATATAAAACAACGCAATCATTTTCCTTCGTTAAGAAAAATCCACTCAATGTTTTCCATCGTTGCCATGAATCCCATGAACTGAAGAAGCGGGGTTTTTCAATATACGGTCCACCATCTTCAGGACAAAACACATCACAGTTGCCGCACTCATTACACGCATCAGCAAACGTGGCTATTTGATGTTTTTCCTCAATTTTGAAGATTCCCCCTTCAATTTCACGCCACGTCGTGTTTACAATTTCGATATTTTTGTACTGAATTTCAACCGGCTCGACCTCAAAGAAAAAATTTGCATCATTCGGACAGACTGGTATGCACTTGTCGCAGTTGATGCAGTCCCACAGGTAAAGGTGGCTGCCGATTTTCCGTGGGGGCTTCTTGTTCTGTTGATAATGATAACGAAGGTTATTAAGACTTTCTTCTAATAAATTTGATGTGTTATTAAGAATAGCAGATTTGAGATTTGAGATTTGGGATTTTGGATTTGTTCTGGATTTCAAATTTTGGTTTCCGAATTTAACGATATATTCTTCAATTGTCCTAGCTCCAATTTCTTTCATTCTCCCTTCCAAATTGTAAAGATATTGTGGTAACCTCCCATACCCACCCGGTCGAAGTAGATCAGTACATGTAGTGATGGGTACAAGTCCGATGGCAACACAGTCTGCAAAGTTGTTTGCATCAACTCCTGCCGAAAAGGAAATCGGAAACTCAGCACCGAAAACTTTTCGCCACTCATCAACCAATGCCAAATGGAGAATATGAAGCGGCTGACCGGAAAGATATTGTATCTTGTCTTTAAGAAATTTACCTTTGTTGATCACCTCCAGCGTGTTCCCAAATTTCACGCCAATAGTTTTTCCACGCTGATCCGCTACTGTTTGTAATCTGCGAACCACATCGACTGCGTCCTGAAATGTGATGTTTACTTCATAAATTTTTCCGTTCACTTCAACATCAGTATAGCCAAGCTTCTCGTGAAGTAAGCCTTCAATTCGCTCCCGTCCGAGCATGGGCGGATTCATCTTGATGATAACGTGATAATCCATCTCAGTCAAAAGAAATTCACAGATGCGCTCGATCTCATCGGCTGGAGTGCCGTGGAACGTCGAGAGTGTAATACTATTGGCAATTTCCGTCTTGAATTGTACATCTCTGTATGAAGCGAACTCCGAGGGGATTTCTTTTCGGTATTCTTCGACGAGAACAGACGCATTCCGCATTGTCTGCAACCACTGTCGGATTTGCGGACTCTGAATACCTGCGAGGTCGTAGCCAACGCTAATATCAAAGATCGTTTCAAGTTTCACGTCGCATGCTTCAGGTTTGTCTTGAAACTTGAAACCTGAAACTTGAAACGCTTTCTGTAGTATTTCCACAATCATACTTGCTTTCACATATTCCCTCAACGATTCTTCTAATCGAAGCTCCTGAGACCACTCCGTGTTGTAACCGATGGTCGCCATATCGATGCACGGGCGAGTGAGCTCAAGTCGGTCTTTGATTTGAACCGTTTTCAATTCAAGAATGCGAGAGCCTGCTAACCACGAGAGAACAATGTTCTGTGCGAGCTGTGTCTGTGGCCCCGCCGCGGGTCCTACAGGATTGGACGCAGGATTTCGGCAAAACGAAACGGACATATCCACCTCGTTACTTGGACGATAGAACTTCCGAGCAGGTAAATCGAAAATGGAGTTGTTCTTCTCGTACTCGTAGTAAATGCGCTTGAGAAGACTGGGGAACGGTATGGGGATAAGTTCAGCCATCTATTACTTATTCACTCTGTGATGAATAGTATATTTAGCCTTCGGCTCCCTAATCTGAAAACCGATTTGTCTCTTTGGTTTTTGAGGCGGCTGCATCAATTGACGTATAGCTTCGAATACCACTTTGAATTGTAAATCATACTTCTTTTCCAGATCTTCAAGCTTTCTTGCAAGGTCCTTATGAGTTGCGAGTATCTCCCGTAATTTGACAAATGCACGCATAATTTCTATGTTGACTTGAACTGCCCGTTTACTTCGCAAGACACTCGAAAGCATCGCCACACCTTGTTCTGTAAAAGCATAAGGCAGTTTGCGAATTCCTCCCCAACTTGAAGTCACAAAATGTGATTTCAAGATTATCCATTCATCGGCGGTAAGTTGAAATGAGAAATCTTGTGGAAAGCGGTCTTTGTTTCGGCGTACTGCCTGCATAAGTGCTCGATGTTCCACACCATACAGTTCCGCCAAATGTGGACTCAGCATCACCTTCTGTCCATGAATCAATAAGATCCGCTTCTCGATAATTTCTGTTGGGATGATGGCTTTCATTGTTATTTATCTTTTGAGGTCACTCCTGATCTCAATCTCATATTCGCAATTTCTCCACCCTCCCCCACAACTTCCTCGCCACCTTTGCTGCTTTTTCATACACTTTTGGCATATCGACTCCAACGACTTCCCGTCCTTTCACAACCCACTTTCCCCCGACCATCACCGATTCAACCATCGCTGATCGCATCCCAAAAAGGAAATGCCAAGGAAGATTTTCGCTTGTCATCGGTGTGGGCGGTGTATAGTCAACAACAACGAGATCAGCAACAGAATCTTTTTTCAAAGTTCCAAACTCTTCGCCAAATGTCTCAGAAACCAATCTCTGTCCATTGCCCAACATGCGTGTCAATGATGCGTCCCGCTTCTTGAATCCTGTATCCTGAATCGGCCTTGCTATCTCTTTGTTCGTTAAATATCCGATTCTTGCTTCTTCGATCATATCTGCTGGGAATCCATCCGTCCCTAAAGCAGCGCGCTCTCCGAAAAGATGAATCGGCGCATGACCAACATTATTATTTATGTTCGAGCGTGGATTGTGAACGAGCCAGCATTCCGCTTGGTGTAAACTGGAAAAATCTTTGTTAGACAGGTGAATGCAATGAGCAAGAATTGATTGTTTCTTTATGATTCCATGACTTGATAAGCGATCAATTACCCTCATCCGATAATTCTCTTCCGCATCGGTAACATCACACTTGTCTTCTGCAACATGAATGTGCACACCTGTTTTGCAACTCGATACCACTTCTCCACAAAGACGGAGAGATTCATTGCTTAAGGTGAATGCTGCGTGGGCACCAACCATCCCTCGGAACTGTGGGTTCTTCTGATTTTTCCGTATGAATCTTTCATTCTCAGCGAGTCCCTGATCACGCTCTTTCTTTCCACCGCGATCTGTCACTTCGTAGCACAATACTCCGCGCAGTCCTGCTTCTTTCAACGCTTTCTTAATGATATCCAACGAGCCTTTGATTGCTTTTGGAGATGCGTGATGATCAATCAGAGTTGTCGTCCCACAGCTAACGGCATCAATCGCACCGACGAGTGCACTGTAATAAATAGATTCTTCATCTAACGCACGGTCGAGTTTCCACCAGACGTTGTGTAAAATCTCAAGAAAGTTCTGCGGTGTTTTTCGGGGCGCAGGCATCCCTCGTGCAAGACTGGAGTATAGATGTGTGTGGGCATTAACAAGCCCTGGCATAACAATTTTACTATGAAGATTAATGGTTTCTTCATCGCGATTCGGCTTGAGATTTTTTCCTCGCTCGGTTATTTTCTCCCCCTCGATGCGAAGATCGACGTATTCAATCGAGGGGGGAAAGAGCGTTACACTTCTTGTGTTTTTCAGGATCATCGTTAATCAGCGACTAAGTCTCGATTATGACACAGCAGATAAGACTTCAGCAAGAGCACCAAAACGTGGCTCAACGATCAACTCTTTACCTGCGGCTTGTTTCGCAGAGTGAATATCTTTCAGCCCATTACCGGTGATAACAGTGAGAATAGACTCATTCGATTTTATTATCCCTTGATCAACCGCTTTTCGGATTCCGGCAACGCCTGCACTCCCGGCCGGTTCGCCGAAAACACCGCCGAGACGCGCTGTAACTCGCATTGCATCAAGAATTTCTTCATCAGAAACGGTGACCATATCACCATGTGACTTTCGTATCTGCTGAATTGCGCGACGCCAGTTGCGCGGAGTGCCAACAGCAATACTGTCTGCGAGCGTATCCGTATCGGTTGGAATCATATCCTTTCCAGAATACAACGCATCGTAAATTGGCTTTGCGCCTTCTGCTTGGACACCAAGTAACTTTGGAACTCGATCAGTGAAACCGAGCTGTTTCATTTCCTGCAAACCTTTACCGATTCCACCGATTGTACAGCCGTCTCCAACTGAAACCACGACCCAATCGGGCAAATGGTCTCTCATCTGTTCGGCGATTTCAAGTCCTGCGGTTTTCTTCCCTTCCACGAGATACGGATTTGTTCCGCTATTCCGACTGTACCACCCGAACTGCTCACATGCCTCACGGCAAAGATCAAATGCTTGTTCGTACGTTCCTTTGACTTTAAATACCGTGGCACCAAAAATAAGAAGCTGAGTCACCTTTGGTTCAGGTGCACGTTCGGGTACAAAAATATAACAATTCAAACCGGCCGCTGCTGCCATCCCAGCAAGCGATGACGCTGCATTCCCTGTAGAGGCACATGCTATTGTATCGAACCCGAATTCGATTGCCTTCAGAACACCGACTGAGCTTGCTCGATCTTTGAATGAGTTTGTTGGATTTCTTCCATCATCCTTCAAAAATAGTTTCCGAATCCCGAGTTCTCGTGCTAAGCGTGATACATCATACACTGGCGTCCAGCCCACGTGAAGTAATGGAGGATTGAGTGATGGAGAGATGGGGAGAAGTTCTCGGTAGCGCCAGTGAGATAACGGTTTCAGGTTCCAGGTTTCAGGTTGCAGGTTATGTGCGATAGCGTCATAATCGTATTGGACATCGAGAATTCCCTGTATACCGCACTTGGGACATGTGAACACATTACCATAGTCATACAATGACCCACAAACAAAGCATTTCAATCCTGTTACAAATAGAGGGGCGGTAAATTTCATGAGTAAGAACGTAACCTTATTGTTCAATAAATTCGAGCTTTGCCTTTTCCGCGATTTTCCTTTTCAACTTCTCAATCGAAAGCACAATCACCTCATTCGTCGCTGGCAGAGAAAACTCAGGCTCAAACTCACGGTTGGCAACGGCAGAGATTGCATCTTTGATAGCAAGCCAGCAAGAGAGTGATAACATCAGAGGCGGTTCGGCGACGGCTTTGCTCTGGCGTATTGTGTTCGGATTAGGAACGCCCTCCAGCAACTTCACGCGAAAATCCTTTGGAATGTCTTGTACAGATGGAATCTTATATGTATCCGGTGAGTGCGTGAGAAGATTACCCTTGTCGTCCCACTTGATTTCCTCCGTCGTGCACCACCCAACGCCTTGAATGTACCCACCCTCCACTTGTCCAATGTCGATGTTAGGATTGAGTGAATCGCCAACATCGTGCAAGATGTCTGTTCTCAAGATTGTATGTTGACCTGTGAGAACGTCCAGTAAGACTTCCGTGATAGCCATACCGAATGCATAATAATAAAATGGCTTGCCAAAACCCTTCTCTTTGTCCCACCCAATGTTCGGTGTCCGATAAAAACCGGCGGCGCTCAAGGGAACCTGCCGTAGATGAAGCAGTGGTATAGCCTCAGCGAAACCGATGCAGCGATCCGGATGGTCGCGGTCGTAAATCTCATCGCTCTCAAACATAATGGAGTGTTGGAGTGATGCCTGCCCGCCGTCTTTTTGGCGGGGAGTGTTAGAGTATTTTTCAGTCCAGATATGTGCAAACGCCTCAGCGATTCTACCTTTCAGAATGTCAATGGCATTTTTCACTGCCATGCCGTTCAGGTCGGCACCAGCTGATGCAGCAGTTGCTGAAGTGTTCGGAACAACTGCCGTGTTGGTAGCATTGACTTTGACACGATGCAGACTTACACCAAACTCCGCCGCAGCAATCTGTTGAATCTTGGTATGAAGCCCTTGTCCCATCTCTGTCCCGCCGTGATTTACAAGAACAGTCCCATCTTTATACACCAACACCAGCGCACCTGCCTGATTCAGGTATGATGTCGTGAATGAGATCCCAAACTTCACTGGTGTGATTGCGAGACCTTTCTTGAAAAATTCATTCTGTGCATTGAACTCGTTGACAGCGTTTCTCCGCTTCTCGTACTCGGATGACTTCATGAGTTGGTCATAGATCATGAAGAGACGGTTGTTTTCTACCGTTTCGCCGTAGTGTGTGACATTGTTAGATTCAAGTCCATAGAAATTCTTGAAGCGGATTTCTGCAGCATCTTTTCTCAGCAAGCGTGCAATGCGGTCGATGACATTCTCGATAAGCGCCATGCCCTGCGGTCCTCCAAATCCTCGGAAGGCTGTATTCGACGGAAGATTTGTTTTCCAGACACGACCAACCACACGAAGATTCGGCACGTAATACGCATTGTCCACGTGCAGCATTGCTCTCTGCATGATGGCAAAGGAGAGATCGGTCGCGCAGCCACCATCGCTGTTGAGTTCAAAGTTCGCCACATGGAGATGTCCTTCGTCATCGAAGCCAACTTCATATCGTGAGAGGAAACGGTGACGCTTCCCAGTCATAATCTGATCATCATCACGGAATAAGCGGATTTTCACGGGATGTTTCGTAGCCCAACAGAGCAGGGCTGTCCAGCATGCAGTATGATTTGCCTGCGTTTCCTTTCCGCCGAATGCGCCACCCATGCGCCGAACCTCGACAACAACTTCGTGCTTTCCAATCCCAAGAAGCTCGGCAATCAACGCTTGAGTTTCCGATGGATGCTGCGTGGAGCTATAGACATACATTTCCCTCCCTTCGCCCGGGATACACAAGCTGACTTGCGACTCAAGATACCAATGCTCCTGTGCGCCGGTTCGCAGCTCACCTTTAATCAAATGTGGCGCCTTCTTCAGTGACGTATTTACATCACCTCGCTCTATTTTCAGTGGGGGACCCATGAGTGAATTTTTCTCAATCGCCTTCTCGATGGTAAGAATTGGATCAAGTGCCTCATATCCAGCCTTGATCTTTCGCTCAGCTTCGAGACACTGTTCTTCCGTCTCAGCAGCGATCAAGAACACCACCTGCCCGACACAGTTGACTTCATTCTCCACAAGACATGGCTCGTCCTTCACCACCGGCCCCATCTGGTTGTGTCCAGGGATATCCTTGTAGCTCAGGACAGCGTACACACCAGGAACTTTCTTTGCCTCACTCAAATCGAAAGACTTGATGCGTGCATGTGCGTGGGGCGAGTAGACTACTCGCCCTACAAGAAGCTGCTCGTTGACGAGAATGTCGTCAACATACACCGCTTCGCCGGAGACATGCAGAGCAGCGGATTCGTGAGGAATGTTATTCTTAGGATTGCCCATTTGTCTCGCTCCAAAACTTCAGCAGCAAATTCTTCGCTGCAACTCTTCGGAACTCTGCACCGCCTCGAACATCAGAAATCGGGGTGAAGTCGCTGTCAATCAAAGGCATAGCGTTTTCAATCGCTTCTCGATTCCATGGATTACCAAGCAGGAATTGTTCAGTCTTTGTTGCCCTTTTCACGCGTTCAGCCATGCCGCCGTAAGCCAATGTTATCATCTTTACCGCACTATGGTTATCCAGCTCAAGTCGAAAACACCCACTCAGTGTGGCAATATCCAAATCCTTTCGCTTGGACACCTTGTATGCTTTTACCCATGAACGACCGTCAAGCTTCGGAAGAACAATCGTGGTAATGATCTCATCTGCTTTGCGGCGTGTCGTGCGATATCCAGTAATGAAATCCTCAACTGGAAACTCTCGCCGCCCGTTAACGCCTTCAAGAATAACCCGTGCGTTATATGCAATAAGCACGGGCAATGTATCTCCAATCGGTGAAGCGGTGTCAAGGTTGCCTCCAAGCGTTGCAAGATTTCTTATCTGCTGTGAGCCAAAGACTGCGAGCATGTCATGTAATGCAGGAAAGGGTTTCAGCACAACCGGCATGATGTCGCTCAAAAAAGCTCCTGCTCCTATTCTGAGCTCTGCGTCGCTTTCAGTAATCTGTTTCAGCTCACTCACATCAGAGAGATCGATGATTTCCTTCAGAAGCTCGTGCTGCTTGGTTACACGGAGTGCTACATCGGTGGCACCGCAAACGAGAATCGCATCCGGATGCTGATGCTTGAGCGTGATTGCCTCACCCAAACTTGCTGGGCGTAAATAGAGTTGCTGGGGTGTATGAATGCGAAGAGATTCTTTGGGAATCGATTGTAAGAGGTTACGGGTTATAGGTTCCAGGTTTGAGAAATCATCAAGTCTATCATGAACACAGGACTTTGCTGCTGCTTCAATAATCGGTCGGTAGCCAGTGCAGCGACAGAGATTTCCTGTTAGTGCATCGTCAATTTCTTCTCGTGATGGTTTGTTCTTATTCTTGTAAAGAGAAAAGAGAGACATGATGAATCCCGGTGTGCAATATCCACACTGGCTTCCACTTGTTTCAACCATCGTTTGCTGGACAGGGTGTAATTCGTGGGACGGTGTTTTCAAATTTTCTACCGTGATCAAGTGCTTGCCGTGTAGCATTGGGAGAAACACGAGACAGGAATCAACTGACTTGTAGTTTATCCGGTTATCTAAGCCTAATTCACCAACAACCACTGTGCACGCGCCGCAATCTCCTTCGGCACAGCCTTCCTTTGTTCCTTTATGGGTTGGCAAACTTCTAAGATAGTTCAGAATTGTTGTAGTCGGTTTAATCTCAGGAGCTTTTCCAAAATCAATTGAGGTGATTTTCCCATCAAGTATGAATGAAATCGAAGATTGCATGCGATGCACTCTGCTAACTAAACTCAGCTCTCTCCAATAGCGTTTTCAGTTCTCTCTTTGTTTCGCTCATAATTTTGCCTTCATCGATATTCACAAATTCACCTTTGCGGTACACCCATCGACCATCAATCATCACCGAGTCAACGTTTTCTGGTCCCGCAGAATACACAATTGTTGAATAGGGGTCATCATCCGATGCAAGCGGATTCCAAATGCGTTCGAGATTCAATAACACAATATCTGCTTTCTTTCCAACTTCGATGCTGCCGATGTCATGTCCTAATCCCAACACCCTTGCCCCGCCAAGGGTTGCCATCTCAAACACTTTTTTCGCGGACATCGCTGTGGCTCCATGGAGGGATTTTTGCAACAGAGAAGCTAATCGCATTTCCTGAAACATGCTCAGCGTGTTGTTACACGGGGCACCATCAGCGCCAAGTGAGACGTGGACACCCATGTTTATCAGATATGGTATGTTAGCAATTCCTGAACCAAGTTTCAAGTTTGAGGAGGGACAGTGAGCTACAGTTGCAGATGTAGACCGCAAGAGATCGACTTCACGTTCGTTGACATGAACGCAATGTGCAAGACAGGAGCGTTCTGAAAGGACTCCCAGATGATGCAGATATTCAATATTCTCCATTTTACAGCGTTGTCGAATTTGATCGATTTCATTTTTATTTTCAGACGCGTGGGTATGAAAGAGCATTCCATTGCTTGAAGAAGCCATCTCATATGCTTCCCTCAAAAGTTTATCTGTGCATGACAAAATAAATCTTGGCGCCATTGCATATTTGATTCGACCATCGTATGAATTATGCCAGCGCTCGGCAAGCTCTCGTGTTGATCGCAGCGATTCAGTCGTTGGCTCTTTAAGTTTTGGGTAAAGATCATTGACATCCATCATTGCCTTGCCAACAAAGGCACGTAATCCAGTTTCACCAATTGCCAGAATGATTTCTTCCTCATGGTGTACGCTTCCCATGTCGAGGATCGTCGTTGTTCCAGAACGGATCAATTCAGCAATACCAAGCATTGCAGAGGAATACATCGAACAACTGTTATGTGCTGCTTCCAATGGGAAAATTTTTAGCCGAAGCCAATCGAGCAGTTCAAGGTCATCTGCCATTCCACGAAATAACGTTTGACAGAGATGAACATGCGTTTGAATAAATCCAGGAATGGCAGTGCATCCATCTGCACGAACAATTTCCCCTGTTTCTACACTGCTAATTTCTTTTTGTGGAATGATGTTGATGATGTGATTGCCCCTAACCACAATTGCTGAATTCTGAAAGGTCTCGGTGTTCACATTTCCAGTAACAATATTATCAACACAAATAATACTAACCATAGGTTTTCAGCCAATATAACATTTGGCATGAGAATATCAAGGGATTGTCGTAACGAACGTTGAATTTGCACGGGCAGAGGAGGAGAGTGAAAAACATGCAACTACGAAAGTTCCGATAAAAAGGGAATCCAGCTCCACAGGCAGGACTCGAACCTGCAACCCTCCGGTTAACAGCCGGATGCTCTACCATTGAGCTACTGTGGAATGTCATACGCGTGCAGTGGCTAACTTAGAGTTTTCCTTGAAGTTCCAGCCTCCGTTTCTCAGTGGTTAAATGGTAATATATCAAAAACTGCCTGCAAAGTCAAAAGGACTTCTTGACTAATCTCACGGTTTTGACTATATTAAATCTGTACTATTAATATGAAACATAAACCTGCAAATGGGTGTTGTAGAGTATGAAGAC
>JACQVI010000228.1 GCA_016209795.1 Ignavibacteriota bacterium
ATAACATGGCTGAGACAATTAACCACAAAAGTACCAAATCGACAGGGCTATTTCGAGTAGATTTTATCATGAGTCAACGATACCATTTCGAGTAGATTTATCGTGAGTCAATTCGGATTCTTGATATTGAGAGTAGGAATTTGTATAATTGTGCAAACAGAGGGAAATCCATGAGAAAGATTAAACAAGTTTCACTCAGCGAATATATTACAGAAGCCCTTCGCAATGCGATCTACGAGAAAGACAACAGTTTGGGAAAGATATCCTGCGTTGTTGCTGAAGCCCCTGATTTACCCGGCTGCTATACGCAAGCCGAGAATTTTGAAGAAGCAAGGCGCAATCTCATAGAAGCCATCGAGCTTTGGATTACAGTTGCCCTCAGGAACAACGAGAACCTTCCTGTGATCAATAACAGCACACTCCTCAAGCCCACCAGAAAACTCCGTTCGCAGAAGGAAAAGGTTTTTGTCTGAGCGAGTCACTCCTTTATCTCGGGACAAGCTCATCCGCAAATTACGCAACGCAGGATTTGAAGGCCCAATCGCAGGTGGTAAGCATGCATGTATGATGAAAGGTAAAGAGAAGATAATCATCCCCAACCCACATCGCGGAGATATCGGTGTTGTTCTCATCAAGAAAATCATGCGGCAGATTGGATTGACCAACGAGCAGTGGAATGAGTTGTAAGTTCCTGGAGTTCAGCGCCGAAGAGGCTTCAACCGTACAATTTATTACTCATGTTACGCAGCATCTGATGAAGCTGTCGAAAAACTTCTTCATCAATTTGCTGTCCAAGGTATCGGAGTTACACAGTAAGGTGATGTCAGGTCTTGCGAGACTGTCCAAGAACATCTCTTTGATGGTAGCCGCAGGTCTTCAGCCTGCGAATATGATGTAGTAACGCAACCTGAAGGTTGCGGCTACCAGGTTTTCGGACACACTCTTGCGACCTGACATCAGTTGGGCAGCATAGATTGTGTCATGTGGACACACCTGACACCAAGATTAAAAATCCTAAGAAGTTTGATTTCTTTTTCAGCGTGAACTGGTTCGTCGAGTTGACAATCACAGACGGTTTCAGTAAATTTACTCCATAGCGAGACAGCACCTGATGCTGGTATCTCTCCAGCTTGTGGTGACTGAACCTATCGTGCGACTGAGGATACCTCCATCAAGCGCCTGCTCGCCGACGTCCCGATGGCTTTCGCCTGCCTGTCGGGCAGACAGGGGACTCAGGCGAGCCTGCCTCGAAAAAGTTCACAACATTTACTTATTCACCTATTTCATAGGAGGATCGCTTATGAAACAATTACGATTCAGCTCAGTCTTATCTTGGGCTTTATCGACAGTGGTGTTAATATCATTGAGTACACGTCTCACCGCGCAGTGGTCACATAGCCCATATGTCAACAAGGCTATCTCCATAGCATCTAATAATCAAGTTCTTCCTTCAATAGCTACTGATGGTGCCGGCGGTGCGATAATTACATGGTATGACTATCGTAGCAATACAAATTTCGATATATATGCGCAGCGGATTGATTCCCTTGGTATAGTTCAGTGGATAGAAAACGGCATTATCATTTCTAATGCCATGGATCATCAATACTATCCCACCATCATCAGCGATGGTGTAGGAGGTGCTATCATCTCATGGCTTGACTTCCGGAGCGGCACGGACTTAGACATTTATGGCCAACGCATTGATGCATTAGGTGCGATTTATTGGGACGTCAATGGGGTTTCAATCTCAACAGCAGCAAACAATCAATACTATCCTACCATGGTCAGTGATGGCAGCGGTGGTGCGATTGTTACTTGGTATGATTTACGCAGCGGTACTAATCACGATATTTATGCCCAGCGCATTGATGCTTCAGGTATCGCGATGTGGACAACCGACGGGGTTCCCATTTGCATAGAGGCAGGTGATCAACTATCTCCTAGTATTACTTCTGACGGTGCGGGCGGAGCCATTATCACATGGATCGACTTCCGAAGTGGTATGAGTCCTGATATTTACGCCCAGCGCATTGATTTAAAAGGTTTGTTGCAGTGGACAGCGGCTGGAGTTCCCATTTGTACGGCGGTGAACGACCAATGGTATCCAATAATCACAAATGATGGTTCGGGTGGTGCAATCATAACATGGTATGACTACCGCAGCGACACAGGTGATATTTACGCTCAACGGATCGATTCGTCTGGCATGGTTCAGTGGACTTTAGAAGGTGTTTCAATTTGTAACGCCCCGAATACTCAATGGTCCCCCGCTATCACTAGTGATCGTACAGGTGGTGCAATCATCGCTTGGTTGGACCGCCGTAGCAGTACAGGTCAGCACATCTATGCCCAGCGGATTGACAAGGCAGGCCTTGTCCAGTGGACGACTAATGGCGTTGCGATATCAACAGTGTCGAACAGTCTATACTTTCCTTCCATCATTAGTGATGCCACCGGTGGCGCGATTATTACCTGGATTGACTACCGTACTGGCTATTCTGACATTTACGCCCAGCGAATCAATGCAGCAGGTATGTTGCAGTGGTTAGCCAGTGGTGTTCCTGTCTCGACAGCGCCATATGATCAAGGCAGTCCCACTATGATCAGTAACGGTATGAGCGGGGCAATCATTACCTGGACAGATTACCGCAGCGGTGTTGATTTGGACATCTACGCCCACCATGTGGATTCTCTCGGTGTCTTAGAAATTGGTTTCAATGTAAATGATAAATGGAATCTGGTTTCCGTTCCTCTGACCGTTATTGATTTCAGTAAAGATGTTCTCTTCCCAACTGCGATCACGAGCGCTTTTAGATACAAGGGTGGTACTTACATGGACAATTCCACGCTTGCTAACAGCGTTGGTTACTGGCTGAAATTCAGCAGTGCACAGACAGTTTCGATGGCGGGAGTTCCGCGCACGGAAGACACGATCTCAGTCACCCAAGGTTGGAATCTCATCGGTTCAATCACTCTACCAGTCGATGCCACAACTATTACATCAGACCCTGGAGGCATTGTCACATCGGATTTCTTTGGCTACGCAAGAGGCTATTATATCTCCGACACGATTGAGCTTGGTAAGGGCTATTGGGTGAAGGTAAATGAGAGTGGGAAATTAATTCTTTCGTCATCGGGTACCATCAGTGCTTCGAACCGAATTAGGATTGTCCCAACTGAGGAGTTGCCACCTCCACCACCTAACGGTGAAGTCTCAAACCTCGAACCTCGAACCTCAAACCCCAAGCCACTTTTCCCTTGAACAAAACTACCCGAACCCATTTAACCCGTTAACCGTGATCCGTTATTCATTACCTGTTGAAAGCAGGGTGACACTAAGTATCTACAATGTTCTCGGAGAAGAAGTAGGAACATTGGTAGATAATGAGATTCAGGATACAGGATACAAGTCGGTGGAATGGGATGCGAGCGCTATGCCCAGTGGGGTCTATTTCTACAAACTTACTGCAAATACCTTCGTTCAGGTGAGGAAGTTACTGCTTCTCAAGTAATCCCACCTTCTTCGGCGGGGATGTTGCTTGTGAAATGAAAGTGGAAAGTGTAGTCCACCTCGGAGGTGGACTGCACCTTGCATGGCAAGCGTTGACTTTGGATACGTGGACTCGTATATTCTGTCAATTGGGAAAGGCTTCTTAATGAAATATATCTCGATAGTACTTATTGCACTCAACATTCTTTGTTTGCCCATGATAGCGCAATACAAGAATTGGACCGTGAGGCTTACAAATGGAAAAGAGCATTCCCATGTTACTCTTAAATATCTGAGTGGTGATTCGCTGATCGTTTGTCAATCCGAACAAGACTATGCCCTGCCTGTCGCTTTGATAAAGTACATTGAACGCAGCAGAGGAGTAAAAAACACTGTTGCTTCAACGCTTGGTGGCGGTCTCATTGGAGGTTCACTTGGTTATCTTACCGGTCAGCTTGAAGCTTCCAGTGGTGCTTCTAGTCCATATTCTTCAAACCAAGATGATAATAAGTTTCTCTATACTCTTGTGGGAAGCACAGTTGGTGCAATCATAGGGCTGGCATTATCGTCTGCAAGTGGCATGCAAACGTATGAAATGCAAGAATTGTCTGTTGAAAAAAAGTTGCTGCTGATTGAGTCGATTCTCCCGCAAGGGAGTAAATCCCCGCAAGCACAGGTTCAACAAAATACTGTGTATCTGAAAAATGGGAGCGTCATTAAAGGCAACATCATCGAAATGCTACCAGACAGTATCATCCGTATTCAAACATCGGATGGGAGTCTCTTTGTTTTCAATGTTACGGAAGTTGAAAAGATTAAACAAGAAGAAAGTAATAGAGCAGTATCATCAGGAGTAGATACAAATGCCCCACCTTCTCAACAACTGGCAGTGTCAGGGTCAGCAGTATCGACGAAGACTGTCTTCGGTGCGTATGCAGGGATCGCATTTCCAACGGGAGAGTTTGGAAGTTCAGGAACTACTGGAGGCGCTGCATCGGTTGGCTTTTTAATTGGAGGCGAAGTAAGCTATCCTGTTGGTCCAGGTGCTTCCTGGGTAACGAGCTTGATACTTACATTCAATGATGTCGATGAGACCGCATTAAGTGTCCCTTCTGGTTTCACGGTGGATATTGGTTCATGGTTTTCAATCTGGCCCCTCACAGGGTTTCGTGTTAGTGGTCCGATTTCATCAGATGTAGATTTGTATGCCTCATTGCAAGCTGGATTGTTGCTTGGCAGCAGTCCAGACCTCAGACTGTCGGGTAGTGGAGGAAGCGCCTTCGTGGCATCAGATGGATCGACATCATTCGCATATGGATTAGCTGGTGGAATGATCATCAGGAAAAAATTTACTGCTGGTCTCCGTTATCTGAATGGTAAACCCGAGTATACGATAACCGCACGCGGGACAGGAGGTACTGTAACAGCCAAAGCAAAACAATCAACCACGATCTTGCTTATTAGTGCAGGTATTAATTTCTAATTTGTCTTTTATGAGGAGTCTCCCTATGAAGCATATTACTTCAGTAACGCTCAATCTTCTATTATTATTTTATTTCACTACTCGACTTATTCCTCAAACCAACGATCTTCTTCCAGCAGAAAACTTAGTTGTTGAAGGAATCCCACCCATCCCCGCCTCGATCATCGAGGCTGTGGGACGGTACACGGAGTTCCGCTCGGCATCTATAACAAGCTGGCATCCAACGAAGCGGGAGATGCTGATCATCACTCGTTTCGGAGACACGCCGCAACTACACCATGTGAAAATGCCCGGCGGTGCAAGAACACAGCTCACGTTCTTTGCCGATAGAGTAGGAGGTGCCACATTCAATCCGAAGAGGGATGATTACTTTGTTTTCAGCAAGGATGTTGGCGGGGGAGAGTGGTTCCAAAATTATCGCTACGATATTGCCACAGGAGATATCACACTTCTTACGGATGGGAAATCGCAGAACAGTCTCGGTGTCTGGTCGAGCAAAGGCGACCGCATGGTGTATACTTCTACACGAAGAAACGGAAAAGATCGAGATCTCTATATCATCAATCCATCTGATGCGAAAACTGATAAACTCCTTTCTCAGTTAGAAGGTGGCGGCTGGCAGCCGCAAAATTGGTCTCCCGATGACAATTCTATCCTCGTCATGGAATATATTTCCGTCAACGAGAGTTACCTCTGGCTCTTCGATGCAACAACAGGCGAAAAGACTCTCCTCACACCTAAGAAAGTGGGAGAACAGATTTCTCGTGGTCGAGCAATGTTTAGCAGAGACGGAAAGGGGTTATATCTCACGAGCGATCGTGAAGCCGAATTTCAGCGACTTGCCTATGTTGATCTTGCTACTAAGAAGCATACGATTCTGACTGATCATATCAAGTGGGATGTTGATAATTTCGATCTTTCACCCGATGGGAAGATGATAGCGTTCGTTACAAACGAGGATGGTATAGGAGTGCTCCATCTACTCGACACAGAGACGAAGAAAGAATCGCCCGTGCCAAAGCTTCCAGCCGGAATCATTTCAGGAATCCGATGGCATGAGTTGGGAAGGCATCTCGGTTTCAACATAAGTTCCGCTCGTTCGGCGACAGATGTGTACTCGCTGGATGTATCCACCGGAACAGTTGATCGCTGGACGTACAGTGAAACTGGCGGTATAAACGTTGAACATTTCTCTGAACCGGAACTGGTGAAGTGGAAAACGTTCGATGGCAAGACAATCACTGGATTCCTCTATCTTCCACCAGTGAAGTTTACGGGCAAGCGTCCCGTGATGGTAGTGATACATGGCGGTCCTGAAAGTCAATTCCGTCCTGGTTTTCTTGCAAGAAGCAACTATTACGTAAATGAGATGGGAGTTGCACTGCTGTATCCAAATATTCGCGGCTCATCAGGATACGGCAAAACATTTCTCAAGCTGGATAATGGTTTTCTGCGGGAAGATTCGTACAACGATCTTGGTGCATGTCTCGACTGGATAAAAACTCAGCAGAATCTTGATGGTGATCGCATCATGGTGACGGGAGGCAGCTATGGTGGACATGCAACGTTTGCTGTTGCAACTCGATACAGTGATAAGATACGCTGCTCAGTGCCGATTGTTGGAATGTCGAATTTGGTAACGTTCCTGGAAAGAACCGAAAGTTATCGTCGAGACCTTCGTCGAGTCGAGTACGGTGACGAGCGCGATCCGAAGATGCGAGAATTTTTGGAAATGATAGCACCATTACATAATGCAAGCAAGATCACAAAGCCGATGTTTGTGGTACAAGGTAAGAATGATCCACGTGTGCCCTATACAGAGTCAGAGCAGATGGTTGCAACTGCGCGCAAGAACAACATACCAGTCTGGTACCTCATGGCAAACGATGAAGGGCACGGTTTCTCCAAGAAAAAGAATCAAGATTATCAGTTTTATGCGACAGTGTAGTTTGTAAGATAAAACTTGTTGAAGTAAACCTTGATCATTTCAATCCACAAAAGTATGACA
>JACQVI010000231.1 GCA_016209795.1 Ignavibacteriota bacterium
CTGTCAGTGTGGCAGCGGAATCTATCTCCATATGTCATTTCCAGCGTAAGATTTGTCAGAATCTATCCTTGACTTTCGATACCGATTTTGCTACCATCGTGATTGATTTAGAGAGGATAGAGTGACAATAGAAGATATTAAAAAACATCTTACCACAACAGAGTTTGGCAAGAAGATCTATGCATTCGAATCTATCGATACAACAAATACGTATGCCAAAACCTTAGCACTTCAGGGCTCCAATGAAGGCACTCTCGTTATTGCAGATGACCAGCTTCGTGGACGTGGTCGATTAGGGAGAACGTGGTTCTCAGAGAAAGGTAAGAATCTCACGTTTTCATTTATCGTGAAGCCAAACATTCCGCCACAATCGATAGGGGTTCTCTCGCTTTACGCAGGGGTATCGGTAGCCGCTGCAATACGAGAAGTAACAGGAATAACTCCAGAATGCAAATGGCCCAACGATGTCTTTATCAATGGAAAGAAAGTTTGTGGAATACTCTCAGAAGGAATTTTCACACAAGATAAACTCTCTGCAGTCGTCATCGGAATTGGATTGAATGTCAATCAGTCTGAATTTCCATCCGAAATAAGAGAGACTGCAACGTCGCTTATGTTGGCTGCAGGAAAAGTGTTTGACAGATTTCAGGTACTTGCCACAGTCTTAGAACACCTTGAATCATTGTATGACAACATTCAATCAAACAGAATAAACAAAATCCTTTCTCTATGGAATAGATACAACAGGATGTTTGGCAAGTATATTAGCGTAAGCTATCAAAACACTGTTATCCGTGGAATCGCCAAACAGCTTGCTGACGATGGTGGATTGATTATCCAAGTAAATCGTGATGAACAAAAGGTGATGGCTGCAGATGTTACAATTATTAAAGAATAGGACTCATTCATGATACTGGCAATAGATATCGGAAATACTGATACAGTCTTAGGGATTTTCAAAGGCAACAAACTTCTCAGAGAGTGGCGTATAACAAGTTCATCATATCGAAGAGAAGGACAACTGTTGAAGCGCGTTCAATCTTTCCTTCGATGGAATAGTATCTCAACCACAATGATCACCGGCGTAGTGATCGCATCGGTAGTGCCTCGTCTTACAACAATTATTAAACGTGTCATTAAAAAGTATCTAAAGCTACGTCCTCTGATCGTTGCATCTACATTGGATGTGGGCATCGATATTCTTTACAAGAATCCAAAAGGCTTGGGGGCGGACAGAGTATGCAACGTCGTTGCGGCGTTTGAAAAATATGGCGGACCAACCATAGCAGTTGATTTTGGCACGGCGACAACGTATGACGTCGTTTCCAAAAATGGTCAATATCTCGGCGGTATCATTGCACCAAGTGTTGGCATATCTGCCAGAGAACTCTACCATAGAACTGCACAATTGCCAATGATTGAGCTGTCATTTCCAAAAAATGTTCTAGGTAGAAGCTCTGTGGAGTGTATGCGCTCAGGCGTGCTTTATGGACACATCGAATCGTTTGAAGGACTGATTAAACGAATTAGAAAAATCACAGGTAAGCACACAAAGGTTGTTGCTACTGGAGGTTACGCTAAGATGATCGTTAAGCGTAGTCGCATACGGACTCGACTTGAACCATCGCTTGTCTTGGAAGGTGCCCGGTTAATTTATGAGCGAAATACCACCACACGAATCATCATGAAGCGGACAGGCTAACATTAATGAACAACCGTTAGGTTATCTATCGTTGAGTGGTAGCAGAACGGAAAACTCACTTCCTTCGTTGAGTTTGCTTTCAACTCTAATATTTCCACCATGAGCGTGGACTATCCACTGAGCAATGGATAAACCTAAACCCGTCCCTCCCATCTCTCTTGATCGAGCTCTATCTACGCGGTAGAACCTGTTGAAAATTCGAGGGATTTCGTTCTCAGGAATCCCAATTCCAGTATCTGCAACAACAATCTTCGCATTGCCATCATCCGTTGAAAGACTCAAATGAATACGCCCACACTCAGGGGTGTACTTAATCGAATTATCAATTAGATTTAGCAACATTTGACGGAGTCGTTCAGCATCGCCAAGTATAGATATTGATGTGATCTCTTCGAGCGTAACACTGATTTCTTTTTGAGATGCAAGAATCACGCTTTCATCATACGTTTGCCGAACAAGCGAACTTAAGTCAACAACTTCTTGCTTCATGGTAATCTGTCCTGCATCTCCTTTCGCAAGCAGTAGTAAATTTTCGATAATACCGGTCATACGGATGGTTTCATCAAGACAATTTGCAACAATCTTTTTCATTTCTGCTACGCTGGTTCGGCTATTCATCGCCGTTTCAAGCTGACTTCGCATGACGGTGAGTGGTGTCCGAAGTTCATGAGATGCGTCTGCGGAAAACTGTTTCATCTGTTGAAATGAGATATCAAGACGTGAAATCATTTCGTTAAACGTCGAAATGATTTTACCTATCTCATCCTTCGCATGATGCTCAAGAATACGGTCATGCAGTCGATCTGCAGTGATGCTTTTAGCTGTCTCGATCACTTGATTAATC
>JACQVI010000232.1 GCA_016209795.1 Ignavibacteriota bacterium
GAATAATACCGGCTACGAACAATTTATCGATTGTAACATCAGGGATGACGCCGCCAACTGAGCGCGCGTTTGAAGCCACCATTGAGTAAAGAATCAGTGGGAGGCTTGGAGGGAAGAGGAGTCCGAGGCTGCCCGATGTTGTCATGATGCCAAGAGAAAACTGTTCGGAATATTTTTCTTTGAGGAGCATCGGGTAGAGTAACCCACCCAGTGCGATGATGGTAACACCGGAAGCGCCGGTAAACGCCGTAAAAACAGCGCACGACACAAGTGAAACGATTGCCAACCCGCCAGGGATCCATCCAAATAACGCTTGCGTCAGCGCGACAAGACGCGTTGGAGTTTTACTTTCCGCCAACATGTATCCAGCAAATGTAAACAGAGGAATGGCAATGAGTGTTGGGGCATTGGCAAGACGGTACAACTCAACGATGATGGCAGAACTATCGATCCCAACAGAGTAGAATGCGGCCAGTGCTATTATCGCAATAATGGTGAAAAGAGGTGTTCCAAGAAATGCAAGTGCCAGAATCAGTAAGCCGTAGAGGATAAGCTCCATTATGCCTTTACGGTTGGAAGGTTGTTCTAGACATGACCATCACATGCTCAACTACTCGAAGCAAGAATCTGAATGCAATGAAGGCAAAACCAAAAGGAATTATAGCCTCGAACCACCATAATGGAAACGACGTCTTACCGATTGTAAAAAGGACGTCACCCGATTCCATTTCGCTTAAGAGAAATGTCCAGGCGGCATTTGCCAGGAAAGCACATACGATGCCAGCCAATAAATTTGTCATGATTCTGGAGGCAGTTTTGATTTTCGGTGAGACAAAACGAGTGATGAGATCGATGCTGATATGTTTTTCTTGCTGCGTGGCTAATGACGCACCAACAAATCCAACCCACAACACCATATGCCTGAGAAGCGGATCAGCCCAGAGGAATCCTGTTGAGAATACATTCCTGAGAATAACTTGAGAAAATGCCAGCAGGACCATGACACCGAGCAGGAGAACGACGAGTGTTCTCTCAATGAAGGCAAGTGCCGTGCTCAATGTCTGAATTAATTTCATTTCGAACTTTTTTGCCGATTATTACGATACTCAAGCACAGCTTGTTCAACTCTGTTTAACAAATCTTCAGAAAATAATTTGCCCACAAGTAAGCGTCGTGCTTTTTTACCGATCTCATCATAGGTGTTCAGAACCTCTTGTGAAGGTGGATTGATTTTGGTGATACCATTCTTCAGGAGCGTTTCAATTGCTTTAGTATTTTCTTCTCGGCTTAACTTTGTAAGCTTTTGCATGTAGTGTTTTCCATTGCGAACCAGAAGTTCCTGTAGATCGCCCGGAAGTTCATCAAACTTTTTCTTTGAAATGACAACGGCTCCCGAAGCATCCGCTAATGGCACATTGATCAGATATTTCACACGTGTGAACCACTGCAATGCGATCGCAGCGAGTGGAGGTGTATACACACCGTCGATAAGTTTTGTTTGCAACGAGGTAAGCACATCGGTGATTGAAAGCGGGATAGGGTGGATACCAAGTGCATTAAAACACGCTTCTGCAATCGGGTCGCCCTCCCACATCCACATTTTCACGCCTTTGATGTCATCAGGAGTTCTTACTGGAGTGTTTGTGAAGACATAGACAAAGCCGACCTCTGCCCAGCCGAGGTTAATGAAGCCGCTCTCTTCAAATGCCTTGTTGAGTTCTTGCGCAAATGTCTTGTAAATGTGGTCAACCTCATCGTACGATTTAAACAGAAATGGAGAATCAAGAATGCGAGCGGTAGATGCAATGGTGGTCATGCCATTTCCGGTGATTCCAGCACTATGGAGCTGTCCAAGTTTGATTTTCCGAAGGACATCCTTTTCGTCGCCCTGAACGCCATTGGGGTAAATCTTAAAACCTAATCGTCCACCGCTTTCTTTGCGAACAGCTTCGTCGTATTCTTTCATGACATTCATCCATGTGCTTCCCTCTGGTGCAAGGGTTGCAAACTTGATGGTGTATTGCTGACCCAGTAAACTCAATGGAAATAAGAGTGGGAGAGCCAGTAAAGTAAAGGTGAATCTCATCTTTCCAAGACTCATAAAAAAAAGTATCCTGTTTTAGAACAATTCATCTATTTTTTCCCTTAACAATATTGCTTTTCTCTTGGCAATAGCATTGGAGAGTCGAGCTTCGGGAAGAACGTCGATAGAAGTCGAGTCAACAATTGCTAAACACGATTCAAACAGTTCTTTGTTTTGTATTTGAAAGGCATACGAGCGTGCATAGTATACGTACGTCATCAAAAACTTACCTTTGTTGATGTTCAAGCAGCTTTCAAAATGACGCCGAGATGCCTCAGGGTCGCCGCCCAGAATGTTCGGTCTTGAGCCGTAGAGTGTTCCCAGGAAAAAATGAGCACCACCGTGAAAAAACGTCGAATCCTTTCCGAGAACGAATTTCATGATCGATTCCACTTTGGGTAGATCAGCAAGTGCGGCGGGATCCGTGAGACTCCAACTGATGTGACTTCCCCAGGCAATTGCCGTCCAAAACAGTGCTGGAACATCGGACTTCGAAAAACTCGCTAGCGCGGTGTTGAATTCTTCAAAGCTCCTGTCAAGAGCGTCGGCAAATGTCCGATTGTGTTTGAGGATTCGCATTCCGTACTCTTTGCCACGTTGATAAAACATCCGGGCGCGTTCAACATTTGTATCTTCGACAAAGCCGAGGGAATAACTGGAATACGCTATGGTGGCAAGCAAGAGAAATTGCTCGTTATCCGGATCGCTTCTCAGCAGGGATTCAAGAAGCTTGATATTAGAAGCAATACTCTTTTCTGCAAGCTCTAAGTCCTGTTCTTCATTGAGAACCTCAAATCCATTATGAAGAATTCCTCCGATGGAGTTAAGTGCAATTTGATGGAAACATCCTGAAATAACGAGAGGAAGGAGAACTGCTGAAATGAATCTTTTCATGCACCGATCAAATGTTGCACCCAATATACAAAAACTTCTGATGAAGTAAAAGATGCCGGGTTTCCTGCAGGTGAACAATGATCACAAGTGCATAAAATGTCTAAATATCCGCACCGACTGAGAAGTAATATTTTGGTCGAGAAAAATCTTGCAGATCGAACGACCAAGCAACATCCATTTTCAGCAAGAAGCCTAGAAAAATCATCCGCACACCGTAGCCTAAACCCGACAGGAGATCTTTTGTTCTGAGATTGTTCTGGCTGTCCTTTTCAAATGCTTTGAAGTCGCTTCGTGTTGTCCAAGCCGTGCCAACGTCAAAGAAAAATACTCCGCTAAAGCTGCGGAAGAACACCGGTAACGGTCCTGCTGTAAAATATCCGAAGAGAGGAAAACGGAATTCCATGTTCATCAAGGCATACTTCGTTCCAATTTTTGCATTATAGTTGTACCCGCGAAGCGGAATGCCGGAGGTCAAAAAGACAAAATCTTCAGCCCGTTCAATGGGAATGCGGTTGTTTTCAAATTCTCGGTTGATCCAGTTATCGACTCCGCCAATGATGAACCGTTGAGGATCTTCCCCGAAACTCCCGCCGCCGGCAAATCGCAAAGCGTAGGAGTAGTGTCTCCACAACTTAGAGTACATTCGGTAGTCAAGTGTTACCGTATAAAATCCAAGCGCATCACTTCCTAACTTTGGACTAGCCAATAAGCTAAGGTTGTAGCGTCCCCCGTTATCAGGAGCAATAAGTCCCCAGAGGCTGTTATCATGGACGTAACTGATTGACGGAAGAATCAGGCTTCGTCGTTGCGACGGCTGAAATGGAAGATCTAAGTTATCGCGCGTGATGTTAAACCATGAGAGATTGACTTCAAACCTCTTGAACTTATTAAGGGGGAATAAAGCCAGTGCCGAAACTCCATAGTTTCTGAATCGGAAAAGACTTTCACGACCTTCACTATCGTCGAGAATTAGAAACCTCGCACTGTGAAATCCTTGAATGCCGTAGTCTATGCGCTTCGGTAAGTACAGGTAAGCTATCGCATAATCGCTGTTTTTCAAGTCGAACAGCAGGTTTGTCAACAAGTAAATCTGATGATCACCAAGCAGATCGCTGAACGCCATGATGGTAGAACCCTGAACCCCATATAACGTGTTGTAGCCAGCATTTCCGTAGACGATGTCCGGTGAAAAGTTAAGTTTGTATTTGTTGACTTTATAGTTCCCGTTCTCATCGATGTTATTTGTTATAGGTACAAGTTTGACGGAATCTATCTTTTCCTTTGGTCTGTCTCTAAACGCTTCGTCGAACACGTAATGTCGGAGGTCATATTTTACTTCCTCGCTGTACACAACGGATGAATCTCGATGATCCATTTTGATGATAATGTCTTCGGCTACTTTCAGGCTTTCTCTTTCAGTATCTTTCACCTGTAATGCTTGTGTTTGCATGCTTGTGAGTCGTTTGAAGTACTCCGTTGGTTCCAGCTCGTTGACGTTCAAATCTCTGCCCAGTGGATTCCTCAAGAGATAAATATCAAATCCAGCGTTGGTCAGTGAGCTGAATGCCAATTTACTGCCGTCTCGTGAGAGAGTAAGTTGGTAAACGCCATTGAGAGAGTTTGTTAATGGACGAATCGTATTGCTGTCGAAGTCCTGAACGTAGATGTTATTAATTCCGTTCTTGTCGGAAATGAAGAGGAGTTGCTTCCTGTCTGGCGTTGCAACGGGAGAAGTTTCATCACTGTTGGGGAGATCGGTTATTCTGGTCATGCGCCGATGTTCAAGATCAAACGTATACAGATCAAGTTGGCTAAAATCGTGGTATTGTATTTTAAATGTCGATGGAATGTCACGCTGATCGATGTACTCGCCTCGGTCAGATGAGAAAAAAATCGCCTTTCCATCTGCAGACCATGTCGGGTCGGAATCACTGAAAATATCGTCGATCAGGTTGGTGAGTTGTTTTGTCTCGAGATCGTACACATAAATATCAGAGCTGCCGTTCTTCGATCCGCTAAATGCCAATCTTCCTCGATGATGGGTTGAATCATGTGTCGATGGCGACCAATCGATAGAGAAAATTCCATCTAAATCAAATTCAATTTTTTCTTCATCGCCCGACTCAACATCGATAATAATGATAGCGTCACGCTCACCGCTTTTAGTTGCAAGCGCAAGACGTTTTCCATCGGGAGACCATGTCATGCCCGGCGTCAGCAGATGGAGCTCTTCAAAGTCCGCCGCCCTCTGACCTTTGACAAGCTTATCTTTAATTTTTCCATCGATCGCATCCATAATAAAGACATCAAAGTAATCATCTCGATTGGAGATGAATGCAATCTTATCGCCCTGAGGAGAAATCGTGGGACTTGTGTTGTAGAAGCTTCCGTCTTTCCTATGATCAGTCAAACGACGAGCATAATCGGCTGGCTCTTCACGCTTGGCGATATCGGGCCAATACAATGTTTTCTGTTCCTTGAGCCAACGCTCAGAAAGCTCAGTAATGCTTAACCCGACAGCGCTTCGAAATCCTTGGTCGACGCTCCGAGTCCCTTTAATTCGAGTTAAGATTTCTCCAATCTTCTGGCTGCCATATTTTGTTGCGATGTAATTCCAAACAGCTTGGCCACCGCGGTAAGCAAAGTACCCGTCAAGATTGTTAATTGGTGGAAGATATTCATGGATTGTCGCATCGCGCAGGAACATGTCGGAATTGGTGTCCCACTTGAGTGCTTCGTATTCTGCTAAGCCTTCATTTAACCACAGTGGTAGTTGGAGTGTGATATTGTTAGCAATGATCGATTGAATCGAGCCGCCGTAGAACATGTCGTTAATGACGGCATGCACTAACTCGTGGTGAATGACGTGCCGAAACTTTTTGTAGTCGCCTTCAAACGGCAACACAACACGATTCTTGAATAGCTCCGTTACACCCCCGATTCCTTCCTCGAGATAGGTGCTCACGACATTCGTCTGCTGAAAATCGTTATGGGAATTATAGACAATGATGGGAATTCGATTCGTAATCTGGTAACGGAAGGACTTACTGATGGAAGTATAAGCAGATTCGGCCGCATCAGCAGTAAAATCTGCCAGTGCTTCTCCGCCCTGGACAAAGTACACATCGAAATGGCTCGACTGAATAAAATACCACTCGAAATTCTTGTACTGGACTTTGTTTTTGCCGAAGATCGTCTCCTGAGCCCATGCCGTCTCCACGATACCCGCCATGACCAGGGCTATTAGAACAATGATAGATGTCCTCATACGCTGACTCACTTATCTTTTAACCTATACTAAACTTACAAAACGGAATATGGAAAAGCAATACTTGCCATTGTCTATTTGACAAAACACGCTGGGAAAAGGATTAGTGCCGAGAATGTGGAGATTACAAAAGCTAACAGGATATTAGTCGTTTTCGGTTTCTCTGGACTGATATTCTTCATACATCAGCCGAACCTTGTCCGCTCGTTTCTTACCGATATGCTTTACGTAGATAGTATACATCTCCGCATACCATTGCTCGCCTGCCGCTTCCAGCTCTTCGTAGGTTCTTACCTTGACCAATTCCTCTCTAAGATAGGCTTCGATATCGGACTGGATAACCTCCGCTTCATGTTCGTCGATGAGTTTAGCTTCTTTGGGATACTCCACAGCGGCTGTTGCTATGCTGCCCGCTTCCTCTATGCTCAGCTGGTCGACATCCATTCCTTTGAGCCATTTATCTTTTCCTTCTCGCAAACTTGCCAGGAGGTTGTGTTGTTTCGTCGTGTCAGAAACATATCTGGCTTCTATGCGATGCTTTGCAAAAAGAGGCTGAAGTATGTTCATACGCTCATCGGCATCGATCATGTTTTCGTTCCAGACGATGGCTAAAACAGTTCCTTGTCTGTTCGTCCACGATTCTTTGATGTTGTTTTCTTGTTCCGTGTCAACGAACAACGGTTTTATTCTGCTGCCGCAGCCGATGTCGGGTGCTGTACCGCACGCCAACGGCACTTCATAAAAGGTGACAAGTTCTTTATCCATCTCATCGGGCTTCTTAGCGCAATGGCTGAGAAGCAGTGTTAACAAACTAACGACGAGCGGCAGAAGGAAAATTTCGATACGTCGGTTCATACAGTGTTCCTATTGTACCATGCCATACTTTTTGTTTAGTGCGGTCATTTTCAGAAAATACCGCAGCCGCTGCTGAAAGACTTCGGGACGCTTTCGTGCGCCTTCGATAAAAGCAATGCGGATTCTCCTGTAGGTGTGAGAGAAACCGATAAAATTCTTCCATGTTTTTCGGTCCTTCTTGAGTGCGTTGAGAATATCAGGTGGAATCGTCAGTCGCTTTGCTTTTGAGGCGGCGTTGTCTTTCAGTGATTCGATGAGATCGTTGGCTTTTGCCAAACCTGCTGGCGTTATCTTACCTTCTTTGATCAGCCTTCTAAGGCGTTCTTTATTTGTCTCTGACCACGGGCTGCCGTTTTTGCGTGGCGTGAAGCGCTGAGCAAATCTATCCTTGTCGATTTTTTTTTACGATGCTGTCGATCCAGCCGTAGCAGAGCGCTTCTTCGACAGCGTCGTTGTATGGAATTCTCGGCTTACCTGATTCCTTCCTGAAATAGACGAGCCATATCTCCTTGGCAGTCTTGTGATGCTTCCTGAGCCATGAGCGCCATTGCCGCCTGTTTGTGACGTAGAGTGTTCTACCGATGGTCATAATAGCATCTCAAATTCTTATCATTCTATTGGAACTGCTGCATATCTTTGACTTTTGTTGAGCCTCTTGTGCGAAATCCCACCTTCTCTTGGCGGAGACTTTGACCTTTTTAAAAGTGTTAGCCGCAGTTTGCAACAAATTGTTCATCATTTGCTTTGAGACTTCCATACCTGTTCGTATCGGTAGGACTGAAAAGGTAGAAGCCACACGTTATCCCCGTAAGCGAGTTCTCCAGCTATTTCGGTAGAGCTATCATAGCTATTTCGGTTTGACCGAATGAGAATAAAGTAACGGCCAGGTCTGACACTTCTAACAAATCGACCTTCGGAATCGGTTCGTAACTTTATAGTGCTGGGATCGGAAATAATAGATTGAAGAGCATCCCTTGCTTTAATGTCGTATTTGTCTCTATTTCGCTTCAAATCTTCGTGGACTTCGTTGATTCCAAGTTGCCGATTTTTGAGTACTGCGATGTCATAATACAAGCGAGCAAGATGATAGCTTCGGATTCGATCGATTCTGTCGTCTGAGCCGAACGTGTTAGAGAACAGATATACCTCAGTATATTGTTCTGGTCGCTGGCCAATGACATTATACATACCAGTGTATTTATCGTAGATGTTTTCCTTGTCTACCAACGAAATGCCCTCGATTGTGCATAATGGAAGCAAGAGAAGTACGATGATTACACCTATGGTGCCAAGGAATATAAGGAATATATAGAGTGGCTTCTTGTTCGTGTTTGACTTATTGTTGGTCATTGTTCTTGTCTCCGTTGATGCAAATTGCCGCTCTGTTATACGCAGCAGCCCGCCGTGAGCAAGTATGGACAGCTTGCACTTGTCCTAAGGAATACGCAAGAAGCATTTGCTTCCCAAGTAGTCGATGATGATAAGTTGGTCAAAACTGCCAATGTTAGGAATTCCCCCCCTTACTTGTTGGACTTCATCGGGCATCAAATCCCAAGCACGTACGGTGTCGACAAGCAAGAGCCACCATTCGGTGTAGCGTGACCTGTATCGGGATATCTTTTGACTTTTCTCGCGAATGCAATGGGAGATGTTCGTGGCATAGAGTTGCACGACTATACCGCCGCTGTCATCATCTGAAGTTGTTCCGTGCAAAAACACGCGATTCGGTACGGCATGGTACGGAAAGATTTCGAAGCTGATATTGTTGTTTACCTTCACTTGAGACGGCGTGGGTCTTGTACCTCTGAGAAAATTGTCCAACGCAAGGTGCATTTCTTTGCCCACCTTTGCAATTCCGTCTAGGAGTGGGCGTTTGAATGATAGTGCAACGAGATAGGAATGGCCGTCAAACTTACGGTCATAGGAAGTGAGAACCTTCTTCAACTTTGAATGAAGGGGGCGATCAACCTCTTCTAATCCGCTTGTTCGAGAGCCTCCGAAATAGTTCTCATTCAGACGTCTCACCTCGATTGCAATTCTTGAAGCAACGGTGAAGTCAGGGGGAATTTGCCCATCAGGTTCAAAGGCGACATTTCCCATTTGGAGTGATTCAAGATATTTTTTCGCAGTCGTTTCTTCTTTGTTCATTGGGTCGAGATACTCGAGAGTCTAAGGCCTCAGCCGCTTATGAGCTCGCGAGCGAATGGCTGCGGAACTACTGTAAAAACGTATATATATGTGTTTATTCTCTTTAATAATTCCACATATCGCTGTTTGCTCTCCGTTGATAGCACCTCATTCATCGAGCCGGTGCGGTATCCTTGCAAGTCTAGTGTCACGTACATGAAGCCGAGCTATTTGAGGTGAGCGACAATCTTCGTGCGCATTGTGTACGTCTCCAAATGTAGTTAACAAAAAATCATGATGGTATGAGAATGTTAACTTCCGTTACTTTTCTCAGAGATTTATCAAACGTAACCAGCAAAGCGTTGGAACTTAGTGCTGTAGCGCAGATTATCGCATCTGGCAGCTTGAGATTGTATTGCTTCCTCATGGTAATCGTTTGTCGTTTGATCTCTGGAGTTACATCAATGATTTCAACATCAGTCAAAAACTTCTTAATGCTTTTTTCATCTATCTCAGTTAAGTTTGGATATGATAACAGTTCCAATTCCGACACAAATGAAATCACGTAGAAACCTTTTGGTATCTGGCGTGGACTCAGTTTTCCCCCAAGCAAATACAAGACAGCGTTCGTATCGAGCAGAATCTTATTTCCACTCATTACGCATTTCTTTTTGGTAGCGTAACGGGTCAACCGTTAGTTTCATTTTCCCGAAATACTTGCTGAGCTTCTTCCTGTCTATTTTTCGGTGCGCTCTCTTCCGCTCCTTTCCTCTCAATGTTTCCCAGAGATGAATTGGAACAAGGACTTCACGTTTATGCCCTTGTTCATCTACTACATATTTTACACTGTTTTGCATGGTGATGACCTATGATTTATTTTGTTTTCCTTTATTCACATCCCTAACATAAAAAGTCTATGTCTGTTTTCCAAATGATTGCATCTCAAGAGATTATTTGAGATTTTTTCTTTTCACCTCCGCTGTCAGCGCCTCATTCATACTTCCCGTTCTGTACCCTTGCAAATCAAGTGTCACGTAGGTGAAGCACGTTTTGCCTCTCTGGGAAGGATTCGTCTCAAGCTCAAATTCCGTTCCCCCATAAATTTATCTGACTCTTCTCTAATCTTTCTTACTCTCTGCGCAGGGCTTAACTCCTTTTCCTCCTCGTAAATCTTCTCCATAATCTGATGAA
>JACQVI010000234.1 GCA_016209795.1 Ignavibacteriota bacterium
GGTTAGAGCAACGGAATCATAATCCGTGTGTCGGGGGTTCGACTCCCTCCTCCGCTACAGTAAAAATGTTTTTCGTTTATGTCATAAAGAGCAAGAGAGGTCTTACTTATACGGGACAGACTCAAGATCTGGATCGTCGGGTTGTAGAGCACAATCACGGAAAAAGCAAGTGGACAAGCCAAGATGAAAATTGGGAATTAGTTTACTCGAAAGCTTTTGAGACACGTTCTGAGGCTATCCGACATGAGCGTTGGCTGAAGAGCGGAGTAGGGCGGGACTTTCTAAGAGAAATCATGGTAAAAACCTCGAAATCATAATCCGTGTGTCGGGTGGGTTTCCGCCTCGGCGGATGCGCCGTGGCGCACGACTCCCTCCTCCGCTACTCGGTTTACACTCCCTTTCGCTTCATGCAGAAGGGAATTTTTTTAGTCTGAACGTACACATTGTATGCAGGCCGATACTCTACAACATCACTTTCGTGAATTCATTCGAAGGTTCAATCTTATCCAACAAGGCGAGTGGGTCATCATTGCAGTCAGTGGTGGAATTGATTCGGTTGTTCTTCTTGATCTGTTAGAAAAGATGAAGAATGAGTTGAAAGTAAAACTTGCCCTTGCTCATATGAACCATTGCTTGAGAGGTGAAGAATCTGACCAAGATGAAGAATTTGTACAGTCGATTGCTAAGGACCATGGACTCGAATGTTATCTTGAACGAACAGATACCAGTACCATTGCAGAGCAACGAAAACTTTCAATCCAAGAAACTGCCCGTGAGTTACGCTATGACTTTTTCACGAGGTTACGAGTTTCGTACGGCTATCACAAAATTGCAACAGCCCATCATGCCGATGATAATACAGAAACCCTCTTGTTTAACGTCATCCGTGGCACAGGAGTTCATGGAATGACTGGTATTCCTGTCAAAAGAGACGACATCGGCGTGATTCGTCCACTCCTCTTTGCTACTCGAGAACAAATTAGCCGATACGCTTTGGAACGTCAGTTAAACTATCGTGAAGACACATCAAACCGTGAAAATAAATACACACGGAACTTCATCCGTCATCAATTGATTCCTCAAATTCGAGAACATATCAATCCAAACCTCACGGCAACCTTGTCTCGAACAAGTGAGCTGTTTTTAGAGTTAGAAAAATTCCTGCTGGAAGAAACGTCACAAGCATTCACAAGAATTCAGCTGAAGAATTCTACTGATGAGATAATCCTAGATGCCGACCGGTTATGCGTTTACTCTGCATTCATCCAGGAGTATCTCCTTTTTGAAACAGCAAAGAAATTTTGCCAGACTGAAATCGATTTTGCTACGGTTCAGTCCATGTTGAAGATTGTGGAAGGAGAAACCGGAGCGTGGTGTAAAGTTTCAAAAAATGCGGTGTTTTACCGGAATCGTAACCAACTCATTTTAACTCGAGTCGGGGATACGGATGCATTTCACTATTCAGTCATACCGAATCAGCATTATGAGTTTCAACACTTTCATTTTGGATCTACATTAGTTTCGAACGTTAAGATCACTAACAATCCCTTCGTAGAATATATCGATGCATCAACACTCGGAAACACTTTAGTGCTACGATCATGGAATGAGGGCGATTGGTTCATCCCACTTGGAATGCACGATAAAAAGAAACTCAGCGATTTCTTTATCGATCAAAAGGTCCCATTGTTTGACAAACATTTGATTCCTCTCCTCGTCTCAGATGAAAACATTGTTTGGGTATGCGGCAAACGGCTCGATGACCGATATAAGATTACTCCAAAGACAAAAACGATTCTCAAACTCGAATTTATGCCACGACACGTGACCAAGTGATCCTTTTTGGAAAGTGACCTGAATGAAAAAATACATCACGCAGAATAACGAAAAGTTTGTTCTTTACATCCCTGAAACCAAAATTCAAGCACGTGTAAAGCAATTAGCGCGTCAGATTAGCAAAGATTACAAGGGGCATGTACCAATTTTTATCGGCATATTAAATGGCGCATTCGTGTTCATGGCTGATCTCATCAGGAACATCACCATAGAGTGCGAGATTGATTTTTTGAAACTTTCGAGCTACGGAGATGCTAAAATTAGCTCTGGCAATGTCACACTTCTTAAGGAATTAAACTGCCAAGTTGAAGGAAGAGACATTATCATCGTTGAAGATATCGTTGATTCAGGCTTATCCATCGATTTTATGGTGCGGTTGGTTCGTGACAGGAA
>JACQVI010000233.1 GCA_016209795.1 Ignavibacteriota bacterium
ATTGTTGTTCGAAAGACAAAGGATAGACCAGAATTCCTTTTACTACACTATGGGCTCGGTCATTGGGATTTCCCCAAGGGGAATATCGAAAAAGGTGAGAAACAAGAAGATACAGTACGGCGGGAAATTGCCGAAGAAACAGGCATTACGCGGATAAAGTTTATCGATGGTTTCCGCGAGACTATAAAATACTTTTACAAGTGGAAGGGACAAAATATTTTCAAGATTGTTGTATATTACCTTGTTGAGACTCGACAGAAAAACGTAACGCTCTCTGATGAACATCAAGGGTATGCTTGGCTGCCTTACACTGAAGCTTTCAAGAAACTGACATTCAAGAATAGTAAAGATGTTTTGAACAAAGCAATGAAATGCATGAATGGAATGTCGGAGTGAGGGAGTGATGGAAAACCTAAGCAGGAGAAAATATGCTAACTGATATCGGCAAAATGAAATACCACGAGACAATACTCGGTACACTTGGAAATACACCGCTCGTGAAGCTTAACAAAATTACCAGAGGGTATAAAGGACACTATTTTGCTAAGGTAGAAACTTTCAATCCAGGTGGATCAGTAAAAGACCGGATCGGTTTAGAAATCATAGAAGAGGCGGAGCGAGAAGGGCGATTGCGACCGGGTGGAACTATCGTAGAGGCTACATCTGGAAATACGGGGCTTGGACTTGCCATCGTCGCTGCGATTAAAGGGTATAAGTGTGTTTTTACAATGCCGGATAAGATGAGCCAGGAGAAAATACGTCTGTTAAAAGCGTTTGGTGGAGACGTTATTATCACCCCGACCGCTGTTCCTCACGATTCACCTGAGAGTTACACCGAAGTTGCCAAGCGGATCGTCCGTGAGACGCCGAATTCCATACTTGCCAACCAGTACTTCAATCCGAAAAATCCGGAGGCACACTACAAAACAACAGGTCCAGAAATCTGGGATCAGACCGGAGGACAAATTGATTACTTTGTGTGTGGTGTTGGAACTGGTGGAACGATCACAGGTGTAGGAAAATTTCTGAAAGAAAAAAATTCCAATATCAGAGTCGTTGGCATTGATCCAAAGGGATCAATCTTGCGTGAATATTTCTATACCAAAAAGTATTCTCCGATTCTCAAGACCTACAAAGTGGAAGGCATCGGTCAAGACTGGTTGCCGGGGACATTAAACTTCGAAGTCATCGATGATATGATTGAAGTAACCGATAAAGAATCGTTTCTTATGGCACGGCGGCTGACACGAGAAGAAGGAATATTTGTCGGCGGCTCGGCAGGAACAGCGATGGCAGGGGCACTCAAATACGCAGACCGTGTAAAGGATAAGGAAGCGATGGTTATTCTCTTGCCCGATACTGGCGAGCGTTACCTGAGCAAAGTGTTCAATGATGACTGGATGCGTGAGAACGGTTTCTTAATTCCAGATCGCATTACAGTGCGGTATGTTTTGCTAAGCAAAGCTAAAACATTGCCACAGCTCATTGCAATTGACCCGGTGACTACCGTCCGTAATGCGCTAGATCTCTTTAAAGAACACGATGTCTCACAATTGCCGGTGATCGAAAAAGGAAAAGCTGTCGGCACCGTCATCGATAACGATTTAATGTCCGCCGCTTTAGAGGACATCACGAAGCTTGATGCACCCGTGAACAAACTCATGAAGCCGGCCTTTCCAGTCATCGGTGCCACAGCGCCGATTGAGCATGCAATTGACTACCTGAAGAAAAAAGATTCTGCCGTGTTGATTGAAGACGATCATAAGATCATTGGCATCCTGACACGATACGATGTGATTGAGTATATGGCGAGGTGAAAGTTGATTTTGGATTTTAGATTTGCGATTTTTGATTTAACAATAAAGGAGAGAACTAATGCATACAACAACCTTCGATGAAACTCTTGCTGCAATTGAAAAATTGCCTCCCGACCTACAAGAGTCGCTCATCGAAATCATTCATAAGCGACTCATTGAATCGAGACGAAGGGAAATTGCAAAGAACGCCGCAGAAACGTTGAAAGCTTACAAGAAGGGAAAAGCAAAGCAGGGTTCGCTCCGAGATTTGCGTCAGAGCAGTGAGCCAGACATTTTTTCTTTTTCCTTTCTCATTTTGAGTTGATAATGCGCTTCTCCACTAAAGCAATCCACGCCGGTCAACAGCCTGACCCTCTTGCAGGGGCAGTGATGATGCCGGTGTACTTGACATCGACGTACGTCCAAGAAGAG
The DNA here is from genome assembly GCA_016209795.1 of Ignavibacteriota bacterium. Classification (GTDB taxonomy): domain Bacteria; phylum Bacteroidota; class Ignavibacteria; order UBA10030; family SZUA-254; genus JACQVI01. The sequence goes on from JACQVI010000233.1 coordinate 2,229, forward strand.
CTAGGTAAAAATAAGGGCTATGTCTATGGACGTGTCTCCAATCCGACGCGAACCGCACTCGAGCAGAACATCGCAGCACTCGAAAATGGGAAGCATGGGATGGCGTTCGGCTCAGGTATGGCTGCGATTGACGCAATCTTCCGCCTGCTGAAGCCGGGTGACCATGTTATACTCTCACACAATGTGTATGGCGGAACCTATCGCATCGGTAAGATGGTGTGGGAAGATTTTGGCTTGCAATTTGAATTCGTCAACACGACCAATCTTACGCTTGTCAAAAAGTCGATACGTAAAAGCACAAAAATGATCTTCGTCGAAACACCAACGAATCCAACGATGGAGGTCAGTGATCTTTCAGCAATTGCAAGTTTAGCTAAAAAGCATCGACTCATCTCGGTGTGTGACAATACCTTTGCTACACCATACTTACAGCGTCCACTCGAACATGGTATCGACGTAGTCGTACACAGCCTCACAAAGTATCTGAATGGTCACAGCGATATGCTCGGCGGCTTGATTGTCACCAACAACGCAAAAATTTCTGAGCGGTTAAGGTTCTTCCAAAAATCAACTGGAGGAATTCTCAGTCCGTTTGACGCATGGCTTTGTCTGCGTGGTGTGAAAACACTTGCTATTCGCATGGAGAAACATGGAGAAAGTGCCCTTCATATTGCTAAGTGGTTATCAACACAGAACAAAATTAAGAAAGTCAATTATCCCGGACTTCCCTCGCATCCTCAACACAAACTTGCAAAGCGGCAGATGAAGAACTTTGGAGGGATGATCGCATTTGATCTTGGAAGTCTTGCAGATGCGAAAAAGTTTCTCAAGCGTGTTAAACTCTGTGCACTTGCAGAAAGTCTCGGCGGCGTCGAAACGCTCATCTCTCATCCAGCAACAATGACCCACGCATCAATCCCGTATGCTCAACGACAAAAAATTGGTGTAACAGATGGCTTGGTTCGTATTTCGGTTGGCTTGGAAGATGTCGATGATATTATTGATGACCTTGCAAGAGCGCTGCGGTAATGCAAAAATCAAAACATTTGCTTATCTTTACCTCAGTTCCTTCTTTTTGCTAAGAAATATTTTTTTTCTTACATTCATTATACCATATCGACATACATTCTCACGACGTTGTATACTACATACGTAATTGGACAAAACATACTAAACTCTCTCCCTTTTCTGGAGATCTGTGAAGAATGAAAATTAGCGACATTCTGGAGGAGAAAGCTGTTGTCGTCAACCTCCAAGGGAATTCAAAGGAACAAATCATCAATGCAATGATTGAGCTGGTAAGCCAGTCGCCGAAGGTGCTTGACAAGGATAAAGTGCGCAGTGCTATCTTTGAGCGAGAAAAAATAATGTCGACGGGTGTGGGTAATGGTTTTGCGATCCCACACGGCAAGACAGATGGAGTTGCGGATATTGTAGCAGCCTTCGGCGTTACAGCGCAGCCAATCGATTACCAGTCGCTCGATGAAAAACCGGTACGACTTGTCTTTTTATTGGTTGGAAAAGATAATTTGGTGGGTCCCCACATTAAGCTGTTAAGCCGTATTTCGCGATTGATGAATAAGGAGGATTTCCGTAATAAACTCTTAGTGGTACAATCACCCAAAGACATTCTGGAAACATTCAGACAAGAAGAAGCAAGTTATTCTGAACTTTAACAATAAGATTTGACCCGTAGTGTCCTTCCAGTTGGTTCCAACCGAAATGGAATAACAACGGAGATGGAGTGAAGTTTACATCGATTAAAGGCACAAAAGATATTCTCCCCGGTGAGAGTCACCGCTGGCAGTACGTTGAGCAGACAATCCGCACGGTGATGCACACATTTAACTACCGGGAAATCCGTACGCCGGCGTTCGAAGAGACTGCTCTTTTTGCACGAGGCATTGGGGAATTGACTGATATTGTTGGAAAGCAAATGTACACGTTTCAGGATCGTGGTGGCACGAGTTTAACACTCAAACCTGAGATGACAGCGTCAGTGATTCGTGCATATATCCAGCACAACCTTGGTGAACAGCAGCCATTAGTAAAACTGTATTACTGTGCACCCATGTTTCGACAGGAGCGACCACAGGCTGGACGGCTAAGGCAATTCCATCAATTCGGTGCCGAAGCTATTGGAGGACAAGTTGCAAGCATTGATGCTGAAACGATAGCACTCTCCCTTGAGATTTATCGTAAACTGGGAATCAAACCCATTACACTCAAGATTAATTCAGTCGGATGTGAGGTGTGCCGACCGCCTTACAAAGAAAAATTCAAGAAATACTTACAACATGTTTATAATAAACTCTCAGAAGAAAGCAAACAACGCTTCGATCAAAATCCTCTGCGCATCCTCGACTCAAAAGATGCAACAGATCAAACGCTTACACAAAATGCTCCATTAATGAAAGATCATTTGTGTAAAGAGTGTGATAGGCACTTCGCGCAGCTACAATCACATCTGACGACACTACAGATTCCCTTTATCGTTGATGGGCGGATTGTTAGAGGACTGGACTACTACACGAAGACCGCTTACGAGATCATCAGCAGCGAATTAGGCTCCCAAGATGCGCTTGCTGGTGGTGGACGATATGATTTATTGGTGGAAGAACTGGGCGGAAAAAGTACACCCGCCGTTGGATTCGCCGCAGGCATCGAGCGACTGCTTATGGTGATGGAGAAACAAAAAGTTAAAACGAATAATGAGCTGATGCCACTTCTGTATATCGCTTCTGCTGATGACCGAGGTAAGCATTGGGCGCTCGAACAAGCAATGCAATTGCGACGTGCAGGTATATCATGTGAAGTCGACCTTCTCAATCGAAGCCTGAAAGCACAGATGCGTGATGCTGATCGTCAGAAGGCGCTCTATGTCATTGTTGTTGGCGAAAGCGAACTTGCTCAAAAGAAAATCAGCCTCAAAGAAATGAGTTCGGGCACAGAGCGATCCATCTCGTTGAATGATCTGATGACAGAGTTGGAAAAGATTCATACAGGAATATGAAAAAAGGCAAACGCATCAAGCCAAAATTTCCGATTGAGTATCGCCTCCTGATCACACCAAAGTACAATGAGCGAACGAAAGAAACAGTTACATTGGTTGCTTTGCGCACGGTAAATGAATTCAGTAACTTTCGCTATGAGCTTGTCGTTGAGCCTGAATTCGCAAATAACACCTTACGGTTGAACATCCATGGTTTACGCGCACCACAGCTGACCCTGCCGGAATCAGGACCAGCACTGTTCCAGACTGAATATAGTGATCTCATAGGTGCTTATACTATCATTGTTTCCAAACTTGATCAAGAAGAAAATGCATTTTCTATCAAAATATCCAATGAAAAAGTAACAGTTGAGAAAAGTCCGAACAAAAAGTTCGTCGAAATTGTTACTAAAGTAGAGGAGTGGTGAGGAAAATAATTGAGCAGCTGAGTAACAAAGTACAAGAATCACAAATCTAAAATCTTAGCCAGAGGCGGATACGCCTCCGGCACATAACATAATCATTCGATGTGTCCTCGACTTTTCACGATCGGTCCATTTACCGTCTACAGTTATGGTTTAATGGTTGGCATAGGGTTCATCCTCGCGAGCATTCTGCTTACGAGGGAACTCAAACGGAAAGGTCTCGATCAAAATGTAGGAAGCACAGTAACACTCTTTGCTGTTGTCTTTGGTCTTTCTGGATCGAAGATGCTGTATCTCATTGAAAACTGGAGTTACTTTGTTCGAGATCCACTCGGTATGGCATTCTCGCCCGGTGGATTAACATGGTATGGCGGATTTATTCTCGCGACGATCGTTATTATGCTATACACACGCAAGAAGAAAATTTTATTTCTCAAGGTCTGTGATGCCTCTTCGCCAGGATTGGCACTGGGTTATGGCGTTGCACGTATTGGGTGTCATCTTTCAGGTGATGGCGATTATGGGATGCCAACAGATTTACCATGGGGTGCTGTATATTCACAAGGGACATTTCCACCATCGAAAGCATTCGAGGAGTTTCCCGAGATTGTACAACAGTATGGTGTGGATGGGGTGGTCCCGGATACAATTCCAGTTCATCCAGCACCGCTATATGAGTTTGTCATTGGTGTCGGATTGTTTTTAATACTATGGACGCTTCGAACAAAATACTCTTCCGATGGAAAATTGTTTATGATGTACCTGATCCTTTCGGGCACGACGCGATTTCTTGTTGAGTTCATTCGGATCAATCCTCGAATTCTCTTCGGTCTTTCGGAAGCTCAACTTATTGCCTTTGTCTTTGTTGTCATTGGTCTGATTGGATTTCAAGTTGTAACAAAGCGTCAGCAACGGATAACCGCTACCTCACTATGATTCTCGTAGAGCTTTATTCTAAAGAGGACTGCCACCTTTGCGAAGTAGCAAAAGGCGCACTCAAAAAGATTCGGAAACTCTATCCGTTTGAACTACACGAGATTATGATTCAAGAAGGCGATGAATACTTTGAAACGATGAAAGAGCGGATCCCGGTTATCCATATCAATAAGGAATTCGCATTTCAGCATCGAGTGCCAGAACAAGAGTTTATCAAAAAATTACATTCTATAGTACCAATTCATAACAAATGATAGCGAACTCTCTCGTGATCGCAAAGCTATTAGAAGCTGTGGGCATCGGTGCCCTGATGATTGGTCTTGTCCAAGGCGTTTATGGCGACATGTGGGGAGAATTGTACCTGTTCATTGGGGGCATCGTGGTCTTTGTCTTTGGACGAGAGATGGAAAAGCGATTAGCGAAGCGAAAAGCTAATATGGAGAAGATCAAATAACATTTCATATATACTCATTATTTAGGAAGAGAGGTTAGATATGTTTGAAGAGCAAGCAATACCTACTGAAGAAGTAACGCCACTACGGAAAGTACACGATAGAAAACCGAGTGTGACCATTATTGCCGGACGCAATCCGGTCATAGAAGCACTCAGGGCAGGCACACTGATTGAAAAAGTCGTGATCCTGGCAGGTGTCAAGGGTTCTGCCATTGAACGAATAAAGGGATTAGCACGACGCAACCGCGTGCAATACGTAGAAGTTGGCAAGCAGAAATTCCGTGATCTTGTGAGCGATACAACGACGCAAGGTGTCGTGGCAATCGTTGCAACAAAACAGTATGTGGAAGTTGATGATATTCTTAAGATTTCACAGGAACGCAACGAGGCTTCTTTTGTCATGATTCTCGATGAGATAGAGGATCCACATAATCTCGGTGCGATGATCCGTACAGCGGAATGTACTGGTGTGCACGGCGTGATCATTCCAAAACATCATGCGGCATCGGTCAACCAAACAGTGGCAAAGACCTCAGCAGGCGCAAGTGAGCACTTACCGATTGCCAAGGTTGTGAACATTGCTAATACACTTGATGAATTAAAACAACAAGGATTGTGGATTGTTGGAACAGATCCTGTGTCTGATAAACTTTATACAGAAATCGATTACTCATCTCCGCTTGCCATAGTCATGGGCAATGAGGGAAGGGGAATCAGGCAGCATGTAAAAGAGAAGTGCGATTTCTTGGTGAAGATTCCACTCTATGGCAAGATTGAATCGCTCAACACTTCCGTTGCCGCTGCGATTATCATGTATGAGGTGGTGAGAAAGAGAAAGCAGTTGTGAAGTCCCTTGGAGTATTAAGCTTTCACGTTCTTTCTCTTTCTTGGTGATTTAAACGTTATATGTCGAAAGTTTTTCCGGGAGAGTTTGCTCTTCTCCCAACTCTCCTTAGCTTTCACAAACGGCTTCTGTCTATTCGCAATATCCTTCACTTCTTGTCCTCTTCTTCGTCACGCCCTGCACGTTCCAGTCCGTACTTTTTAATCTTCGTATAGAGGTGGCTGCGCTCCATCTCGAGTGCTTCTGCGGTCTTCGAAACGTTCCAATTATGCAATTCCAGTTGGTGTTTGATAAACGCTGCCTCTGCCCGATCTTTGAACTCCTGGAAACCTTTGCTTGAATGGAGAATGCTTTCGAGTTCATCGCGATGAGTCAGCGAAAGTGTTTGCAAGTCAGTACTCTCTATGGTATTGCCGGGAGTCATGATGACAAGTCGCTCAACGATGTTGCGCAGTTCTCGGACGTTGCCGCTCCACTCCATGCCCATGAGAATATGAACTGCTCGCTCTGAGATCGTTTTTACAGCAATGCCATTTCGTAAGCACGTGTCTTCAATGAACGCTTTGATGAGTATTGGAATGTCCTCTCGGCGTTCTCGCAGCGGTGGAATATGAATCGGAATGACATTTAAGCGATGGTATAAATCTTCTCTGAAATTTCCTTTCTTGATTTCTTCAGGAAGATTTTTGTTCGTCGCTGCAATCACCCTAACATTTACTTCGATTATCTTATTTCCGCCGACACGTTCAATCTTTCCTTCTTCCAAAACACGTAACACCTTTGCCTGTGCTTGTAAGCTCATATCGCCGACCTCATCGAGAAAGATCGTTCCACTATCAGCCTGCTCAAATTTACCAATCCGCTGAGTAGTCGCACCCGTGAACGATCCTTTCTCATGTCCAAATAATTCCGATTCGATCAGCTCGCCGGGAATTGCTGCACAATTTACTTCGACAAACGGCATGTCGGCTCGCTTGCTGGCGCGGTGGATAGCTTTGGCAACAAGTTCTTTACCCGTTCCACTTTCGCCGGAGATAAGCACTCTTACATCGGTTGGTCCAACCCGGTGAATAATACTGAGAATCTCTTTGATTTTTGGGCTATCACCAAGAATGTACTCCCTCTCTCTTGTCTTTTTGACTTCCCGTGCAAGCTGACTTTGCTCGATGGCATTGCGTAACGCTATAAGGAGCTTATCGCGGTCAAGAGGTTTTGGTAGGTAATCGAATGCGCCGAGCTTCGTAGCTTCGACTGCAGTCTCGAACGTTCCATGTCCTGAAATCATGAGCACGGGAACTTCTGCATTCATGTGCTTGATCTTCCGAAGCACTTCGACGCCATCCATACCATGAGGCAACTTGATATCCAGAAGAATTCCATCGAAGGGTTGCTCTTCGAATAGTGTCAACGCCCGCTGGCCATTTTCTGCAAAGACAACGTTGTACTTCTCGTATTCAAGAATCATCTTGATCGACTCACGCACACTCTTTTCATCGTCAACAACGAGAATCGTTCGCATCACCACACCCCTGAACAGGCTGACTCGCTGACAACGGATAGTTTCTTGGAGGCTATTTGTGAGATAAGAAATTCTGACGGTAGGCGTCGATTATTCTCTAACAGAGCCAGGCCAAACTCCTGTCCTTGGAAATTTGCTCGTCGATCACGATCATCGAGAATGCCATCGATGATAAAGGCATCTTCGCCGCGCTCAATGAACTCACCGACGCGCAGAGCAGAGCCTCGTGACTCGAAGACATAGGTTAACAGTGCAGAGCCAAAAAAATGCTGGAGCTTGTCACGATCGCCCCTGCTATCACTTGGACTATCAGAGTACAGCCGAGATGGAAGATTCTGTACTCTCTTGTTAAAATCTTCAGAGGATTCATTCGAAAGAGGGAAGAAGAGTTGAAACATTGGAATCTTTATTCCAACAATACGATGATCTAAGCTTGCCACAGTTGAGAGTAAGAGCGAGATGGCTGTGTTGTTATTCGTCATCTGCATCGCTCTGATGTACAGAGCATCGACAGCACGACCATCACCAAAGCGTTGGCGGATTCTTCGATACGCATCACTCCGAATGAACGATTTCAATTCCATGCCATACTGGATAAAAAACGGTGGAAAATAGACGAACAGACAAGCCAACGGTAGTGGATTATCAAACTGGAAATATGGTAACAAGGTATCCGATTTGTCGGGTGTTTGTTGCGATAGAGTCCTAGCAGAAAAACACACAAACATAAAGATTATTGCCAGCACTCCGCGCATTTCTTAGACCTGAATAACACCTGGACTGAACTGAGGTATATGTGGATTATTGGAAGCAATTTTGATACCGCGTGAAATGATTTGTCGTGTATCTACTGGATCGATTATTCCATCTACCCACAACCTTGACGCTGCAAACAATGGATCAAGCTCATTCTCATACCGACTTGAGATTTCATTCAAAAGTTTCTCCTGCTCTGCTTTGGAAATTTCTCGACGAGTCGAGTCATCGACCTTTCCACCTATTGCAGACATCTGCTGAAGCTTGATGCTCAATAATGTTTCACTTGCCTGCTTGCCACCCATGACGGCAATCTGTGCCGTGGGCCAGGCAAAAATGAATCGAGGATCGTACGCTTTGCCGCACATCGCATAGTTTCCGGCACCGTAGCTGTTCCCAACGATGAAAGTAAATTTTGGAACAACACTATTGGCAACAGCATTCACCATTTTGGCTCCATCTTTGATGATACCTCCTTGTTCAGCGCGTGTTCCGACCATAAATCCCGTCACGTCCTGAAAAAAGACAAGTGGAATTTTTTTTTGATTACAGCTCATGATGAAGCGAGCCGCTTTATCTGCACTGTCACTGTAAATAACACCACCGATTTGCATTTCCCCCTTTTTTGTTTTACTGATCGTTCGTTGGTTTGCTACAATGCCCACTGCCCAACCGTCAACACGCGCGTATGTTGTGATCACCGTCTTTCCGTATCCTGCTTTATATTCAACAAACTCGTCTTCGTCAACGATTCGAGCAAGGACTTGATACATATCGTATGGCTTCGTACGGTCGTCAGGAATCAAGCCATAGATTTCCCGAGGATGGTATTTGGGAGGTTTCGGAGCAATACGATCAAAGCCTGTCGTTAGAGTTTTACCGAATTTGGAGATAATGTTACGAATGGTTTCGAGACAGACTTCATCGTTCGGCATTTTGTAATCAGTCACTCCGCTAAGTTCGCTGTGCATCTCTGCACCGCCAAGTTTTTCGATATCTGCGTCTTCACCGATTGCCGCTTTGACGAGATAAGGTCCTGCAAGAAACACACTGCCTGTCTTATCCACAATTAACGCTTCATCGCTCATGATGGGAAGATACGCACCGCCAGCAACACACGGACCCATAATGGCTGCAATCTGTGGAATGCCCATCGACGACATGACTGCATTGTTTCTAAAAATCCTTCCAAAATGTTCTTTATCGGGGAAAATTTCACTCTGAAGGGGAAGGAACACGCCGGCAGAATCAACCAAGTAGACGATCGGTAAGCGGTTCTCAATGGATATTTCCTGCGCTCGAAGATTCTTTTTACAGGTTAATGGAAACCACGCACCAGCTTTTACGGTAGCATCATTCGCCACAATGACAACGTCTCTGCCGTGAATCTTGCCGATGCCGAAAATCGTTCCGGATGATGGTGCACCGCCGTACTCTTCGTACATACCGTAGGCACAGAAGAGTCCAATTTCAAGGAAATGACTCCCGGGATCGATAAGTTTTGTAATACGCTCACGAGCAGTGAGCTTCCCGCGTTTGTGATGTTTCGCTATAGCCTCTTCACCACCACCCCATGTAACTGCCTCAGCTTTCGCGCTGAGAATACGGAGAATGTTTTTGAGAATGTCTTCATACTTATGGAAGGTGATGTCCTTTGTGACTTCGCTGCCGATGTGCGCCATTGAGTTCTTCGAGAAGAAAGGTTCTCTTACGGTTCGAGAAGTTCTCGTGCGATCACCATCTTCTGTACCTCCGATGTGCCTTCACCGATGGTCACCAGTTTCACATCGCGGTAGAACTTCTCCACAGGAAAATCTTTGATAAAACCGTAGCCGCCGTGGATTTGCACACCCTCATTAGTCGCCCGCACGGCCACCTCGCTTGCAAAATACTTTGCCATTGATGACTCTAATACTGCCTCTTTCCCTTGATTCTTCAAATAACCTGCACGGTACGTAAGTAATCGTGCAGCCTCAATCTGAGTTGCCATATCGGCAAGTTTCCACTGAATTGCCTGAAACTCTGCAATAGGTTTTCCAAACTGCTTTCGTTCTTTTGCGTACTTCAAACTAGCATTGAGTGCACCCTGAGCAATGCCAAGTGCAAGTGCTGCTATGCTAATTCGACCACCATCGAGAATGGTTAGTGCCTGAGCTAATCCCGCCCCTTCGTCTCCAAGAAGATTTTTTTTCGGTATATGACAGTTGTCAAAAGCAATTGCTGACGTATCGCAGCATCTCATGCCAAGTTTATTTTCCTTTTTGCTGATGATGAAACCAGGTGTCTTGTTTTCAACAATAAAAGCTGAAATGCCCTTTTTAGCTTTGCTCTTATTCGATCTTGCCATCACTACAGTAATATCTCCGACTGATCCATGGGTGATAAAATTCTTGCTTCCGTTAAGAATGTAGTAGTCACCATCAGACGTAGCGGTCGTCAACATTGAACCAGCATCACTTCCTGATGTTGGCTCTGTAAGCGCCCACGCACCAATCTTATGTCCAGTTGTTAAATCTGGTAGATACTTGTGTTTCTGTTCTTCATTCCCAAACGTGTAGATGTGGTTTGTGCAAAGACTGTTATGCGCAGCAATACTCAAACCAATGGAAGGATCAACCTTAGAAATCTCTTCGATGATCGTGATGTACTCGAGGTAACCGAATCCCGCTCCACCGTATGACTCGGGAAAGAGGACTCCCATGAACCCAAGCTCACCCAGTTTCTTGATGATCTCAAGTGGAAACTCCTGAGATTCATCGTACTTCATGACAACCGGCTTGATTTCTTTTTCAGCGAAGTTGCGCGCGACTTCTAGAACCATCCTCATACTTTCGGTGAATTCGAAGCTTGGCGCCACCTGTTCCATTGTCATTTGTTCATTCATGGACATTCAGTATGAAAAGTCTCTGTATGTAATGTATGAGGATTTTTGACGAATTGCAATCGTTCAATGTTTGAAATGATTGAGCAATTGCTCGGCAAGATCGTAGGGTGTGGTATGAAGTGAAAGCACGTCTTGAATTTTCGATTTCAACATTTTCTCACGGTCAGCGGTCCAGAATTCAACGCGTAAGTGCTCACCAATCAACTCCCGTATTCGTTCAATCATCCTTTCCGTCCGCTTTTTGTTAAGCAAGTTTTTCTCTTGCAGAAAATTCCTATGGGATGCAATCATGTCTGCAACGAGGTCAATGCCTTTGCCTTCGCTCGCAATCGTTTGAAGGACATCAGGGTTCCAGCCATTTGATTGAGTCTTGAAGTTCAAAACCATTTTAATTGATCTGACCGCTTGTTCTGCCCCTGCACGATCCGCTTTGTTGACAACAAAGAAATCTGCAATTTCCATTAACCCAGCCTTCATTGCCTGGATCGAATCACCGGATTCAGGCACGAGCACGACAACAGTCGTGTCTGCCGCTCGGACAATGTCCAATTCCGACTGACCGACTCCCACCGTCTCCATCAAAATAATATCACATCCCGATGCATCAAGAACATCGGCAGCTTCTCGCGCTTTTTTACTCAATCCACCCAAACTCCCGCGCGATGCCATGCTGCGGATGAAAACACCACTGTCAAGCTCAACATCTGTCATACGTATTCGGTCGCCAAGTAACGCGCCACCAGTGAAAGGGCTCGTCGGATCTACAGCAATAATTCCTACCTGCTTGTTCGCTTCACGATACAGCTTTGCGAGTTTATTGGCGATGGTGCTTTTCCCCGCACCTGGCGGTCCTGTCATGCCGACCCGATATGCCCGTCCTGTGTGTGGGTACAGCTTTCGCAGTGTTTCGATTGCATCTGAATGTTCGTTTTCAATGATGGAAATCGCGCGCGCCACCGATACACGCTCGCCTTGAAGAATTCGATTGATGAAATCCCGATCAACTCCCATCTTCTATCGCTCTTGATGATTTCTAAAATACTCGACAGTACGTCTGAGACCTTCATGAAGCGAGACCGAAGGCTCCCAGCCAAACACTTTTTTCACATACGAATGATCAAGCACGCTTCTGCGCTGCTCACCTTTTCTGGGCAGACCGTGAACTTCTTTGCACTGGATACCAGTCAGTTCACGGAGTTGGACAAACAGGTGATTCACATCAGTCTCAACCCCTGTTCCTATGTTGAAGATCCCAGAATCATTATAGTTGAAAGCAAAGAGATTTGCTTTGACAACATCATCCACGTAAAGATAATCACGCGTTTGTTTTCCATCGCCGTTGATGATCGGCTGTTTGCCTGAAAGCATCTTGCTGGTAAAGATTGCTATAACGCCAGCTTCACCTTGAGGATTTTGGCGCGGTCCATACACATTTGCATAGCGCAAACTGACATACTGTAAACCATGCACTTCGTGATAGTAATGCAAGTACTTTTCGATGGAGAGTTTTGAAATGCCATACGGAGAAACGGGTCTGAGTGGATGGTTTTCATCGGCAGGGAAATAATCCTGATCACCATAAATTGCTCCTCCTGTTGAAGCAAAGATAAATTTCCGAACACCGTATCTGAGACAATTCTCTATAAGATTGATCGTCCCCAAAATATTCACTGAGGCATCGAAGAGTGGATCATCGACAGACTTCCGAACATCCATCTGCGCCGCATGATGATTTACGATATCAAATCTTTGCTGATCAAATATACCCCTGATGTTTCCATCTCGGATGTCCATCTTGACGAACTTCGCTTTGGGGTTGATGTTTTCCTTCACACCCATCGAAAGGTCATCTATGACCGTCACATAGTGTCCTGCGTTGATATAGGCATCAACCACATGCGAGCCGATAAAGCCTGCACCACCAGTAACGAGGATGTTCATTGAACCTCGACTCGCTGAAGTCGCTTTAAATAATCTACTCCTTTTTTTCCAATATCGCTCCGGTAGTACGCACCATCAAACGTAATCTTCTCAACAGCACGATACGCTTTGTCGATGGTTCCTTCCAAATCATCTTGAGCACCAAGTGCTGTAACGCCAAGAACTCTTCCTCCAGCAGTTACAATGTTATCTTTTTCTTTCTTCGTCCCCGCATGGAGCACGATAACATCAGGTTCAGAACTCACTGCATCCAATCCAATGATCTGCTTTCCTGTTTGATACTCATCTGGATACCCACCCGAAGCGATGACCACGCATATAGAAGTTTTTTTCTTCATGACAATTTTTGTTTTTGATAACCTTCCTTCAATCGCATCAAGCATGAGTCGAACAAGATCGTTCTCCAGTAATGGCAAAACCACTTGTGTCTCCGGGTCACCAAAACGGCAGTTAAATTCAACTACTTTCGGACCTGTCTGAGTAATCATGAGTCCAACATACAAACAGCCCTTGTATGGATGTCCTTCCTTTGCCAAACCAAGCAGGGTAGGTCGGATGATAGTTCGCTTGATTTTGCTCAGCATCTCATCATCGACGATAGGTGTTGGCGCATAGGCGCCCATACCGCCGGTATTCTTACCTTGATCGTTGTCTAAAATACGTTTATGGTCTTGAGCCGGTGCTAATGTGACGAAATCTTTCCCATCCGTAATTGCAAAGACAGAAGCTTCTTCGCCGACCAAAAATTCTTCAATCACAACGTTTGTCCCAGCTTCTCCGAACACCTTCTTGTCCATCATCAACTCGAGAACTTCTAACGCCTGTTCTTTTGTCTCGCACACGGTAACTCCTTTTCCCGTAGCCAAACCGTCTGCCTTGATGACGATGGGAACTGGGATCTCATTGATATACCGCTCTGCATCAAATCGTTGACTGACATTGAACGTTCGAAACTCAGCCGTCGGGATGCTGTATTTCTTCATGAACGTCTTAGCAAAAATCTTACTGCCTTCAATCTTAGCGGCAGCTTTCGATGGTCCAAAAATTTTCAATCCATTCGACTCAAACAAATCGACAATCCCTTGTGTAAGCGGCTGTTCCGGTCCAACGACTGTAAGATCGATGCTCTGCTCTCGTGCAAACGTGAGCAGTGCATCAAGGTCGGTTGCTTTGATTGGTACGAGTTCTGCAATTTCACCAATGCCAGCGTTCCCCGGCGCGCAGTAGAGCCTTGGTAACGATGGGCTCTGGCCCATCTTCCACGCTAAGGCATGCTCACGTCCCCCTGAGCCAATGAGTAAAATGTTCATTCAACCAAGAACCCGAAAATTTTGGATAACTCTTCTGTCAATGTGACGCGGTCGTACTTGGTAACAACATGCTCTTTCAGTCGTGGAAGTTGTTTCTTTTCAAACTGTTCATAGAATTGTAAAATGCCTCGTGCAATTCCATCCACATCGTATGGATCAACAAGAATACACGAACCGACTTCGCTAAGCGCCTGTCTGACGAATCCATTAGGGACGCAGGCAAGAATTGGTTTACGCGCGCCAAGGTACTCGTACAGTTTCCCCGGCGATTGCTTATCGTTGTTCACTATCAGCCAGAGAACGTCTGATGCCAACAGGTGCTGAATGCAACGTGAATGATCAAGATAACCGGTCGTTACAACATCCGATTCCAGACCTAATGATCGGATGATTTTCTGATGTTCATCGTGAAAGTTCCCGACAAAGTAGGCTTCAATTTTACCTTTGAGCTTTGGATAATTACTAAACAATTGCCGCAATGCCTGAAGGAAATATTTCGGTGTCCTGTCACCGTAGAATACCCCAGCATGGGTGATCCGCATTTTTTCTGACTTCTGCAGAGAAACGGAACCATCTAATTCAAAATCTTCGGGATCGTATCCCTGATGAATGATTGTGATATCGTCGTATCTTAAAAACTTATAGCGCAAAAGGATCAACTCCTTCACTCGGCGATTTGTTGTAATGATTCTTGACGCACCATGAAGGACTTGTTTCTCTAAATGATAATTTCTCCAACGATGCCATGGAGTTGGATAATATTTGTAGGGATATTCGTGCCATGGATCGCGATAATCAACGACAAGCGGCTTCTTGAAAGCCTTGCTTAACTCCATTCCGATGAGAAAATCAGTAAAAGGCGGTGCTGTTGCAAAGATGACATCAAACTGTTTTTTCTCGAACAATTTTTCTCCAGCCTGGCCTGCCTTTTTCTTCCATCCAATTTTGTTGTCGGGGATAAAGAACAGATCACTGAAAAAAGTGAGAAGTTTTCTCCACCGTTCAGAAGGCATCTTAACAACGCCCTTCCTTCGGAACAGACGATTTGGATCAAGCGAGCCAACACGCTCAATCTCGATATGGTAGGGATGGATTTCTTCAAGTAACGTGTAGTCCTGTGCAAAATAGCCGGTTGGTGTTACCGTAAGCACCGTAGGCTGCCAGCCGAATTGCGGAAGGTACTTTACGAACTTCAGCGTTCGCTGGACACCGCTCAATCCCATTGGTGGAAAATAATAAGCAATTACTAAAACGTTATGGGTAGGTATAGTTTGCATCGGCCAACATCTTGATTAAAGAATGATAAACTCTTTTGATGATTGGTTAAGAACCAGACACGATCCATTAGTAATAACAACATCATCCTCAATGCGTACTCCGCCGATGTTAGGAATATAGACACCGGGTTCAATCGTGACGACATTTCCCGATTCTAATGTCGCTTTGCTCAAGACAGAGAGGCGGGGAGGCTCGTGAAGCTGCAGACCAATCCCATGACCTAACGAGTGACGGTAGTATTTTTCATATCCCTGCTCTTTGATGTAACAGCGTGCCACAGCATCCAACTCTTTTGTCTTGATACCACTCCGTGCAGAATCAATAGCTCGCTGCTGGGCGTCGAGAACGACCTTGTAAATCTTCTTTACCTCCGCCGTAGGTCTGCCAAGCGCAAGAGTTCGTGTCATATCACTGTGATATCCTTCAACGACACAACCAAAATCGAGAGTGACAATCTCACCCATGGACAACTTTTTTGCAGAAGCACGGCCATGAGGAAATGCGCTTCTCTCTCCGCTGGCAACAATTGTCTCGAAGGCATCCGCTTCTGCACCATGTTTTCGCTGACGATAGGAAATCTCTGCGGCAATATCCAATTCACGAACACCTGGCTTAATAAGATCAAGAATCTCAAGAAAGACCCGATCAGTAATCGCAACCGCCTTCTTGATTTTTGCTATCTCATGTTGATCTTTAATCGCAGCAAGTTGTTCAATGCAATCGACCTTCGGGTGGAATTTTACTCTTGGAAAACTCTTTTTGAGTTCTTTTAATCGATTGTATGTGACGGTGTTTCCATCGAAGCCTATCCTCCAACCATGGCGCAATAGATTCTGCCGACGAAGCACATCGAACAAACTTTGATCAGTAACGAAGACCTTCCACCCCTTGACTTCATGTCTGATCTGCTGAGCATATCGACCGTCAGTTATGAGATAGGTAGAACGTTTGGTAAGTAATCCAATTCCACTCGATCCAGAAAACCCGCTGAGGTAGCGAACATGGGGCTGGAACGTCACAAGAAAAGCGTCAATCCCAAGCAGATCGAATTGAGCGCGGAGTTTTTGAAGACGTGAAAAGATCACAAGTGGTAATTTGATGTTTCTTTGGTGATTGTAATATCGTGTGGGTGGCTTTCACGCAAGCCCGCTTCTGACATTTTGATGAATTGCGTTTTGGTTTTCATCTCCCGGATGGTGCGGCACCCGCAGTAACCCATTGCTGCGCGCAATCCCCCAACCATCTGAAACACAGTATCAGCGAGTGGTCCTTTATACGGTACGCGGCCCTCTATACCTTCGGGAACAAGCTTAGGGAGATCGTCCTCAACATCCTGGAAGTAGCGATCACCAGCTCCTTTTTTCATCGCTTCGAGTGAGCCCATGCCCCGATAAATCTTGTAGCTTCTTCCCTCTAAAAGAACTTTTTCACCGGGACTTTCATCGACACCGGCAAAGAGATTGCCAATCATCACAGAATCGGCACCAGCAGCGATTGCTTTGGCAATATCGCCTGTCTGTTTTATTCCTCCGTCGGCAATCAGTGGGACTTTTGCGCGCATCGCAGCTCTTGCACATTCATAGATTGCCGTCACCTGCGGCACCCCTATACCCGCAATAACCCGCGTTGTGCAGATAGAACCAGGACCGATACCAACCTTAATCGCATCAATATTCGTCTTGAGAAGCTCGCGTGTCGCTTCGGCGGTACCAACATTGCCAGCTACAAGCTCACACTCAGGATACTTCCGCTTCAGGAGCTTGACCATTTCAATGACACCGAGAGAATGCCCATGAGCAGTATCGACTACAATGACATCAACTCCCGCTTTGATGAGCTCTGTGGCCCGCTCAAGTGTATCCTCAGTGACACCGACAGCTGCACCAACTCTGAGGCGGCCATGTTCATCTTTGCATGCGTTTGGATGCTTTTTCTTCTTTTGAATATCTTTAAATGTGAATAGCCCGCGAAGATACCCTTTCTTATCAATGACAGGGAGCTTTTCGATCCGATGTTTCTGGAGAAGGTGTTCGGCTCGATCCAGTGTTGTACCTACTGGTGCAGTAATGAGATCGCCGTTGGTCATCACTTCAGAAATTGCAAGCTTTCGATTTGGCTCGAAACGAAGATCGCGATGTGTCACGATCCCTATCAGCTTTCCTCCGTCATTCACGATAGGGATGCCGGAGATTTGATATTTGTTCATGAGGTCAAGAGCGTCACCAACGGTCTGTACAGCACGCATTGTGATAGGATTAAGAATCATTCCGCTCTCAGACCGCTTCACCTGATCAACTTGAGCGGCTTGCTGCTCTATACTCATATTTTTATGGATGATACTAATTCCACCCTCACGAGCAAGGGCGATTGCAAGCTCAGCCTCTGTTACTGCATCCATGGCTGCTGATACAAGAGGAATATTGAGCTCGATGTTCCGGGAAAATTTGGTCGTTACATCGACATCGCGCGGAAGGACATTCGACTTTCGAGGAACGAGGAGAACGTCATCAAATGTTATACCTTCACCGATGAATTTTTTGTTCATACGATTCCAGATTCAGGATGCAATTCGAGCTAAAGATGATATCATCAATCTAAAATCTACATTCTAAAATCAAAAATTCTCGAGCCAATTACACATACGCTGGGATTCCAGTAATATCCTCACCAACAATGAGCGTATGCATCTCATGTGTCCCTTCGTATGTTTTCACCGATTCAAGATTTGCCATGTGTCGCATGACGGGATATTCATCGAGAATACCATTTGCTCCTAGAATCTCTCGTGCCATGCGAGCTATCTCAAGTGCATGATGAACGTTGTTGCGTTTTGCCATTGAGACCTGCTGGTACTTCAATTTCCCTCGATCCTTCAGTCGTCCAATTTGGAGACAGAGTAATTGTGCCTTAGTAATCTCAGTCACCATGTAAACAAGTTTTTCTTGAATCATCTGGAAGGAGGCAATCGGCTTACCAAACTGTATGCGTGATTTAGCATAATTGAGCGCCGTATCATAACACGCCATCGCCGAACCAACTGCACCCCAGGCAATTCCGTAGCGTGCCTGATTCAAGCACATCAATGGAGACTTTAACCCCTCAGTTTTCGGAAGAATGTTCTCTTTGGGAATTTCGCAGTCCTGAAAGATCAACTCAGATGTTACTGACGCTCGGAGCGAATGCTTTCCAGTCATCTCCGGGGCAGAGAATCCTTTTCTTCCTTTTTCAACCAGAAATCCATGAATAACTCCATTGAGCTTCGCCCATACAACAGCAACATCGGCAAGCGTGCCATTGGTAATCCACATTTTAGCACCATTGAGAACATAGCAATTGCCCTTTTCGTTAGCATGAGTAATCATCCCAGCAGGATTAGAGCCGTAATCTGGCTCCGTGAGTCCAAAGCATCCGATCTTATCGCCGGAGGCAAGTTTGGGAAGCCAGTAATCCTTCTGCTGTTCAGAGCCAAATGTATAGATTGGATACATCACAAGAGCACTTTGTACAGAGGCGAAACTACGAACACCGCTATCACCACGCTCCAACTCTTGCATAACAAGACCATAGGCAACATTATTCATCTCAGCACATCCATACTTAGCAGGCAAGGTCGATCCAAATAGTCCAAGCTCAGCCATTTTCGGGACTAGATCCATTGGATATGTACCTGCACGGTTATGCTTTTCGATAATTGGAATGACATTATCGTCTACAAACTCACGGATGGTGCTGCGAGCAAGGATCTCCTCCTCGCTCAGAAGACTTTCAATATTATAGTAATCAACACCCTGAAACTTCATCATAGGAAGGTCTCTTGGCAAATAGACTACAGCAAACGCCCTGTTCACAACTGGAACACAGGACGCAACAACATTAATTCTGAAGCAAAATTACGAAAATCTGGCAGGAAAGTCAAACTTTTACAATGGAACGTTTCAGAGAGGGGGTCTCAGACAACAAAAAACCTAATCAACGACAATACCGTATTCTTTGATCTTGAGATAGAGTCCTTTCTCACTTATGTTCAATGCTTCAGCTGATCTTTTCCGATTGCCGTTGAACATTTTCAGAACTTTCTGGATGTGTATCTTCTCGGTAGCCTCAAGGGTCAATGACTCAGGTTGGGGTTCCACGTCTCGGTCGTTCAGATGGAGGTCTGCAATGTCGATGACATCTCCTTGTGAAAGGATAATTGCACCTTCAATGACATGCTCAAGTTCTCGTACGTTTCCGGGCCAATCGTACATCATGAGTACGTGGAGTGCGCGTTCAGTCAGGTGTTTCGGCTGCTTGGATCGGGCATTCTTTTTAAGAAAATGTTCAACAAGGAGAGGGATATCTTCACGATGGTCTTTAAGGGGAGGAACACGAATCGTTATCACGTTCAAACGGTACAATAAGTCTTCACGGAAACGACCTGCGCGCGCTTCTTCCTGCAAATTTTTGTTGGTCGCTGAGACCACGCGAACATCAGCCCGTAATTCGTTCGTTCCTCCTACACGACGGAAATCGCCAGTCTCCAAGAATCGAAGAAGTTTAGGTTGAACGACAGGGCTGATATCCCCTACTTCATCGAGGAACAATGTTCCACCATTGGCAACTTCGACAAGACCTGGTTTTGCTGTATAAGCATTCGTAAACGCTCCTTTTTCATGACCGAAGAGTTCACTCTCTAACAACGCATCTGGAATCGATGAGCAGTTGACTGGAACAAAGGGACGATCGTTCCGGAGACTGGCATCGTGAATGAGATGTGCAATCAATTCTTTTCCAGATCCGCTTGGTCCCTGAATGAGTATAATGGAATCGCTTTGTGCAACCCGTTGAGCACTATCAACGACCTGCTGGAGTGTTTTACACTGTCCAATGATCTCAAATTCGCCAGACTTTCGCGTCAATTCACTCTTCAGCAGCTTATTATCGATGGAGAGTTTCTTACGTTCCAGTGCTCGCTGGATGGTCTGTTCGATCTGGTCGATGTCAAACGGCTTTGCTAAGACTTCGTACGCTCCCAGCTTTGCGCTTTCAACAGCCATTTTCAGATCTGCAAACTGCGAGAGGATGATGACTTGACAGGAAGGAGACTGCTCTCGAATAAATTTGAGAACCTCAGTTCCACCAACACGCGGCATCCTCATATCAAGGAGTACGACATCATACAACGTTTTCTGGATGGCATTGATACCCTCTGCACCATCAAAGGCAAGATCAACATCATAGTGCGCTTCCAATTCTTCCTTGAGGAGAGTTGTCGTTGCAGCTTCATCATCAACAATGAGAATCTTATAGCGCTGCGGCATCGCCTGCTATACCTGAAATGGAACTACAGGAATGAATTACTCACTCAATACGCGCTCGATTGTTGTCAATAAATCAACAAGATCATACGGCTTACTGACAAAATCTTCAGCGCCATGTTTTTTGGATTCGATAGCGTTTTTGAGATCGGCAAACCCCGTGAGCATGATGATCTTGATGGTCGGGAAATTTTTCTTGACAAATTTCAGCACCTCAAAGCCGTCCATTTTTGGCATCTTAATATCAAGAAGCACCAAGTCGAATTTCCTGTTCTGGACGACCGACACCGCCTCTTCGCCGTCTGAGGCTGTAGAAACTTCGTATCCAGCACCTGAAAGCTCGCTACTTAAAACAGTTCTTAAAGCATCTTCATCGTCCACAACTAAAATACGGCTTTTTTCAGCCATAATGGTTTCCTTTGCAAAGATTATGAGTAAAACAAAAATTTCTAAACAAACGCTTGTCAAGTTAACGAAAACAAACCAAAAAAGCAACAGACAGGTAATTTTTTCGGGCTTTTGAGTGAGCTATATTACATTTTCAGGGGTTGTAAGAGTGATATGCAGGGTAAACTGTTAAACAAAAGGTGATTTGCAAAAAAAATCCTGAAAATGAGCAGTCGGGATGCCGGGATTTGAACCCGGGA
>JACQVI010000235.1 GCA_016209795.1 Ignavibacteriota bacterium
GAGCTTCATTCTTATACGACTGTGCATGAGAAGCATGTGTTCTGATTAGGTTTGAAAATGACATCAGAAAGATTTTCAGCACAGAGAAAGCTGAACGAGACGAAATTCTTACCACAATTCATTATGTTGAACAGCAAGAGACGTCTTTTTACTGTGCATCAGGTAGTTCACAATTTCACGTCCCTAAAACAAGAAGAGCGTGCAGCAGCAGTTGTTTCGACGGTTGAACAATTTGTGGGTGCAACTGAGGATTTGTTAATGGCGTATTGGACGCTGAGACTGTTGCGCGATGATCCAACTCTTACCCCACTTGAGGCATACTTGAAGGTTGATGTCAAAGAAGGGAAAGGGAGTCCATTCTCTTCAAGAAAAATGATGGCGCATGTGAGCCGATGTACGCGTGAATCTTTGATCAAAAAACTTGGACTTCCAAGTCGTGAACGGATCAGGCTGCTCTCCGCACATCTTGAAGCAGCAAACTTTTTTGACAATGATGTAGCAAAGGAGTATGCCTATTTGCGATTCCTTGATTCACTCATCTCGTTTTTGAGAGAGATTGGTAAAAGTCGAATACGAAAAAGTTATGAACGTGCTTCGTTGGTTAACGTTTACAACAAAATTAAACACGGAAGTTTGTTTCTAAACGATAAAGAAAGACAGGAAGTGGTCTTCCCTATATTTAGGGGTAAGCGAAAAGGGTGGTATTCGATTTCGATAGCCCAAATCGATTGGAAACTGATTGATACCTTAGGAAGGAAGATGGATGAAATTTGCCAATGCATTCAAGATCTGTATTTTTTGTACCTTTTGGTGCACGGAGATCCCACTGAAGCAATAGCAACTAAGTCGCTTACTGGGGAATGGGAGTTCACCGGTAGTCCTGTTCAACTGAAGTAGCCGTCTTTAGCCAGGAACTGCGAGCTCAACTCCTCTTCCCATTCCGAACAGAGAAGTTAAGCCCCGCAGGGAACCGATGCCTGTCCGCCGACGCACTTCGTGCTCAGGCGGACCTGTCCGCCGTAGTGAAACGAAGGTGGAGTACTATCCGGTCGACTGTATGGGGGAGTTCCGCCTGCGTCTCGCTTTGTGGGACTTCGGCGGATAAAAGGTCGTTGTCAGTCCAAAAGAGTCTAACTAAAAACAGAAAACCCCATCCCGCTCAGTGCAGGGATGGGGTTTCTTATTCAGTCCAACGATCGTTAGATCTTTGAGACGTTCGTGGCTTGGAGGCCCTTCGGTCCGTGTTCGACTTCAAACTCGACACGGTCGCCGTCTGTCAAGTTTCGATATCCGTCGCCGGCAATCGCCTTGAAATGTACGAACACATCATCACCCTTCTCGCGAGTGATAAAGCCGTACCCTTTGGCTCCGTTGAACCACTTTACTGTTCCTTTTTCCATGGAACATATCCTTTCTTGCTTTGATTGATCTCCCGATCCTCTGGGAGGTGAGGTACATCTATTGTGTTGCTCCTAAAATGACAAATCGCAGGTCATGGCATTCACAACTTCACCATTCCTACGACTTTCACTGCTTTTGCTACGCTCACCTCTCAAAGGCTCTTGCTTCACATCAGCATAATCTTAAAAGCCTGATGTCACCACCTTTCGGCAATAACATCATTCCTTGCGGAAAACAACGGTGTACTGTTGATTGCGAGATCAAGATACGGATAATTTCAACTAAATCCAAATGGACAGAAAAAAACATTTGCTACTTTTGTTTCTGATAATATTCGCACACAGGGTTCATCGGACACTCAGGGCAACGAGGATTAGTGGGTCGGCACAGTTCTCGTCCGAGGTATGTTAAACTCATTCCAAGCGGTTTCCAGTATTTCTGTGGGATTTTTTCCATCAACTGCTTTTCAATTTTTTCAGGATTGGCTCCTTTTGCAATTCCAAGTCGCGGTGCAACTCGCAGCACATGCAAGTCGACAATGACGCCTTCCATCTCATCACCAGATTCACTCATAATCACGTTTGCGGATTTTCTTCCAATACCGGGAAGAGCTGTTAAACCCTCCAAGTTCTTAGGGATGTATTTATCTTCACCAAGAGTTTTTGCTAACTCAACGAGCCACGCTGCTTTGTTAGCAAAGTTTGTAACGCTTCCGATGAACGGATAGAGATCATCGGATTTTGCAGTTGCCAACTCTTTTATTGATGGATACTCTTTAAACAATGCAGGAGCAATTTCATTAATGTGCTTATCGGAGTCGCGTGCTGAGAGGATGACCTTGACCACTAATTGATAGCGGTTTTCGTGCGTGAGAGGATGCTTTTTCCCTCGATACTTCTTAAACAGCGGTTGAAGCGCTTCGAGCCAATTAATTTGTCGTTGAGTTTTCATGGTTACATCCTCAAATATGGTGTGCAAGGTATGATTAGCAAATGACATTCTAAAAAGAAAAAATGAAAGAAACAAATAGTTTATAGGTTTTCTCTTTTCTCCAACATTTCCTATATTTCCTACACTTCGCCAATCCGTCATCTCCCCGTTAAGTCGGGGTGCTCGGAATCCAACAATAGCTTGGAGTATTTCGCATGACGGTTGGTCGGCGCCAAAAATTCATCGTTTTCTTAACCATACAAAGGGTTTCATCATGCTAACATCGAACATCCCATATTTGACATTCAAAAGAGCTCCCCTCTCTCTGCTCTGCGTTCTCAACTCTTTGCTCTTCGCTCTCAGCTCACCGCTCATTGCTCAGAGCTTATTCAAGCACGACACAACATTTTACAACAAAATGCGGTGGCGAGAGATTGGTCCGTTTCGTGGGGGACGGTCTGTAGCTGTGGCTGGACACAAGGATCAACCCTACACGTTTTATTTCGGCGCGACAGGTGGTGGTATCTGGAACACAGAAGACGGCGGCAGCACATGGATAAATGTTTCCGATGGTCACTTAAAAATTGGTATCGTTGGGGCACTTGCTGTTGCAGAGTCTGACCCAAATGTTATTTACGCTGGCACGGGTGAAGCATGTATTCGAGGCAACGCAATGCCGGGTGAAGGGGTGTACAAATCGGAAGATGCAGGGAAGACATGGAAGTTTATAGGCTTGAAAGATGCACAGACAATCAGTAAGATTCGCGTTCATCCACGAGATGAAAATTTTGTCTATGTAGCCGCACTCGGACATGTGTTTGGTCCCAATAAAGATCGTGGTGTATTTCGCTCGAAAGATGGGGGTAAGACATGGCAAAAAGTGTTGTTCAAAAACGACAGCACTGGTGCGGTCGATCTTGTCATCGATCCGACTAACCCTCGTCTCATCTATGCGGCACTGTGGCAAGCATATCGTAATCCGTGGAGTATGTCGAGTGGTGGTCCAGGAAGTGGACTTTGGAAATCCGTTGATGGTGGGGAGACATGGACTGAACTTACTAACAATGAAGGCTTGCCCAAAGGTATCAAGGGAAAAATTGGCATTGCAGTCTCTCCAGCAAAGCAGAATCGAGTGTGGGCAAGCGTTGAAGCTGAAGAGGGTGGCTTATTCATATCCGACGATGGCGGCAAGAAATGGACGAACATCAATGACGATCGCCGCATTCGTCAGCGGGCGTGGTATTACTCTCACATCTATGCAGATCCCAAAAATCCTGATGGAGTATATATTCTCAATGTGCAGTTCTTTAAATCAGTAGATGGTGGAAAGACGTTGACGACCATTTCCGTTCCACATGGTGATAATCACGATCTCTGGATCGATCCGAACAATCCCATGCGGATGATCAACGGCAACGATGGGGGCCCTGCAGTAACTTATAACGGTGGACAAACATGGACTGAACAGGATGTTCCTACCGCACAGTTTTATCATGTTATTATCGACAACGAATTTCCATACAATGTTTATGGCGCTCAGCAAGACAATAGCACGATTAAAATCCCGAGTCGCACCACTGGATTCGGTATTGGTAGATCGGATTGGCATGATGTTGGTGGTGGAGAGAGCGGTTACATTGCCGTCAATCCTAAAGATGCGAACATCATCTATGCCGGTAGTTATGGTGGATATATGACTCGATACGATCATCGTACCAAGCAGGAGCAAGAGATCACCGTCTGGCCCGAGAATCCTATGGGTGGGGGTGCCAATGCAATGAAGTATCGCTTCCAGTGGACATATCCGATTGTCGTCTCGAAATTCGATCCACATGTTCTGTACGCGACCGGAAATCATGTCTTCAAAACTACCGATGAGGGCATAAACTGGGAAGTAATCAGCCCCGACCTCACGCGCAACGATACCGGTAAGATGAAATCTTCCGGTGGACCAATTACGAAAGACAACACCAGCGTTGAGTACTATTGCACCATCTTCACTTTTGCCGAGTCACCTGTGAAGCAAGGCGTTCTCTGGGCAGGTTCAGATGATGGTTTGGTACATGTTTCTCAGGATGGAGGCTCAATGTGGAAGAATGTCACGCCAGGCGGTTTACCGGAATGGTCTCTCATCAGCATCATCGATGCGTCTCCATATAATGCAGGCACTGCCTACGTTGCTGCGAAGCGCTACAAATTGGATGACTTTCAACCGTACATCTACAGGACAAAAGACTTTGGAAAAACATGGAGAAAGATTGTGAACGGCATTCCCGAAAATGTCTTTGTCCATGTGGTGCGGGAAGACCCAAACCGACAAGGGTTGCTATATGCCGGCACAGAGCGTGGCGTGTACGTTTCATTTGATGATGGAGAGAACTGGCAGCCATTACAATTGAATCTTCCAGCCGTTCCAACCCACGATATGATGGTCCAAGCACGAGAAAAAGATTTGGTTGTCGCTACACATGGCAGATCATTCTGGATTCTCGATGATCTTACACCGCTGCATCATTTGAAAGATGGACTGATGAAGTCTGATGTCTATCTCTATCAGCCTCGAGGCACTTATCGCACGGGTGGCTTCACGTTTGAGCGTCCGGGGCTTGCAATTGGAAAGAATCCCCCTAGCGGTGTTGTGGTCAACTATTACCTGCGAAGCAAACCGAAGGACAAAGATACGCTTAAGTTAGAGTTTCTCGATGAGCAAGGAAATCTCATCAAATCATTTTTGGGAAAGCGAGAAGAAAAGAAAAGTGGAGAAGGTGCTGATCGACAGCAAGCAGGTGAAGAGGAACCCAGAGCACCTGTTGATACAGGCATGAACCCCTTCGTCTGGGATATGCGCTACCCGGATGCCGTCAAAGTTCCCGGTGCCATCATGTGGGGAGGTTCGACTCGTGGGCCACGTGCTATGCCTGGAACATATCAGGTTCGATTGGTCATTGGGCAGAAAAGCTGGACGCAGACGTTTGAAATCAAGAAAGATTCTCGTCTTCAAACTACTCCTGAAGAATTCAAGGAGCAATTTGACTTTCTGATTGAAATTCGGGATAAGGTATCAGAAGCTCATGAAGCGGTGAACACGATCCGCGATATCCGTAAACAAACTGAGGAGTTAGTGAAGCGGTTAGAAAAACATCCGATGAAGGACACTGTCAAAAAGATTTTGAGGAAATTGAGCGATACACTTAAAACTATCGAGGAGGAAATCATTCAGGTCAAGATTAAAAGTGGACAGGATGCGCTCAACTATCCTATCAAACTCAATGATAAGATTGCCTCACTTTCCGGTGTAGTTTCCAGTGCAGATACGAAGCCAACAAAACAAGCGTATGATGTGTTCAATGAATTGTCAGGAAAGTTATATGAAGAGCTTGTGAAGTATAAGAAAGTTCTTGAGACTGATCTTGCAGCATTCAATACAATGGTAAAGAATCTTGATATTCCGGCGGTGATTGTCAAACCCTCGGAGAGAGAAGCAGGAAATAAATGACACAGTAGGGCAATCTCGATAAAACGGGATTGCCCTACTTTTTGATAGTATATCTCCTTCCCGAAGAGGAGAGATATAATTTGCTAATGTCCTCGTCTCGGAAGTAGCGGACACGTAAAATACTTATCCGTCGGCTCGAAATCATTCAGATCTAAGTCTTCGACTCGACAGGCATTTGCATACCTGTTTGCATTGGCATCTCGTTTAAGGACGTACAAATGCCATCGTCCGCCGTTGTAATCCGCATCTCCCGGCTTTGACTCTGAAATGAGCGGAACGCCATCCTTGAAAGTGTGCCCGGGCATCATATAGAGTTTATCAAAATTCCCCTCAACTGGCAGGGCATTCGGTGCTACGACGCCAGCAAATCGTTCACAATCTGCCCACGATTCGGGACGAGGCAGTGCTTGTGAATATGTCAAAGCACTAAGCGCCAGTGACAACAAACCAAGAGTTAACGTGATTCGTACCATTGTGAATTTCCTTTTGTTATGGTTGATAGATAAAATGAATT
Source organism: Ignavibacteriota bacterium (assembly GCA_016209795.1). GTDB lineage: Bacteria > Bacteroidota > Ignavibacteria > UBA10030 > SZUA-254 > JACQVI01. The sequence goes on from JACQVI010000235.1 coordinate 6,342, forward strand.
GCTTGTCAAGATAGTCAGACATGTTCACAAAAATCTCACGGAATGATAACTTTTTGCTGTTGCCGAAACGGATGTTGCTGTTGAACTGTTTATTGATTGTGATACTTTTGTGAAGATTTTTCCTATCTTATAGAAGAAGTCTTATGAAACGTGTGCTCATCATAGAGGACGACGCTGCTATTGCCAACCTTGTGGAAATTCATCTCAAAGACCTGGGTTGTGCTGTCACAAAAATTTCAAAGGGGGAGGATGGTCTCCACGAAGCTCTGTCGGAAAAATATGATTTGATTATTCTCGATCTCATGCTTCCCGGTTTAAGCGGTCTCGAAGTATGTAAGGAGCTTCGTGCTGTCAATCGCACAATCCCGATTCTTATGTTGACAGCACGTTCGGAAGAATTTGACCGTGTGCTTGGACTCGAGTTGGGGGCGGATGACTATCTGACAAAGCCCTTCAGTGTTCGCGAGCTTATTGCACGGGTGAAAGCTATCTTGCGCCGCGTCGAGGTGACACAAAAAGAGCAGCATCAGACCGAAAAGAAAGTACTCGAGATCGGTAAGATTACCCTCGAGCCTGAGAAGCGAAGAGTCGTTCTCAATGGCGAAAAGATCGAGCTAACAGCGAAAGAATTTGATTTGTTGCATCTGTTCATGAAGAATCCCGGTCGAGCATATTCACGCCAGGAATTACTTGATCTTGTCTGGGGCTATCAGTTTGATGGATATGATCACACGGTCAATTCCCATATTAATCGTTTGCGGTCGAAAATAGAGCAGAGTCCTTCCCAGCCAAAGTATATTTTAACGGTCTGGGGTGTTGGTTATCGTTTTGTGGAACCCGAAGAACTTGAATCTCGTCATGCGTAAACCATTGTTCAAAAGCCTTTACTGGAAAATCTCTTTTGTCTTTTTGATGGTGCTGCTCCTCCTTGGCATTGCATTCAACTTCCTGACGCTGTTTTCTGCTGAAATGTATTTTCAGGAGGGCAATCAGAGACTCCATCGCGAATTTGCAAAGTACATCGCGGCTCTTCTTCAGCCGTATGCTCAAGATTCGCTTGACCAGCGTGAGATCACCAGGGTTTTTCATAAAGTTCGTGAGATGAACCCGAGTGTAGAGATCTATCTCGTTGATACAACAGGAAGAATTCTTTTTGCATCAACATCTCTGGAAGATTTGAAAGTTGATCATGTTGCGATAGAGCCGATACAGAAGTTTCTTCAGGTCGAAGGCAAGAAATTCACCATGGGAGACGATCCCAGAGGTGTTCATAAGGAAAAAGTATTTTCTGCTGTACCGTTTCTGCTTGGCAGCAGACAGATGGGGTATGTTTACGTCATTCTAGGCGGAGAGGAGTATGACTCCGCCCTGCAGTTTATCCAGCAAAACTATATTCTTCAATTAGGTGTGCGAACACTGTTGATCAGTCTGGTTGCCGCGGCGCTGATTGGACTTGTGAGCATAGCGTATCTGACAAAACAGTTGCGAAACCTAACAAAGGCGGTGAGTGCATTTGGAAGCGGTAATCTCTCACAGCGAATTCCTGTACAGACACACGATGAGATAGGAAACGTTGCACAGGCGTTCAACCAGATGGCTGATACGATCCAGCGGCACATGGATGAATTAGCGGCTATGGACTCAATGCGTCGCGAGCTTATTGCTAATGTTTCCCATGATTTACGAACGCCGCTATCCTCCATGCAAGGATACATCGAAACTGTAATGATGAAAAACGGTGTCCTTTCTGCACATGAACGCCAGCAATATCTGCAAACCATTCTTGATAGCACACTGAAACTTAACAAGCTTGTGCAGGAATTATTCGAGCTGAGCAAACTCGAGGCAAAGCAAACGCTGCCCGCCATAGAGCCATTTTCTCTTACCGAGCTTGTTCAAGATGTTACACAAAAGTTTCAGCCACAGGCGGAAAAACAAGGTGTCGTTCTTAAAACTAGCTTTGAAAAGGATTTCCCCCTTGTCAGTGCAGATATTGGAATGATTGATCGAGTGTTACAGAATCTCATTGAAAATGCTTTGAACTATACACGGAAAAATGGACAGGTCATGTTGGAGCTTGTTCAGGTAAATTCTAAGATTCAGATCAAGGTATCCGACACAGGCTGTGGCATTCCATTAAGTGAGCTTCCACATATCTTCGATCGCTTTTATCGTGCGCGAGGTCCTCGCACGAGAAGCGATGGCGCTGGTTTGGGCTTAGCCATCGTCAAGAAAATCCTGGAACTCCACGGTGAGGCAATCCATGTCGAAAGCCGTGAGAATGCTGGAACGACATTCACTTTTCACCTGCCTCTGCACAGGAGGGAAGTACGGTAGGTGATTCAGGTACTGCTGTGGTCAAAGTGGTGCTATTCTCTTGCCTGTGGACGTAAGGAATAGTATTTTTTGAAAAAGTCGAATAGCATCAGGAAACTGAACATTGAACCTTGTACTTCTTCAACCAACACTCCATGCAGGCGACACTGAGCATAATCTGAATGCCGTCGAATCGTTGATTAAAAAGGTGTGTGAGGAGCTGTCTCGAGACGACATCATTCTTCTTCCAGAACACTTTACCTTTGAGGGTGATCCAAAGCCATATCAGAATTATCTTCGGAGGCTTGCGAGCTTAGCACAATGTACCATTGTTGGAGGCTCATACCATCGGAAAGTTGATGGCAAACGGATTAACGTTGGCTCAATTATCGATGCGAATGGAATTGAGATCGGCAGCTATTCAAAGCTGCGCCCATACTTCAACGAGCAAAACCATGTCTCACCGGGAGAATCATTCGGCGAGGTCACAATCAATGGTAGAAGCTTTCTCATCCTGATTTGCGCTGACTTTTGGTATTCTGACATTATCTTGAAAGCAACAAAACTACCCGATGTCATTCTTGTTCCGTCGCTCTCTGTCAGCAGAAAGCCGAAGGGAGAATACTCACGGTCACTCTGGCATCATCTTGCCATCTCTCGTGCCTACGAGTTTGGTGTCTACGTTGGCATCAGTGATTGGGGTGAACAATCGACGCTTCCTAAATATCGCACCTGTGGAGTTGGTGGCTTTGCGGATCCAACACTTCTCAATCCCGATCAGTTCTTCCAACCTATTGATGAAAAGGGCATTTCAATCTACAAGCTTAACTTTAAAGCGCTGGAGTCATTTAGAGAAGATCGGAGACAGCGAGGGTTCTTTTGGAAATGAATGCAATTGAGGGTATCTTAGTGTATGCGCCTTGCAGTAGTTCAAACTAATCCAATCTTTGGAGATGTTCAAACCAATATCAAACAGGCGCTATTACTCATGGAGAATGAACATGCTGATCTGTATGTTCTTCCAGAGTTATTTAACACTGGCTACAATTTTATTGACGCGAATGAAGTAAACAAACTCTCCGAGCCTGTACATGGAATGACTTACAAATCAATTTCAGCGTTTTCGAAGAAGAAGCTGTGTTATGTTGTGTATGGTTTTGCTGAGAAGTCAGACCGATTATACAATTCCGCTGCATTTGTTGGACCTGAAGGGCTAATCGGTGTGTATCGCAAGGTTCATCTGTATTATAGAGAAACGTTATTCTTCGCTCCAGGGAATTTAGGGTTTCCTGTCTTCGATCTCCCTTTTGGTAAAGTTGGAATGATGGTGTGTTTCGATTGGATGTATCCTGAAAGCGCTCGAACACTTGCCCTGAAAGGTGCCCAGCTTATTGCCCACCCTTCCAACCTTGTCCTTCCCTACTGTCCCGATGCAATGGTCACGCGCTGTTTGGAAAATCGGATCTTTGCAGCAACCGCAAATCGAGTCGGTAGAGAAAATCGCGGCGGTGTTGATTTGACCTACATTGGAAAGAGTGAAATCGTTTCACCGAAGGGTGAAATACTGGTTAGGATGGATGATAAAGAGACTGGTAAAACGGCTGTAGAAGTTGATCTAAGTGTTGCCTCCAATAAAAGGATTAATGAATTCAACGACCTCCTTGCCGGACGTCAAGCTTCAGAATATTTCTAAGCGTTTAGGGAAGCCCTCTCAAGGATAATTGTTCGCACTCCTTTTGTTACCTCTGCTTCTGAGATGATACGAAAATGTGGTGCGAGTCCATTAGCCAGTCTCGTTCCCCAATCTGAGGCTGTATCAATAATGATGTACCTGATCTGGTCATGGATATCCGTCCCCCTCAAACCGAGTACCCCGTCTAATCCACCTTTTGTCGTCAGGTTGTAGAACAGGAAAATGAACGTATCACGAGGTACTAAAAATGCAGTTGGAAACGAGAACGGGTTGTACCCTCCATTCATCATGAAGTAATCAGCTTGAAAAGTAAAGCTCACTCCCTTTGGAACTAAGTGATGAAACTGTGCCTTGCGTTCACCAAGGTCATCATCCAGTGTCAACAGCGGATAACCCGGTTCGATATGTTGTTGAAGGAACTCGTGTCGCTTACTGATGATCAGACTTGAATCATGGTAGTCTTTCAAGCGAACGACTGTTGTAACGTACGTGAGAGCAATCAAAGTCCAAATGACAACTGAGTTCAGCCTCAAAGGAATTCTTGTAAATCCAATCATGAGAGGGAACCAAATGAGAGCAAAACGGTGCGAAAGTTCTGCAATTCCGAAGATGTGTTTTGGTCCAAGAAACATCAGGAGCGTTACTGCAACAGTTAATTTTGCAATTGCAGATTGAGGGAACTTCTCTTTCACAGAGCGGAATGCACATGCAGTCATAGTTAAACCGACGACAACGAAAAAAGAAGTGATAAGAAACCGAAACAGTGAAAACTCAAACGGCGGATATGCCCATCCAATGAAAAACGGTTTCGTAAGAAGAAAGACGCGGTACTGTAAATCCGGCAGCCAATTCACTACGGTGATCATGCTATCCTTTGGTTTGGTCACCAAGTACAGTGCAGTGAGAGTTAGGATTTCAATAGCACTTACAGCAACAACTCTTTTTTCAGTTGGTTTGCTTCCCTTCTCGAAAACCCGAACAAGACAATACAAGAGGTAGACCAGCGCACAGACTGCGTGGGAAAGAAAGATCATGAACGCTATCACAACTGCGGTAAAGTAATCACGGAATTTGAAACGTCCCTTTCTTCGTTCCCAACGAGCAAGTGCTGAAAACAGCAGACAAAGTCCAATGAGAAAACTAAGGTTACCGTTAAAAAATGATATGTTGAACAAGAGCAGAATTCCAATCACCCAGTACCATGGATGTTGACCGATGGAATTGTAGAATGACCTCACTGCAAGTGGAAACCAGATGATGTACAAAGAGAGAATTATCTTTCCGGAAGTTTCGATGGGGATAAAGACTGAGAGTAATGCAGTTGGGAGAACAAAACCTGCGTTCGGGACTGGGGCTGGAATCAAATCGTACCATTGTGAAAAGCTGCTTTCTGGGTCTATGTAGTGCAAAAGGATATTTGCTTGAAACAACCACTCAGGATAATCCACCGATGGAATAAACCGGTATACCCAAATTAAAACAAGGTAAACCACCCAAACAGGTAAAACAATTACCGTTAGTATTCTATTGTGTCGTCTTGATTCCATACGTTATTACCGTAGTAACGCTGATAAATATAGTTAAAAAGTACTCAGTAAACCTTCCTGATGGAAAAACTTGACTTTCATCGATTTCTTTCGTAGCATTGTGCCGAATTTGTACACTAATTCATTATTTTATTAACTTTCAAAGGAGAAAGTATGAATAAAAAACTTTGGGTGGGGTTTATCGCCGTATTTGTTGTGATGGTAGTGACAAACTTCATCATCCATGAAGTTCTGCTGGGTGGAACATACCGGTCTGAATCTATGGCAAGCATGATGAGACCAGAAATGGAAGCCAAGCTCTGGATTCACTTTGTGACAGCTGCAATAGTCTCTTTTTTCTTCACGTTAATCTTCTCAAAGGGCTATGAAGGAAAGGGTATGGGGGAAGGAGTGCGGTACGGATTTTATGTCGGTATGCTGATGTCGATTCCAATGGCATACGATACCTATGCTGCAATGCCTATCCCATACTCCCTGGCACTCCAGTGGTTTATCTACGGAGTAATTCAGTATATCATTCTCGGTGTTGTTGTAGCAATGGTGTACGGCGGCAAACCAAAGGCATCAATGCCTGCATAGCTCTTGTTAGGTGTTCCTACGGCGCTTGTCTGCTATGTCAGGTGGGCGCCTTTTTCATTTTGGGAATTCCAGGGCTAAATTTTATAGGTAGGCGTGGCTTTGTAATTCAGGGAGGTTGTGTTTGGTAATACTATTCGATAAATTATTGAATACATTACTTCTATCATCGTAAGGTAGTATAAATCGTGGATCAGGTAGCCCAGCTGTTAGAAGAAAACCAGCGGCTCCGAAAAGCTGTCGATGAACTTTCGATTCTTAACGAGCTTTCTCGTGTCATTAGCTCGACGATGAGTCTCGATGCCGTCATCGAGAGTGTTGTCAAGCGGTCGGTTAAAGCTGCACACGGGCAGCAAGGGATGATTACTCTGGTTGATGAAGGAGCTGCGACAGAAATGCGGACGCTTGTTCGGGCACGTGACTCAACAACAGACCACCCACGATTCCATCTCAATCAAAATATCCTTGGCTGGATGATGACTTATAAGAAGCCTCTCATTTCCAATGATATGACAACTGATTCGCGATTTTCCGGTGTCAAAGTTGAGGAAGAGTTGCACTCCCTACTGTGCGTACCGCTATTGGTGAAGAATCGGTTGATTGGAATACTTACAGTGTTTAATAAGCGAGATCATGGAACGTTTACTCAAGATGATCAACGTCTCCTGGCTATTATCGCATCACAGTCAGCACAAATCTTGGAAAATGCTCGGCTCTACGAAGAAGAGCAAAAGAAAATGGAGTTGGAGAAAGAACTGATTGCAGCACGCGAGGTGCAAATGAATCTTCTTCCGACAGAATTGCCACGCGTGGCTAATTTTGAATTTGCTGCTACAACACTTCCAGCGCATGAGATTGGAGGTGATTTCTACGACATCATTCGCGTGGACGAGCACTCATACGAAATCGTCATTGCAGATGTAGCTGGAAAGGGATTACCGGCTGCACTCTTAGCAACGTTGGGGAAAGGGGTTCTCTATTCTCAGGCACTGCAGCACGATTCGCCGGTACATCAGATTCGGCAAAGTAATCTCATTCTGCGGCGGAGTATCCCCAAGAACTCCTTTATTACAATGATGCTTGCTCTTGTCAATCCTGGGGCAAAAACAGTTACACTCTCGAACGCCGGACACTGCTACCCTTTGTTTTACCGCAGCAAGTCGCAGACGACGGAAATGCTTGCAGTACGTGGGATGGCGCTGAATCTTACTGATGCCATTCGGTGTGAAGAACAAACAATCACGATGGAACCTAACGACTGTATGATTTTTTACAGCGATGGAGTGAATGAAGCCATCAATAGTCAGCAAGAAATGTTTGGGATCGAACGTGTCCAAACAATTGTTACTCAACATGCTGGCAACTCGGCAGAGAATCTTCTCCAGAAAATTGTCGATGAAATAAAGAGCTTTGCCAAAGGTGTCTCGCAACACGACGATATTACAGTTTTTATTGTCAAAGCAACTGGCTAAGGAGACGCCAAAACTACAATACCATAGTTGCTGTTTTTATCCTCAAAGGTAAGAAGCATCGAACTCAATAGATGAAAAGAAGGATTTCACTATGAGTCGTAGACAACTCGTTGAGAAGAAATAAGTATGAATGAAGAGACAGGTATGACACGCTATGGACTTAGCCTTGCAACTCTCGTCAAGCAGGCTAACAACCTTCGACAGGTGTACAAGGCTAACTTGCATCCCGGTGATTGGCTGATTGTGAAAACCTGCAACTCCATCTACAGGCTTCACGTTCAGTCGAACGGAAATATCCATGTCTCCGGCGGCTGGTTCGACCGCAAGGGTCTTTCACCCATGAAAGTGAAAATTAATGGCTGTACCTGGGGTGGTAGTGCAATCAAAATTGACATCGCTGCGGCATGTGGGTTATGTTTGGAGTTTGGCAATAAAGTCATCACAAGTCCTATTCAAAAAATTGTTCTCTTTCCATACGGTAGCCAAAATTAAAGTGGTTCAAGAAAATAACAATTGCAGAAGATCATTAAAAGGAACATAACATGAAAAAGTCACTAACAGTCTTAGCATCTCTCGCTACGATATCCATTGCGATTGGAATACTTTACTTGCCAGCAAGTGCACAAAAGCTGCAATACCCAGTCACCAAGAGAGTGAATCACACAGATATGTATTTCGGTGTCGAGGTGACCGATCCGTATCGATGGCTCGAAGACGACAACTCCCCTGAAACTGCCAAATGGGTCGAAGAGCAAAATACCATGACGTTTGCCTATTTAGAAAAGATTCCTTATCGCACAAAGATCAAAGAACGCATCGAGACACTTTATGATTATCCCAAGTATTCGGCTCCGTTCAGGAAGGGAGAATACTTTTTCTTCTATAAGAACGAGGGGCTGCAAAACCAGAGCGTCCTCTACATTCAAAAGGGATTGGATAGAAAGCCGGAAGTCCTTCTTGATCCAAATGCGTTTTCAGTCGATGGCACGACGCGCCTAAGTACATTCGTTCTCTCAAAAGATGGCAAATACGCTGCATACGGAATTTCAAGGAGTGGGTCGGATTGGCAGGAGTATTGTGTGATGGACATGACAGCGAGAACGACATCGTCCGATACATTGAAGTGGATTAAAGTGTCCAACATTTCTTGGCAAGGTGATGGATTTTATTACAGCCGTTATGAGGTTCCTGAAAAGGGCAAGGAGCTCTCCTCAAAAAACGAAAATCACAAAGTGTACTATCACCGAGTCGGCACATCACAGTCGCAAGACGAATTGGTCTACGAAGATCCGGCACATCCTCAGCGGTTTCATTTCGTCAGCACGACTGAAGACCAGCGTTTTGCGATTCTCTCCGTCTCAGAGCGAGGCAAAGGCACAAAGGGCAATGCACTGTATTACCGTGATGTCTCGAAAGGCGAGAAGGCGTTCACGCCGATTATCGGTACAATTGGCGACGACAATTTTGGCATCATCGATAACATTGGTGAGAAGTTTCTGATTCGTACCAACAGGAGCGCACCGAACGGCAGGGTCATTCTGTATGATCCACAAAACCCGGATGAGAAAAACTGGAAAGAGATCTTGCCTGAAAAGCCGGAGCCGATTCAGAGTGCTGTAACGGCGGGTGGAAAGCTGTTTGTCACGTATGTGAAAGATGTTACCACAAGAGCCTATGTGTATAGTCTGGATGGGAAGCTGGAACATGAAGTACGGCTTCCCGATCTTGGGAATGCCGGAGGATTTACCGGCGAGAAAGACGACGAGTTTGTGTTCTATACATTTACTTCATTTACCTTCCCGCCAACGATTTACCGGTATGATATCGCTACTCAGAAAAGCTCTCTATTCCGCACACCGGAAATTCCGGGTTACAACCCAGCACACTACGTTACCGAGCAGATTTTTTATCACAGCAAAGACAACTCGCGCATTCCCATGTTCATCATGTATAGGAAAGGTCTCAAGAAGGATGGACAAAATCCAACGTTACTGTATGGCTACGGTGGATTCAATAGCATCGTTTCACCTTCTTTTTCTTCCATTCGGCTTGCTCTTCTTGAACAGGGATTTATCTATGCTTCTGCTAACATTCGCGGTGGGGGTGAGTATGGTGAGAAATGGCATGAAGCCGGAACCAAACGTAAGAAGCAAAACGTCTTTGATGACTTCATTGCGGCGGCTGAATGGCTGATTGCGAACAAGTATACTTCACAGAACAAGCTGGCGATTCAAGGAGCTTCGAATGGTGGCTTGCTTGTGGGTGCCGTCGTGAATCAACGTCCGGACTTGTTCAAGGTTGCCATCCCACAAGTTGGCGTTATGGACATGCTGCGCTTTCATAAGTTCACGATTGGATGGAACTGGATTGCAGATTACGGATCAAGCGACAACGAGGAGGAATTTAAAGCGCTGTATGCTTACTCACCGCTGCACAATATCCGTGCGGGAGTACGATATCCGGCTACTCTCACCACCACGGCAGACCACGATGACCGCGTAGTACCGGTACACTCATTCAAATACGCAGCGACTTTGCAAGAGAAACACAGCGGCGACATGCCCGCGCTGATTCGCATTGAGACGAGATCGGGCCACGGTGCAAGCAGCACGACCAAAGCTATTGAACAGACGGCTGACATTTATGCGTTTATCATGTATAACCTTGGCATCATGCCAATGTATTGACATTTGATAGAGGAGCAAATTTTAGTATAAAGAGACTATTCATGGTTGGTAAGGTAATTTCGCACTATAAAATTCTTGAGAAGTTAGGCGAAGGCGGGATGGGTGTGGTGTACAAAGCCCAAGACACTAAACTTGATCGTCTCGTTGCACTGAAGTTCCTCCCACCCCATTTCGGTACAGATGAAGAAGAGAAGCAACGTTTCATCCACGAAGCAAAAGCCGCCTCAGCGCTTGACCACCCGAACATCTGTACCATCCATGAAGTGAACGAAACAGATGAAGGCCAGATGTTCATTGCTATGGCCTACTATGAGGGGGAAACCTTGAAAAAGAAGATCTCCCAAGGAGCGGTGAAGCCGAAGGAAGCTCTCGATATCGCTGTCCAAGTTGCACAAGGGTTGAGCAAAGCCCACAACCGGGGGATTGTCCACCGGGACATGAAACCGGCGAACATCATCATCACGGAGGATGGCGTGACAAAGATTGTGGACTTCGGTCTCGCCAAGCTCGCAGGTCAGACTCGCATCACAAAAACTGGGACGACTGTGGGCACAGCAGCCTATATGTCGCCGGAGCAGGCAGCCGGAGAGGCAGTAGATCATCGGACGGACATCTGGTCACTGGGCGTGATCCTCTATGAAATGCTGACGGGCAAGTTGCCGTTCAAAGCCGACCATGAAGCAGCACTGATGTACTTGATCGTAAACGAGGAACCACCGTCACCCAGTGCCCTCGATCGCAGAATTGCTCATCAGGTAGATTCTGTAGTAATGAAAATACTCCAAAAAGATCGTACATTACGGTACCAAAGTATGAAAGAGGTCCTGAAAGCTCTTCAAGAGGCTCGAATTCGAATGGAGGCAGCAGAACAAACTGGAAAAACGAAAACGATTGCTGTTCTCCCGTTCGAGAATATTAGCCCGGAAAAGGAAGATGATTACTTTATCGACGGGCTCACGGAGGAGCTTATTGTCAATCTCTCAAAGCTGAAGGAAATCCAGGTGATTTCCCGAACAACGTCGATGCAATACAAGGGGACAAAGAAGGATACGAAAACAATCGGAGGGGAGCTCGGCACGCGCTACATTCTCGAGGGAAGTGTAAGAAAATTTCAAGATAACCTTCGCATCACTGCACAGCTTATCGACGTCGAGACCGACGCCCACCTCTGGGCAGAAACCTACAAAGGTAAACTTGCCGATGTCTTCGATATTCAGGAACAGGTATCCCGACAAATCGTCGAGGCCCTGATGGTGAAACTGACGCCGACGGAAAACGTCGTCCTGACGAAACGCTCTACTCTGAATCCAGAAGCGTACGACTGCTACCTGCGCGCTCGGAACTTCCAGGACCAATCGACCAAGAAAAGCTTCCAGTTCGCAATCCAGCTCTTCCAGAAAGCGATCGAGCTCGACCCACGCTATGCCGATGCGTACGCCAGCTTGGGCCAGACTTTCGCACTCATGTACGAGCGGTTCGATCGTAACACGTCCTGGCTCGACAAGGCGATCGATGCCAGTCTCAAGGCGATAATGTACGATGCCTCACTCTCCGACGCCTATGCATCGCTCGGGCTCGCGTACTTTAACAAGAAAATGATCGACGAGGCGTTGACAGCAGTGCGCAAAGCCATCGAGCTCGATCCGAACAACTTTAATGGCTACTGGATCCTTGGACGTATTTACCACATCACTGACCGCGACCGCGAGGCCATTGACTACCTAACGAAAGCACTCACCCTGAATCCTGATTTCCATACCGTGTACGGTGACCTCATCCTCATCTACGAGCGGCTGGGCAACATAGCAAAGCACAACGAGATGCTGGAGAAGGCGCTTGCATTCTACCCTCGCTACCTTTCGCAGCATCCTGACGACGCACGTGCAGCCATCTACTATGCCATCGGCTTGGCGCGTGCGAAACGGAATGAGGAAGCGAAACAGCAAGCAGCACGTGCCATTGAGTTGAGTCCTGACGATCCGCTCATGATGTACAACACCGCCTGCTTCTACGCTCAACTCGGCGAGAAGGCCGTGGCTATTGACACCTTGAAGGGAGCTGTACGCGCTGGCTTCGAGTACTATGAATGGATCAAACGCGATCCAGACCTTAACAGCATCCGCAACGAGCCGGAATACATCGAACTGATGAAAAAAAGTAACTATCTATGATTGAACAAACGATTTCACACTACAAAATCCTCGAGAAATTGGGCGAAGGAGGAATGGGTGTGGTCTACAAAGCCCACGACACCAAGCTCGACCGGATCGTTGCGCTGAAATTCTTGCCACAGTATCTGTCCACGGATGTAAATGAGAAGGAACGTTTTTATCATGAAGCCCGCGCTGCCTCCGCTCTTCTTCATGCAAATGTTGCCGTCATCTTTGAGGTCAATGAGCACGAGGGCCGAATCTTTCTCGCGATGGAGTACGTCGAAGGACAAACTTTGAAGAAGCTCATCGAGGCAGGTGATCCACTCTCAATAAAGAAAGTGTTGGATATCGCTATTCAATCATGTGACGGTTTAGTAGCTGCCCACGATAAGGGGATCGTACACCGTGACATCAAGTCCGATAATATCATGATCACGGCGAAGGGACAGTTGAAAATCATGGACTTTGGCTTGGCAAAAGTGAAGGGCGCAACGAAACTGACAAAAGCTGGCTCAACACTTGGAACTGCTGCCTACATGTCGCCTGAGCAAGCGCAGGGCGAGGAAGTCGATCATCGTTCTGATATCTTTTCCTTTGGTGTCGTGTTATATGAACTTCTCACAGGTAGACTTCCGTTCAAGGGCGAGCATCATGCCGCTTTGATGTATTCCCTCATCAACGAAGAGCCTCCACCCGTAGCTCGGTTCAATGAAAAAGTTACGCAAGAACTTCAGCATATTGTTTCCAAAGCGTTGGCAAAGGATAAGCAAGATCGCTACCAGCATGCCGATGATCTCTTAGCTGACCTGCGACGAGAACGAAAACAACTCGAGTACGCCAGGGCAGGGTATGCGACGACACGATCTGTTACACAGACCGTCCCGGTAGCTCAACCGAAAAAACAGTTTAAGAAGTATATCGTACTGGCTGGAACATTGTTGATGGTCATTGTGCTCGCAGCGATTGTTTTATTCATGCGTCGTGGATCAACAGAGGCAGTATCCACCGAACCAGCGCGCAAGATGCTCGCGGTCTTGCCCTTTGAGAATCTCGGAACAGCGGAACAAGAGTATTTTGCTGACGGGATAACGGAAGAAGTCACCAGCAGACTGTCGGGGCTTTCGGGCCTTGGCGTTATCGCACGAACGAGTGCCATGCAATACAAGAAAACGACAAAGACCTTGCAGCAAATCGGAAGCGAGTTGGGTGTTGCCTATGTGTTGCAAGGAACGATCCGATGGGGAACGACTCCAGAAGGCGGGGTGCGTGTTCGGGTCAATCCGGCACTGATCAAAGTCAGTGACGCTACACAGCTCTGGTCGCAGCCGTACGACGCGGTGTTCTCGGA
>JACQVI010000250.1 GCA_016209795.1 Ignavibacteriota bacterium
GCGGCATATTGCTCGCCATAGGAACGATAGCAAAGGAGCAGGTAATGGAATCGTCACACAAGAAATCAATTGAAGAGTATTGGCACGAATTGAAGACGAAAGAACTCCCACATGCAGCCCCTTTTAATCGACCCATCTTTGATCAGACGTTGCGGACTTTCAAACAAATGACGGGACTTACAAAGTTGGATTTCGTTATTGATTGTTTAGACAAAGATATTGAATCCAGTTCGTTCAGAAACTTTTTGCAATCTTTCTCGGGTCGTGAGGATGCTTTCTACTTTGCAGACGGTTACACGACGGTCAACATCACATTGATAGCAGCACAGCTACTTGCCTATCATGGACAGGAAGCATGTGAGAACTACCTTGCGGATGTTGATGCAGCATTGAAAGACGTAATCATTGAGCACATAGAAGATGTGGTAACAAAAATTCGAACCGAACCTACTGGTTGCTCGGCGACTGAATATCTAAGACAAAAATTTACAGCTATCACGGACTCCGACTATTTTGATAGGGGGGTTATGGCAGCGCATGATACATTCATTGCGTACTCAAAAGTTTTTGAAAAATACGCCAGTGCTACAGCGTAAACAACATTGAATCTCAAACTCAATGAAAGGAGATCTATATGTCAGACTATGCAAAATGCCCGAAGTGTCAAGAGTATGTGATTCTCAAGTACCCGTTGACGACGAAACTGAATCCTTTAAGCCCGATAAAACTCTTTGCTAAAGTGCTATCGGGTAAATTTGAGGATCAGATAGTCATTTGTCCAAAGTGCGGATACAAAGCTCGATACGGAGACTTTGAGCATTGATTCCCCCAATGTGTAGAACTGAAATATTGATACGCAACCGCTAAGAGACAAAGGATGGTTGCCAGTCCAACATGAAAAAGGAGACCTAACATGAGAACAAAAATCAAGTCGGGCAAATTTTTCTGTCCCGCTTGCGGAACAGAAAGACATTATAGCAACACGTATGAACATGGATGGAGTGATGCAAGTCGTGGTTTTACAGATTCCTTTTCTTCTGAAACCTGTCCTAATTGCGGAGATGACACCATTTACATGACACAGTGGGCCCTTTTTGATTTCCGGCCTAAGTGTCCAACATGTAAGGAGAGGACATCCTCTAAGGGGAGTTATTGTATGCATTGTGGGAATAGACTCTAACTCAAATGAAGAGCTGTTTGCTGATTTTGTTGTTATCCCTTAAGTTTTCATTCGATGCTGTTGCACAAGAATGCTCAACCGAACTAAAGACGCTGACGGAGAAGACACAAGCACAACTGATAGCATTGGATCAGCTACTCGATTTGCCCACGAGCTCCAATTTCCTCCTACGGGGACTTGGCCACTATGCAATCGATAGAATACACACGCCTCGACTTGTTGTTGTGAATTTTGATATTGAAGTACTACTGTCTGGAGTGAACCCAGATGCTTACCAACGATACATCGAGAAGCTTTGGGAACTTACTTTGTACGACCTATCTGCTAACTATACGATGTCGAATTCTGAAGAGTATCAGCGCCTCGTTGAAGAGTGGGCACAGAAGATCGCACAATCTGGAATTCTAGAATTGTCAAAGGATCCCAATGTACGCTCTCAACTGATGACTAAACTCGGCGAGTCATTCAAGACAGTGCTGCTACGGATTGGGACACTTAGGGGACCAAGGGCCAACCTACGTTATTCACTTGACAGATTTGCTGGTGTGGTTGAAGGAATACAAGCTGCCTATGAAGGGTGGGACCAATATCAACGATGGAGCAAACTTCAACAGGCTGAGCTATTTGCAAAGGTGTCAATTGAGTTTCAAATATTGGAAGACATAGTTATTCCAACTCTTAAGAGCTCAGACCTTTACTCGCACGATGAACTCTTGAGGCGTGTTGTTTCAAATTATGAGAGAATCACAGGCACCTACTTCGATGAAGAACGACTAAGGGTATTAAAAAGAACCGCCAGCACCGCCATTAGCCTTCTTGGAACAATTCAAGCATCTACTATCATTGGTTCATCGGGTGGCCCACCTGGAGCTTTGCTAGGCTTTGCGGTTGGAGCAGCAATATCAACAGGTCTGTTTCTTTGGGACGAAGGAGAACTCTATTTGCTCGCATACAATAAATCTTCCCTTCTCTATTCACTCGCATTTGATTTTCGTATAAATCAATCCGTTCCCACCAGCAGGCTAGAATTTGTTGCCCGATGTATTCATGTGGCCAATTGGAATATGGACAACCAAGTTGTCGGCAAAATCGGGAAATTTCTGATCGGTGGATTGTCACAGTTCGGCATTGTGTGGCTAGCCCTCGCCGAAGACGCTGCGGAAACGTCTCGATGGCGGCAGTCGGGATAGCGATCACCGGCGGTGGTGCGTTGTCGAAATTCGAGACCACGCCGCTGCTCACAGTCGAGGAGACCCTAGACGCCCTTCGCCGTGCACAGAAGGTCGCCTACCGGCCGCCCGGAGCGAAGTAGAGCGGCAGATCTAATTCACACATAACCAGAGAGCGATATTTTACCCCGTGAGATTAGAACGAAGACCTTGTGATATAGTTGGAAGAATTTATCTCGCGGGGTGAATCTGGAAACCATATAAACAATACAAGAGGAGATTTCATGAACACTGTCCAAGCCTGCCTGCCGGTCAGGCAGGTTGTTGTCTTAACATTTGCAGTGATTGCGTACGGCCTGCCTGCGCGCCTGTGCGTCGAAGCGCTTCGGCGCCTAGACGCGAAGCCAGAGCTTCAGCAACGGAGCGCGGAGGGAGGCATTTCCACGCAAGCACAGGAAGCGAACAACGCTCAAACAACTCCCAAGGTGACTCGCATGTCACAGAAAGTGTTGTTCGAAAAAATGATCGGAAGATGGGAAGGTAACTGCCGAACCTGGTTCGAACCGGGCAAGTTAGCCGACGAGTCAAAGGTCGCCGGCGAGATTACCGGAGTCCTTGATGGTCGGTTTCTTCGTCATACCTACGAGGGTACGATACAGGGAAAGCGGCGACGCGGCGAAGAATTGATTGCCTTCAATTCTATGACGAAGACGTTTCAATCCTCGTGGGTGGACGACTTTCACATGAACTACGCCATTATGTTCTCCGAAGGCAAGGCTACTGAGCGCGGCTTCACCGTACGGGGCGAATACGACGTTGGTGAGAATCAACTGAAATGGGGCTGGAGAACGGAATTCGAACTGCTTGATGATGACCATTTGACGATCACCGCCTACAACATCCATCCTGAGGGAATGGAAGCCAAAGCAGTTGAGACGACTTACCGTCGGGTCAAGAAGAGCAGATGACACTGCCCGGTGATCGCAGTCGTTAGGCAGCAAAATATGAACTGGATATCAACCATCTCGTATCTTAGGTATTGATATAGAACTTTGCCTGTGCATGACAGTGCTATTTAATTAATCCCGAAGAATGGTTCGATAAACTCACCATAAATGAAAGCAATAGGAAAAACACCGTTAATAAAATTAGAACGACTAACAGAGCCCGGTTGTGCCGAAATCTATGTAAAGTATGAAGGTGCGAATCCTACCGGAAGCATGAAAGACCGGATGGCGCTCTCCATGATTGAAGGAGCTGAAAGGAGAGGTGAGCTTAAACCAGGAGGAACGGTGGTTGATTACACCGGTGGAAGCACGGGGAGTTCTTTAGCGATGGTCTGTGCAACAAAGGGCTATCGTGCGCACTTTGTAACCTCCGATGCGTTTGCAGAAGAAAAACTTCAGACCATGCGGGCATTCGGAGCCACACTCGAAATCTTTCCAAGTGAAAATAGAAAGATAACGGCAAAACTTATTTACTCTTTGGTTGAGAGAGCAAGAGAGTTAAGTAAAAAACCAAATACCTTTTGGACTGACCAGTTCAACAATGTTGACAACAGGAATGCCTATCACGCAATGGCAAGAGAGACTGTGGATGCTCTCGGAAAAAACATTGACGAATTTATTATGGGAGTAGGGACTGGCGGATGTTTTTCAGGAAATTCAGAAGTGTTCAAAAAGGAAATACCAAACATCAGGTGCATTGCCATTGAGCCATATTATGTACGCTCGCTTTCAGGCGGTGACACTTCGGGGAAGCATAAATTAGAAGGAATCGGAGCCGGATTCGTGCCGTCGATATGCAGGTTAGATTTGGCAGATGAAATAATATCGGTAAAAGACGAAGACGCGTACGAAACTGCACGAAAACTGGCAAGGATGGAAGGAATATTCGGAGGAACGACATCCGGAGCAAATGTATGGGCAGCAATTCAAAGAGCAAGAATTATTGGACCCGGAAAGAAAATCGTTACAATTATTGTTGATTCAGGATTAAAATATCTCAATGGAGATTTGTATAAATATTGAAACAGCACAGAACATCGCCGACACTCCCTTCGTTGAGATGAATTATAGTTGTCGCTTTTACGTTTCTGCTCACAAGAAGTTTGACGTCTTGATACACTGTTATGCCTACGTACATCTCATTGCTGAGAGGAGTCAACGTTAGCGGGCAAAAGCCATTGAAGAGCACTGACTTGGCTAAGACCTACCTTGCTCTGGGATTCTCAAACGCACGGACATACATTCAGAGCGGTAACGTAGTCTTCAAATCTGAGAGAGGCAATGTTGAGGACATCCGCAACCTAATAGAATCGGGAATAAGACGGGATTTTGCAATCGACGTTCCTGTCATCCTTCGATCGTTGACAGAGTTTAGAAAGATTGTTAAAAGAAATCCTTTTCTACGACAGAAGAATGTCGACCAAAGCAAGCTCCATGTTACATTCTTGTCAAGCCATCCGAAGAAGCAGGCTCTTCACAATCTGACGGTAAAAACAAAAAGAGAGGAGGCATACAAACTCATCGGGAGGGAGATATACCTTTACTGCCCGTATGGATACGCTAAAACGAAATTGACTAACAATGTATTCGAGGCAAAGCTAAACGTGCTGACAACAACCCGAAACTGGAGAACTGTCTGCAAGCTTCTTGCATTGGCTGAGTCTGTCGAGTCGGAAGGATGATTGCACGGTCACAACAATCCTCTATTGATTCAATTTACGACCCCACACAGGTTTTACGGATGACAAATCAAGAAATTTTAGAATTCTAGGTTAGCCTTCTCAGTTTCGGACTTACGTTGAGAACGACCATTCTTCCGCTTAAACGGCTTCTCGACAGGAGGATGGTGACCGAGTGGCTCTTCTTCAAGGTCTGGATACGTGAAGATTTCGTATTTGTAGTTGCGAAGGATAATGTTCTTTCCCGCTCGACCGATAACGTATTGTGGTAATAACGGAATCTTCCCACCCCCGCCCGGCGCATCAATCACGAAGTAAGGAATTGCAAGTCCTGATGTATGTCCCCTCAGTTTGTCCATAATCTCTAAACCTTTGCTCACCGGTGTGCGGAAGTAGTTGGTTCCTTTTGTCGCATCAGCCTGATAGAGATAATACGGACGTACACGCATTGCAAGCAGCTTACGCATCAACTCGAGCATAACGTCGGGATCGTCGTTGACGCCCTTCATGAGCACCGCCTGGTTACCAACGGGACAGCCGGCATCGGCAAGCATCTCGCAGGCACGTTTTGCTTCTGGTGTGCATTCCCACGGATGGTTGAAGTGTGTGTTCACGTAGATCGGATGATACTTTCTAATCATCTTACATAGCTTGGGAGTGATTCGTTGAGGAAGCACGCATGGCATTTTCGTTCCCAGGCGGATAATTTCTACGTGTGGGATGGATCGCAATCCTTTGAGAATCCGCTCAAGTAAGTAGTCCGTCAGCATCAACGGATCGCCGCCCGATAGAATAACGTCTCGCACTTCAGGATGCTTTGCAATGTAGTCAATGCCATCCTGAATGTACTTCATGTTGATCTTGGACGAGTCACCGACCTTTCTCTTGCGTGTACAAAATCGGCAGTACATTGAACACTGACTTGTCGTTAAGAAAAGAACTCGATCAGGATAGCGATGCACGATGCTTGGCACAGGACTTTGCGAATCCTCAGCGAGTGGATCTTCCGGCAGTCCGTCATGTTCAAGTTCACGAGCATCAGGTATGCACTGCAGCCAGATCGGATCGCCCGGGTACCGAATGAGACTCAGATAGTAAGGATTAATGCGGATATGAAAGAGTGAATTCAATCGTTCTGCAAGTTCCTTATTAAAGCCGAAGCGGTCAACTAAATCCTTTGCACTATCAACACTCTGTCGAAGTAATTCTTGCCAAAGTTCCATAAAATACTTATGATCCTTTCGATTGTGAGAGATATTTTCCGTAGATGATGAGATCGTCGTCAATTCTGTAGTAATCCTTAATGCGTGTGACTTCTCGATAGTTGTTCCGAGTGTAAAAGATTTTCGATCGTTCATAATGCGGCTGAGAAGACGTTTCCGCAAGCAACAATCTTCCTCCACGTGCTATGACAAGACGTTCCACATACTGTAATAATTGTTTCCCAATATGCTGTCCCTGAAAGATCGGTCGCACAGCAATCCAGTACACATCGAACGTTCCATCCGTCAGCGGAATGGGACCGAAACATACATAGCCGGCAATTTCCCGATGTTCTGTTATGCCTTCATAAATATCGTAGTCTTGCTGGGTGCTGTCGTTCAGGTACGCGTCGATCACCTCTTCCGCCACATCGATCTCATGTCGTGTAAACACATTTGTCTCTTTGAGCAATTGGAGAATGAATTGTTTGTCCGCAGGGTGGAGTTTGCGAATGGTAATTAGGGTGTCCGTTCCAGTGCGCATTCAATGATCTTTGCGATGAGTTGCTCGAATGTAAATCCATATCCCCTGACAGATCGTGCAAATCCTGCATCATCAGAAATATCTGGGTTGGGGTTGACTTCAAGAATGTATGGCTGATGGTCTTTGCTTAATCTTAAATCAACACGGGCGTAATCCCTGCAGCTTAAGAGCTGATACGCTTTCAGCGCCATTTCTTTTATTGTTGCTTCGAGTTCAGCAGGGAGAAGTGCCGGACACACTCCTTTTGTATGCTCATACTCTTCCGTTCCTTTCATCCATTTGGCATTGTAGGTAATAATTCTGTGGTATTGATCTGGCAAGGTTGACATATCAATTTCAGAAATCGGCAGAACAATCGGCTTGCGATCCCCAATAATGCCAACGTTCAACTCACGCCCATCGATGTATTCTTCCACAAGTGCAGGCTGATCAAAGTGTTCGATAATGTACCGGACACGCTTTCTCAATTCATTGAGGTTTTCTACCACTGACTCTGTTTCAATGCCAATACTTGCATCCTCGCTGGAAGGCTTCACGATCAGCGGAAACGTCATGCTCTCATCAAGAGCAATGCGAATCGGACTTTTTACGACCTGATAGAGTGGAGTCGGCAAGCCATGAAAGAGTAACATTTCTTTGACACGAACTTTATTCAGCGCTAATCCCAAAGTTAATGCAGAAGAACCCGTATAAGGAATTCCCATTAACTCGTAGATTGCGGCAGCGTGCATTTCGTGAAGGGACTCGTTACCAACGCTCTCACAGAGGTTAAACACCAAGTCGGGTTTTTCTTCTTTCAGGAAATTCACAAACCGACAGATATCACTATCAACGTTAAAGATTGTCGATTTGTATCCTAAGGATTGCAACGCACGAGCGATCTCTTCTTTCTCCTCCAGCACGCCTACTGCCGAAAGATCGGTAATGACTTCTCCGTTTGTCTGAGCGAGCTTCCCTCCATCTTGGAGAATTCCAGCTTCGGTAATAAATTTTCTTCCTTTTTTGGTTTGAACAGTAGGCTCATTGTACACGATTGCTATGGAGATTTTCTTCCTCACGCAGTGTCCTTTAGCTGGTGGATGAATGAACACTCATTCGCAGCGTCTGTTTGCACCGCTGCTTGTGTTGGAAAACCATACCGCTGTGCTGCAAGTGCCAGGACTGACTGGATTAATTGATTGTACGAGATGCCGGCAGCTCGAGCGGCTTTTGGAAAACACGAATTGTCTTCAGGTTTAGGGAGAATCCCCGGTAATGGATTCAACTCCAGAATATGTGGTCGTCCCTGTGCATCGAGTCGTACATCGATACGGCACCAATCACGGCAGCGTAAGACGGTAAATGCTTTACGGCAGATACGTTCAATTTCGTGCTGAAGTTCCGATGAAATCTGTGCTGGACACTCAAAAATGTCCAGTGGTGCCTCAGCATGATCCCAAATCCATTTTGCTTCAAAGGAATAGATTGGGTTCACACCGACAGGCAAGGAATCAAACTTGATTTCAACAATAGGAAGTACGGTGAGGTTATCTCCATTTCCAAGTATGGCAACGGTAAACTCTCTACCTGGTAAGTACTCTTCGACCAGCGCAGGCTCGTCGTACTTTTCGATTACACTGATTACTGTTTGTTTGAGTTCAGTATTGGTATTAACTAACGAAGAGTTGAATATTCCTTTGCTCGAGCCTTCATGAAGAGGCTTCACAATGCAAGGGAACAGCGTGCTCACATGCCCGGTTTCTGAAAGGTTTGAGATTACACTAAATTGAGGGGTCGGGATATGATGAAATGTCAAAATCTCTTTAGTACGGGCTTTATTCAGGCAAATCGCTAACGTTAAGGGATCAGAACCTGTGTAGGGGATTTTCAGCATTTCCAGTATAGCCGGAATTTGAGCCTCTCGAAATGCACCATGGAGTCCCTCCGCCATATTAAAAACTATATCGGGACGCTCGTAGGAGAGTCTCGCATATACATCCTCATCGGCTTCAATAAGAATGAGATGATGAAACTCAGCTAATGCAGCTCTTACCGCATCGATAGTTTCGAATGTATCCCATTCAGCGTAAAGGTCAGTAAATGATTGAACAAAAGAACGAAGGGTTGTCCGAAAAGATTTCGTTTGAGTTTCAGAGTAACTCAAACTCGGAGGCTCAGATGTTTCATCCATGTTAGATTGTTGTGTGGAATCTTCCTTCTTCTGATTATAGACAAGCGCAATGCGCAAAGGAGAACTAACCACAGGAAGATTTATCAAGTAGTTCGTGCAATCCTCTCAATTGGTGAAACATCCTGATACTGATCGTTGGCGATATGTCGAACTCTGACTGCTAATGTCATTACATCTGTAA
>JACQVI010000236.1 GCA_016209795.1 Ignavibacteriota bacterium
AGATAGAGCTGTACTGATCTGAGTTTCTGAAGTTTTAATTTAATTCTATGCCCATCATGGCTATGCTGCATCTTTGAAAAGTGCATCGGAATTAGTATTATAGCCTTGATCTGACTAACCGATCACCATGAAATTCCCTCGTTTTACATTCTCAGTTTTTTCACTTATCGTAGCTGTTCAGGTATGCACTGCTCAAAGACTCTTACTTAAAGATTACACGACACAAGATGGGCTTCCCGACAGCAGAGTAGCACCGATTATTCAAAGCCGAGACGGGTACATGTGGTTTGGTACACAAGCAGGATTGACCCGTTATGATGGAAGGCAATTTATCAACTTTACGGAAGCAAAAGAGATCCCTGGCATTTTTGGACGAGATATTTTTGAGGATCATACGGGAGCTATTTGGTTTGCATATAGTGGCTTCAATCAAGGAGGGCTGACACGAATATGGAATGGTGTTATCACTGAGTTCTTAGAATCCGAAGAATTCATGGGAACGCAAGCAGGTTGTGTTGTTGAGGATAGAAATCACGACATCTGGGTTGGGACAAACAAAGGACTTAAGAGAATTCGATTTACCAGTTCTGAACGAAACAGATGGGTCATTGATTCGTTCCCACAATATCATGCCAACGGTCTCTATGTTGATCGGAAAGGTAAATTGTTTTTCGGAGGCAGCTCTCTCTTTTCCTACTCCAATGGTTCTTTCAAGGACGAACTCAGTTATACCGGCATACCATTGTCTCTTCACATTCGAGGATATGCATTCTATGAGTCAGAATTTGGAGAGCTATGGATTGGTGGAATTTTTGGTGCAGCTCGCATTAAAGATTCAATAGTTCAATTCTTTTCAGTTGAAGATGGGTTACCTGAGCGAGGTGTTTGGTCGTTCGGCGAAGATCGGCAAGGTAACTTCTGGGTCGGGACAGCGAAGGGTCTCTATAGACTTGTACGGGGTGGTGACCAAATCAGATTTCATAAGGAAATGTCATTTGGTGATGCAATTGTGTACGACGTCTGTCTTGATCATGAAGGAAACGTATGGTTTGCGAGTGCGCCGGGTGTTCGGAAATTAATAGCTGCAGATTTCACTGTAGATTTTCCGGGTAAGGAAGTGTTATCAAGTCCTGGAATCGGACCAATACAACAAGATAAGAGTGGAAAAATTTATTTTGGATCAAGGAATAATGGCTTATACATTCTTGAAAATAATCGTATACGTCAAAATCTGTTTACAAGTCTGACAATTACCTCCATATTTCCTGAGTCTTCAAACCGAATCTGGTATGGTGTCTGGCGTGGTGGAGCTACTCTTGAAAGGAGTGATGGGGTGAGTAACTACAGACTGGAACAAGGTCTGCCATCGAATAGTGTGCACGCGTTTGCAAAAACCCGAGTTGGGTACACGCTCATCGGAACCACCGCAGGTGTAGCTCTTTTTACTCCTGATGGCAAAATCGGGAAAGTTTCCGACAGCTCTTTGGATGGATTGACAATCTTCGATATCAAAATCACCTCAGGGTGTTCCTCATGTCCTGAAAACATTTGGCTGGCAACTCATCGTGGTGTTTGGCAGCTAACTTTGGATAAGGATTCTATCAACTCTGTAAAAGAGCTCAGAGGCTTTCCAGCATTGTCGAACGTGATCGTTTATGAGATATTGATTGATCGTGAGCGAACAATGTGGTTCGGAACCGACGGTGCAGGGCTTGTCCGGTATGATGGAACAACATTCTTGCAATACACCATCGATGACGGCTTGGCTGGCAATCGCATTTATGCGCTCGCCCAGGATTCGCTTGGCTTGATTTGGGTTGGTACTTCATCGGGTTTGAGTCAATTTGATGGCAGGGGGTTCAAGAACTTTAAGCATGATCAGGGGTATAGTGAGATTGGCATTCACGGCTTACTGGTTGATCGTGATGGGTATCTCTGGGTGAGCAATTTCCCCGGTGTCTCGAAAATCAGACCTCAGCGATTTTGTAAGAACGATCTTCCGCCACCAATATACATCTTGGAAATTGAAGCAGACACTATAAAATTCAGTCCCGGTAGAACAATCAAGCTTCAGCACGATGTTGCTGCAATTGCCTTCCATTATGCGGGCTTGAGCTTCACTGACGAACACAACATTCGCTACAAATATATACTCGAAGGATATGATCAGGATTGGTCTGCACCAACTGCTGAACGTCAGGTACGGTACACACACCTGCCTTCTGGAGATTATACATTCAAAGTTCTTGCTCGAAATAGCAACGGGATCTGGAGCGAGCAGCCTGCCACAGCTTCGTTTGTCGTCTTACCCCCTCTCTGGGAGCAATGGTGGTTTATTGTAAGTTGTGCAATCCTTCTCTCTGCGGGCTTTTATTCAGGATACCGATACCGCTTGAAGAAGCTGCTTGAAATAGAACGCACCCGAAGCCGCATTGCAATGGATCTGCATGATGATATTGGCTCAAGCTTAACGCGTATCTCCGTTATGACTGAGGTAGCAAAACGAAAAACGCCGGATGATATCGAACGAGCAGAATATTTGACCACTATTGGTGATACAGCACGCGAGTTAATTGATTCTCTAGGAGATATCGTCTGGTCTGTCGATCCGAAGCATGATGATCTCCAGAATGTTATCCGTCGTATTGTGCAGTTTGGTCAAGAAACGTGTGAGGGAAGCGGGATCACCTTTGAGACTGAAATTCAAGGAAATTTCGATGAAGTCAAGCTGACTCTTGAAAGGCGGCGCGATTTATACTTGGTGTTCAAAGAGGCAATTAACAACATCGTCAGGCATTCAAAGGCAACTGTTGTCAGATTCTCAGTTCGCCAAACGCATGTCGGTGCCTTTCTACAAATAGAAGATGATGGTGTTGGTATTTCACAAGACTCTGAACATTATGGCAAAGGGCTTGAAAGTATGCAGGAGCGAGGAGAACGAATCGGCGAACGCTTCTCAATTACCAGCAAACCAAACAAAGGAACATGCATTTCGCTGGAGATAAAAACAGGCTAAATATGCAGTTGTATTCGACTTTACACCTTAATATATTATTTCTATGACAACAAAAGACATCTCTGTCATCGTCATAGAAGATGAAAAAGAGGTTCGTTAAGGACTTTCCTATATCCTTGAAAGCACTGAGGGGTTTCGCTGTGATGCAGCGTTTAAGTCGTATGAGGATGCATTCGATTCAGTGACCAAAGCACCAGACGTCTTGCTTTCGGACATTGGACTACCTGGCATGTCAGGGATTGAAGGGGCGAGAATGTTTAAGGAGAAATTTCCCACAACGGCTATTATCATGCTGACGGTCTATGACGATGATGAGAAAATCTTTGAATCCATTTGTGCTGGAGCAAGCGGGTATATTCTCAAAAAGGCCCCTCCTGCAAGAATTTTAGAAGCTATCAAGGATGTTTACAATGGTGGCGCATGGATGTCAGCAGAAATTGCATTACGGGTGATGAATGCGTTTCGCTTCATTGAGCCTCGGAAAAAAGGCGAGAGTGGTCTTACCAAACGGGAAGAGGAAATTCTCACTGAGCTTGTCAAGGGAAACAGCTACAAATCCATTGCAGATCACCTCTATATCAGCATCCATACGGTTCGCTTCCATATCAGAAGTATTTATGAGAAGCTTCAGGTGCATTCGAAGTCTGAAGCCGTTGCAAAGGCATTGAAGGAAAAACTCCTTTCGTAAACTATCCTGCATAAGTGTGCAGGGTATTGCCTTCTCATTTTTTTTCGCCCGATAAATCCATCTTTTTGTGCGATTGTGGGTTGGAGGAGGGGAATTTATATTATTGTTAGACTCTAAAAGTAAAGAGCCATCTGTACTCTCTTAACATCGCTTGCAATGTTCATGATATCCAGAATCAAACAATATTATCGAGCAGTAAGACCAGTAATTATCTCCGTGCTGCTCCTAGTCTCACCGTTGAGAATACATTCTCAACTCCAATTTTCCACACCGATTCCAGTTGGGTCAGCTTCATATAGTCCCCCATCGGTCGTACGGATTCCCTCAAGAGTCTTTTTCTTCGCCCATGATATTCAATCGCCTTTTCCACCATACACCTATAGCATCTATGTGACGATGCTTAAGAATGACGGCTTACTTCAACGATCCATACTCATTGCCAGCGGTGAAAGGCGTTACCCTTCCATCGCAGCTGATCCGAAGAGTGGCGCTCTCTATGTTACCTATCTTAGAGGAGCTCTCTGCTGTTGTGTAGGACCACCCCAATGCAGCGATCCGTCTTTTGTACGCGGCAGCATCGTCTTTCGGGCATCGACCGACAGCGGAATAACATTTTCCGATCCTGTGGAAATCTCGACACCTGGTGTCACGATAGTCGAACGCGAATCTAAGGTGGCTGTGGACACTACAGGAAAAATCTATGTCGTCTGGTGTGAGGGTGGATTTGATCTCGATGCTACCGATAATTTCTACACATACCGAATCATGATGCGAACGTCTACAGACAGTGGCAAATCGTTTTCCGATCCCATAAACATTCATACTTCGCCGTTGTACTACTGGCCGCCGCAAGATAACTACTGGCACGAAAGACTCATGAGTGCGGATCTTGCTATTGCTGCCGATGGGTCTATCCATATTACGTGGGTGAATTGTGATGCATGTACGGACAATTGCTGCGTCTTGTATTACACCCGGTCGATTAATGGTGGTGCGTCATTCAGTACTCCCATAGTCATCGGATCGTACGTCTTTACCACTCTTGGTGGACCAACGTACGCCATGGCAGTCGATTCTTCTGGCAATGTGTCCATTTGCTATCAAGCTCGTCCGCCTGAAACAGAAGGCTGGAAGCAGATCTACCATGTGCGTGTGGGAAATGGTACTCCCTCTTCTCCGGCCAGGATATCATTGCTGTCACCCTTCGAGACTGCGGGTCCAGAGGTTGCCGTTACCCCTGGTGGAAGAGTCTTTGCAGCGTGGGTCGGTCCTCGATCCGATGCAGCAAATAATGGTGATCCGCGTGACATTTTCCTAAAAGAATTAACCGACGGAGCGCCTTCAGTCACTTACAATATCACGAATACCCCAACAACGCATACCGAAGGTTTGCCCGCAGTCGGTCTCGACGAGCGAGGGCTGCCCTATGTCCTTTACGGTGAAGGGAATCAGCTTTTCATTGTCACACATGAACGCATGAAAGTAACAAAGCCGCAAGCGGATGAACTGCTTGTAGCTGGTGAAAAGGATACGATTCAATGGACAGCTCCCGCTGTTTCTACGGCAAATCTTCATGCTATCATACGGGCGGGTAAAACGAATGAATTCACGATCCCCATTGTGAGCAATGTCCCCGCAGACTCGAATATGGTCGTCTGGGATATACCCGATTCCCTTCTTTCTCGCTCATGCCGAATCGTCATTCAAGATGCGGACAATCCCACGAATGTCGATACAAGCGAAATCTTTAAGATCAAGGGATATATCCTCACACGCATTGATGCAAGTGGAGAATATGAAGCCTTCGACCCAGCGATTCACGGATGGTCGTTTGGCAACACCAGTGAGAACATGTGGCCAGCCGACTGGTGGATCCAGTTTAATTACAACACCGGCGCAGATCCGTATACTCAAGCACCCTACCCTGATGACTTTAAGGACACTCCCTCATCCGATTTTCCTGACTGGCCGCTCTTTGTGAGGACCTTTGGTACTGATACAAGCTATACAACAGATGTACCTACTGGACAAGCAAGTGACTATAGGTATTCGACTACCTACTCCTGGGCAGTCCTCAGCCGGGAACACGCTGGCTCGTGCGAAGGGATGGCTGTCTCAAGTATAGCTGCGTTCGGCAACAAAAACATCTTGCTGAATACTTTTCCTGAAATCGGCAATTTCACGAACCTTGCAGAATTGTCTCTCAATGACGCACGTCGGCTCGTCATCAATCAACTCTGGCTTACACAGCACAGCCAATCGGTGAAAGCAAACGAGGCGCTCCCGTACAATGCGATACCGAATCAAGCCTGGATCGATACGCTGAAGGCAATACTTCTGGCTGAAGATAGAAGTAGGGATGTCGTGCTGGGGTTATATAGCTCCCGAGGGGGTGCGCACGCTGTCACGCCCTATAAGCTTGTGCGAGATACAAGCGGATTTATCTCAGGCGAGGTTCATCTCTTGTATATTTATGACAACAACCACCCAGGTGATAATACTCGCGCTGTTGCCATACGACCTTCCGATGGCTTCTGGCGGTATCCGGCTTCCGGTCCATCACCACCATACATCAATTACGGGAGCGGGCTCAAACTTAACCCATTCTCCTTGTACCTTAGGGATGCCGTACTCCGTTATCCGAAGACTCGCCTGCGGACTGAGTCTTTGGTCGCGCAAGCAGCCTCTTCTCAGATCGAGGTCATGACAACAACAGATGCGGCGATTACTATCATCAATGCGTTTGGCGATTCGGTTGGATACGCCGATAGTCTTGTTTACTCCACCATCGACGGTGCACGACCACTCATGCTAAAGACCGGCTACTTTCTTCCTCCTATCGGCTATGAATTACCAGGTGATGGAAGCACATACGACGTTCAACTGCGAGGCTTCTCTCGTTCGAATACGTTCTTTGCTGTAAAGC
Source organism: Ignavibacteriota bacterium (assembly GCA_016209795.1). GTDB lineage: Bacteria > Bacteroidota > Ignavibacteria > UBA10030 > SZUA-254 > JACQVI01. The sequence continues at coordinate 6,631 of JACQVI010000236.1, forward strand.
AGGATTCCATGATCCTTGATTATGAACGATCAGATGCGCTTACTGGACAGGTCGATCTTCTTACCTTCGGGGACAACCGCTCGTTGGAGCTATCCAATCCTGATACTGTTGCAAAGCAGATCACGCTGCGCTCGATTGCTATCACTCCTGCTGAAGATCGAGTAACCCGTGTTCTCGACTATGGTCTTTCCGCCGGCAGCGCATCAATACTGACATTAATGGAAGGAGGTAATTTAAAAATCAGGCACAATGGTCAATCGACCTTATACACATTCGAGCTCATACTCTCGAAAGAAGGCGGAGGGGGAGGATTATTCCGCTCAGCTACTATTTCACTCGATGCCAACTCATCGCATCAGATTGCAGCGAATTGGGATGATCTCTCCGAGCCTGTCAGAATTTTGATAGATCTTGGCAATGATGGATCGATTGATGATTCGATGTTGGTTGAAAATCAACTGACCGACGTTGAAGGGCAATCATTTGGCTCGGTGCCTCACGAATTCAATTTACATCAAAACTATCCCAATCCCTTCAATGCGACGACAACCATCCGCTATGACCTTCCAAAGACTTCGCACGTCACGCTCAAAGTCTACAACGTGCTTGGCCAAGAAGTGGTAGTGCTGGTGGATGAGATGCAAGAGGCAGGATTCAAGTCGGTGGAATGGGATGCGAGTAAGATGCCGAGCGGCGTGTACTTCTATCGCATGCGAACGGAAGGATTCGTTCAAACAAAGAAATTAATTCTCGTTAAATAAATGAAAGATCGCATCTCAATAATCGAAAGGAAAACAGCCATGAAGATATCTCATTTCTCGTTCTACATTCTCTTGATGGTGAACGGATTGTTTGCATCAAACCTCCTTGCTCAACAATACAGACTCATCGATCTGGGCTCCTTCGGCGGGAATTTTACAGAGGCTTATGATATCAACAATCGCTCAGAGATCGTCGGCACTTCCAACCAGCCATCACCTATCAATATTTATGGTTTCAACCGCGCGTTCATTTATGACCGAACCGGCCTGCACAACCTTGGCTATTCCCCAACTGGAAACAGCTATGCTAACGCCATTAACGATTCCGGCCACCTGGCTGTGACGGCGGAGGTAAACGGCATTCGTCACGGTTTCCTGGATCAAACCGATCTGGCAATACTGGCTGGGGTTACGTACAGCAACGTACATGATATCAACATCTTCAATCATGTGGTGGGCACCGACGACGACAGCGGTGCATTTGTGTACTACGGGGGCAGTAATGTCAAGTATCTCCCCTGGCCTGGTCCGGCAGGTGTCACCGGGGGAACTGCATACGGCATCAACGATCGGGGGGAAATTGTCGGCGAAACCCAGTTCAATCCAGACCCGCTGAATTCGGATTACCATGCATTTCTCTATAACCCATACCCTGCATCCGATAGTCAGATGCACGATCTTGGCACCTTAGGCGGAGCTGACTCCTACGCGTACGGCATCAACAATCTTGGTCAAATCGTGGGGGAGTCGGAGTCGGCAAGCGGTCAATGGCTTGGCTTTTTATGGGAAAAAGGGACTATGCAAGCACTTCCAACATTGCCGACGACAGGCACTCCCAGGGGTTATGCCAAAGCCATCAATGACCATGGTGTGGTGGTGGGTTCATCCAAGGTGACAGATGCAGAGGATCATGCTTTCATGTGGGATTCCGTCAACGGTACGCGCGATCTTAACAATCTTATACCGTCAGGTTCTGGTTGGCTGCTGATCAGGGCAAATGCCATCAATGACAGCGGACAGATTGTTGGTATGGGACTCCATAATGGACAATTCCGTGCGTTTCTTTTGACGCCGGATGTTCTTGCCATCACAAGCCCCCAAGCCGGGGAACTCTGGATCGCCGGAGAGCAAGACACGATCAGATGGTTCGGCAGCACCAATACCGACTCCGTGAACATATCATACAGCGTTGACTTTGAAAATAACGTGGGAACATTTATCACGGTTGTCGAGAACTATCCGAGCGAAGCGGAAGAATACGTCTGGGATATTCCCGATACTTTGTTATCAAGGAAATGCGTGATACTCATTGAAGATTCTAAGAATCTTGAGACCAAAGCATTCAGTGACTTGTTCAAGATCAAGGGCTATGAGCTGACCAGAATTACAGCGGAGAACAACTATGAGCGTTTTCTTCCTGCAATCCACGGCTGGAGTTTCGCAAACGCTGCAGCGAACATGTGGCCCTCTACGTGGTGGAGCCAATTTGATTACGCGGACAGTCTCGATCCATACACCAATAATACCTATCCATTTCTCTGGCCATACTTCCCTCTTTATGCGAAACCACAAGATTTCATCGACTGGCCCCTTTTTGTTTCTGTCTTCGGTGTTCCTCGATGTTATCTGAATGATCCCCAGTCCATAATTCCGGTATATCGGCCCTCAAGTGTTTTGAAGTGGAGATCGCTCAAAGGCAACTGGGGAGGCTCATGTTTTGGCTTCGCAATATCCAGTTTTCAAGCATTCGACTTCAAAGATCAATTCATTGCGAGATTTCCTGCAGTCGGTAATTTCATGAATTTGAACTCCCTGGCGATCAATGATACAACGAGATTCGTCATTAATCATCTTTTCGCCTATCAGTGGGGTCTACCGCATTCGCAACACATCAACCAATACTGGAATGCAAAGACTCCAATGCAAACCCTGAGTGAAATAAAAGATATGTTTCTGAGCGAGGCTAGAGACGACAGAATCCTTTGCTTCTGGAGTAGTAATGGTGGTCACGCAGTCAATCCCTATCGAGTTGTGCAGGATTCACTACCGCCTTACCTTGATACTGTCTACGTTTACGATAATAATTCTCCGGGAAGCACCACACAGCAATTCACCATCAACACAACGACCAATACATGGTCCTATCCACCACTGGGTTGGAGCGGGAGCTCAAACTTCATTCTCATGGATCCTGTCAGCCAATACCTTTTGAATCCCGTCCTTCCCAAGACATTGGCACCAAGAGATCGGTGGATCGGAAAGAAGTCGATTGCTATTGAAGGTCTCGAGATCTATAACACACCCAACGCTACGATCACACTGCATGATACTCTCGGGAATATTCTTGGCTATGCAGACAGCGTCGCCATCGACAGTATGCCAGGCGGAATGCCCATAATCCCTCTCACGGGTGGTTTTTCTCCGCCTATTGGCTATCGTGTCCCAGAAGGAAGGTATTCCATCCGCATGAACGATTTCCCAGACTCCGTTGCATACCTGACAATCCTGTCCGACTCGGCAGCATACAGTTATGCACGTTCGGATGCAATCGGTCCTCAATCAGATGAGTTGACCTTTCAAGGTGGATACCTATCGGCACGCAATGCTGATCCGACAATGAAGAGTGTTGGCTTCGAAAGCATCATCATTGAGAATAGCGCAGAACGGGTATTCGATGTCACCAATCTCGCACTATCAAGCAACGACTCAGTCTCGGTAGGTATCCTCGATCGGAATGACCTGAATCTAGCAAACGTCGGTACGCCAAAGCTGTACAACCTACGACTCGATCTTGCCGTGCCAACGGGAGACAATGTGTTTGAACATCGGAGCATAACCCTCTCCGCAAATTCCTCGCATCAAATTTCTCCACAATGGAATGATCTGCAGCAGCCCGTTAAGATATTCATTGACAATGGCAATGACGGCACGATTGATGATTCAATGCTGGTTGACAATCAAGTGACAGGCGTAGGCCATGAACCGGTTGCTGGAAAGCCAACCGAGTTCAAGCTCCATCAAAATTACCCTAACCCCTTCAACCCGGTCACCACAATTCGCTACGAGTTGCCAAAAGCTTCACACGTAACTCTCAAAATCTTCAACGTCCTCGGGCAGGAAGTGGCGGTGCTGGTGGATGGGATGCAAGGGGCGGGATACAAGTTGGTAAAATTCAATGCAAGCAAGTTACCGAGCGGTGTCTACTTTTACCGGATGATCGCTGGCGACTTCGCACAGAGTAGAAAACTCATAATCATGAAATAGTCAATAAGGATCTTATCAACATCGCCACAAGAACATTACATACTAATTTAGCTAAGGAGAATTCATCATGAAACAGAATATACGAAGGCTTTCCTTGCTTGTCATCAATGTCGTTCCTTCGCGCTCTTTTGACTCCACTATCTCGTCCAACAAGCTCTCGGTGAGACATATGAGAATAGCATGTACCTTCCGTCAACTTCTGGCCAAATGGTTAACCACACTGATGATCCTGCTTCCTTCACTCAGTATTTCACAGACATGGCGGGACACCTTGCAGTACGCAAAAGTGACTGGCGTAGGAATATCAAGAGATGGCTACGTTGGGGACATACTCAACAACGCCTTTGTGGAGCAGCGAATTCGCTTTCACCTGAATAATGAAAGGTTGCGACGTGGAGAAGCAGGCGCTCAAAGGGTCGGAACAATATTTGTCGTTACGACAACAAACGATACGGGGGATGGCTCTTTCCGAAAAGCAATTACTGATGCGAACGCCAATGCCGGCCTTGACATGATTAGCTTCAATATTCCTCCAGCAGGTCCGAAGACGATTACGCCCCTCTCAAAGTTACCTAACATCGTCGACTCTGTCATCATTGATGGCACCACACAACCCGGGTTTGTAGATAAACCCATGATCGAAATTAACTGCTCGAGTCTCGGCCCCTTTAATGCGCTGGATATTTTCCCAGGCAACAGTACTGTGCGCGGGCTTGTGATCAATCGACTTACCGGCGGTACTGGAATTGTATTGTGGACAAATGGCGGCAACATCATCGAAGGCAACTTCATTGGCACTGATATCACAGGTACCATTCGCATAGGCAATATCTACAATGGTGTAATCGCGTTTTCCGGCCGCAATCGGATCGGCGGCACGACGGCGACTGCACGGAATGTCATTTCAGGCAATGGTAGCCCCGGCATTGCTCTCAGCGAAACGACTTCGATCGGCAATGTAGTCGTAGGGAACTACATCGGAACCAATGCAAGCGGCACGACTGTCCTTGGCAATTCGCAAAATGGCATTCTTGTCATCAACGGGTCAAGAAATGACACCATTGGCGGTGTGCAACCAGGTGCGCGCAACATCATCTCCGGCAGTGAAACTGTATATTCCGGCATCAGTATCATCGGAACAGGTCCCAGCGGCACGCGAGGAATCCAGGTACTCGGCAATTACATCGGGACTGACGTGAATGGCACGGCCAATTTTGGTAATGCGGGCAACGGCATCTACATCCGCAGCTCACCAATTAACACAATTGGTGGAACGTCACCCGGTGCGCGGAATATCATCTCCGGAAACACTCTGTTCGGGATTTCCCTCGACCTCAGTCCCACGACGGGCAACACGATTCAAGGCAACTTTATCGGCACAAACGCCAGTGGGATGACGCCATTGGGTAATAGTAAGGGCATCGTCATTAACAATGCGCCGAACAATGTTATCGGAGGGACGGCTGCAGGGGCTGGAAATGTTATCTCCGGGAACATTGGGACTGCCTTAGAGATACGAGACACCGGCTCAACCGGGAATAGAGTTGAAGGGAACTACATTGGGACGAGGCTAGATGGAGTGAACGCCCTACCAAATGGTGCAACTGGAGTGTTCGTGAACGGAGCACCAAACAACATGATCGGTGGCTCAGCTCCTGCGGCGCGGAACGTCATTGGCAGAAATGGTACCAACGGGGTCTCAATCGTGGGCGCTGCAGCAACGGGCAACAAAGTCCAGCACAACTTCATCGGAACCGACACCTCTGCCACGCGGAATCTTGGCAATGGTGCCTATGGCGTCTACATTGATGCTTCCCAGGACACGATCGGTAGTTGGAGCTCAAACGATGGGAATGTAATTGCCAACAATAGGATTGGGGGTGTTTACGTCGCAAGCGGCTCGGGCAATTTGATTATGAGCAACAGGATCTTTTCAAATAGTAGCCTTGGAATCGATCTTTTTCCAACCGGGGTTACTCCTAATGACTCGCTCGATGCCGATACGGGCGCAAATGGGTTGCAGAACTTTCCGCTGTTGGACTCTGCCGTTGTCTCGGGTTCAACTACGACCGTTCACGGCAGACTGGATGGTAAGCCGGATAGCACGTACACGGTCGAGTTCTTTATGGTAAGAGCGTACGACAGCTCTCATTTTGGAGAGGGGGATAGCCTCATCGGAGTGGCGACTGTGACGTGCAATGACACTGGAACGGTGAGTTTCAGCGTCACGCTACCTTTAGCGGTTCCCACGGACAAATTCATCACCGCTACTGCAACGGATGGCAGTGGAAATACGTCCGAGTTCTCTCAATGTCTGTGCTTGAACGATTCTGATGGTGATGGAATCATGGATTGCTGGGAGACACAAGGCTGGGGTATCGATGTGAACAGCGACGGAAAGATAGATCTGGATTTATATGCGGCAGGCGCCAGGCCCAACCATAAAGATATATTTGTAGAAGTGGATGCGATGAATACGTATGCACCACCTGATAGTGCACTTAAGATGGTAGTTCGATCATTTTCCATAGTGCCAAACACGTATCTCAATAATCCTGACAATCGACCAGGGATCAATTTCCATTACGAACTTGATGACACCACAATTCCTGTCATGGATTTTCCAAATGTTTGGACAGATTTTGACAGTGTGAAGAAGAATTACTTTGGAACCCTGGTGCAACGCAATGACACGAATGCTGTGCACATTCTACAAGCGAAGCACCTCGTCTATCGATACTGCATCTTTGCCCGCACAAAGGGCACTACTGACGATACGCTCAGCTCAGGACAGGGTGAGTTGACGAACGGACTGGGCGGGAACGATTTCATGGTAACATTTGGTAGCACAGGCGCTAACGGATGGAACAACACGAGAAACCTGGCGGATCATGCCGGTACGTTCATGCACGAACTTGGACATACGTTAGGATTATGGCATGGCGGCAATAACAACCAGCAGTACAAGCCAAACTACTATAGCGTGATGAATTATACCTGGCAAACAATATACAATTGGCAAGTGGCCGGATCATGGAAATTGGATTATTCCCCGGTTGCCCTTCCAACGCTCCTCGAGGGCTCCCTCAACGAACAAACGGGACTAAATCCGCCGGCGGGAGCGTATCTTGTTATTCCGATGCCTTTCACTGATTCACTGGGGAATATCAGTTGGGCAAGGCTCAAGCCCGCAACGGGAAATGATTGGACTGGCAACAATGATTCAACAAGTACATCCGTGAATGTTGACATCAACTTGGTGGGTGAAGACCCGGGCGTCACCACCCCGAAACAGACACTCAATGGGTATGCCGATTGGCCGAATCTCATTTATAACTTCCGCCACAGTCCAAGCTTCAAACCTGGCGTGCACAGATCTATCGTTTATGAAGTTTATGAAGTTGATGAACCGGAAGAGTTGACGCGTGAGATATACAACCGGCTTAACAGCTTGCCACCTCCAGTGCCTCGCGGCCAGTTCCTTATGGACGGTCAAATTGATACTTCTGCTGTGTTGCTCACTTCAAATGGTGGGATCAACCTCTACGCTGCGTTGCGTGGGCCTCAGTTGTACATCGCCACGAATTCTGCGCAGTCACAGGGGGCGGATATGTTTGTTTTTGTCGCCGACGCACGGAGACCTCTTCGTGCTGCACCGTGGTCAAAGAGCGGGCAGGTTGCAGCATGGTCGGCTTTTCTTGGAAACGAAAGCACAGACAACTCTGCAAGCTGGTATGATGCTGCCGCATCTGCCTTGACCAACATTACTGTGGACACCACCGGCACTGTTCTCGAAGGCGTGATTGATATTGAATATCTCTTGGGCACGAGTCCAAGCACATTCTATCTCGCAGTCGGTAAGTATCAAACAAACGACGGCGGAACATTGCTTGCACAAGTCCCCGCAGGTGACGGAGATGGCAACATCGATGCAGGCGAGTTCTATCAATTTGGTAAAGTTGTGTCGGCGTGGTCGACCGATCCCAACATCAACAATGCCATCTGCACCGCACAAAACCATCAGATCATTCCCACCATTACCAGTGACGGTGCCGGCGGTGCGATCATCACGTGGTCTGACACCCGCAGCGGCAGTTCTCTTGACATCTATGCTCAGCGGATCAATGCGTCAGGTGTTGTGCAGTGGCCTGCGGACGGTGTGGCAATCAGCACAGCAGCACACAGTCAATACGCTCCCACCATTGTCAGTGACGGTGCCGGCAGTGCGATCATCACGTGGTATGACATCCGCAGCGGCATTACTTATGACATCTATGCTCAGCGGATCAATGCTTCAGGTGTTGTGCAGTGGACTGTGGATGGCGTGGCGATCAGCACCGCAGCAGACGATCAATACAATCCCACCATTGTGAGCGACGGTGCCGGCGGTGCGATCATCACGTGGCTTGACGGCCGCAGCAACATTACTTATGACATCTACGCCCAGCGGATCAATGCTTCAGGTGTTGTGCAGTGGACTGCGGATGGTATGGCGATCAGCACCGCAGCAGGCGATCAATACTTTCCCACCATTGTAAGCGACGGTACCGGGGGTGCGATCATCACGTGGTCTGACACCCGCAGCGGCAGTTCTCTTGACATCTATGCTCAGCGGATCAATGCGTCAGGTGTTGTGCAGTGGACTGCGGATGGCGTGGCGATCAGCACCGCAGCAAACCAGCAATACAATCCCGCCATTGTGAGCGACGGTGCCGGCGGTGCGATCATCACGTGGTCTGACTCCAGCACCGTGGGTGCGAATCCTAACATCTATGCCCAGCGGATTGGCGCCAACGGCGCCATGCAGTGGACTGCGGATGGTGTGGCAATCAGCACAGCAGCAAACGGTCAATACGCTCCCGCCATTGTCAGTGACGGTGCCGGCGGTGCGATCATCACGTGGTCTGACTACCGCAGCGGGCTTACTTCTGACATCTATGCCCAGCGGATCAATGCGTCAGGTGTTGTGCAGTGGACTGCGGATGGTATGGCGATCAGCACCGCAGCAGGCGATCAATACTTTCCCACCGCAGCAAACGATCAATACTATTCCACCATTGTCAGTGACGGTGCCGGCGGTGCGATCATCACGTGGTCTGA
>JACQVI010000238.1 GCA_016209795.1 Ignavibacteriota bacterium
GCGAAGGTCATTGGCGATGTTCAGAGAAATTTAGGCGAGCTTGGAATGGCAACACAGGAAATCAAAGAGTTGGGGCAGAGTGTTTCAAAACTTGAGGAACTTCTCCGCGCTCCGAAGTTGCGTGGTGGGTTAGGTGAATTTCTCCTTGAAGATTTACTGAAGCAAGTTCTTCCAGCAGGCAGCTATGATATGCAGTATCGGTTTAAGAATGGTCAGGCTGTCGATGCCATCATTCGTACCTCAGATCGTCTTGTTCCGATTGATTCCAAATTTCCACTGGAGAATTTCAGAAGACTGACTACGGCAAACACTGAAAAAGAAAAGAAGGAATTTCAACGTGCCTTTGTCGGTGACGTCAAGAAACACATCGATGCCATTGCAACGAAATATATTGTACCCGATGAAGGAACGTTCCCGTTTGCACTCATGTACATTCCGGCTGAGAATATTTACTATGAAGTAATCATCAAAGATGAAGCATCAAATGGCGCAGGACTCTATGGATATGCTATTGATCGCAGGGTCATTCCCGTCTCGCCGAATAGTTTCTATGCGTACTTGCAAGTCATTGCTCTCGGCTTGCGCGGGCTACGTATTGAAGAGCAGGCAAGAGATATTCTTAATAACCTTGCTCGCTTACAAGCTGATATCGCCAAGGTGCGGGAAACATTTGATACTGTGGGAACGCATCTCGATAATGCTCGGAAAAAATACGAGGAGGCAGATAAGCGGTTATCAAATTTTGAGACGAAGTTGGAGAATACCACTGAACACACACTCAGCAGTGCACAACCTTCTCGCGCACTCGATGATCAGAAATTACTTCAATGAGTTTTTAGTTCTATGTTCAAGTCACATGCTACAACAGTTCAACGTAAAAAGGAGATGGTTATGTATCTCAAGATTCATCCAGAAAATCCCCAGGGACGACACATCTCTCGTGCAGCTCAGGTGTTGCAATCTGGAGGGGTTATTATTTATCCCACTGATACAGTGTATGGGATTGGTTGCAGTATTTATAACACCAAAGCGATTGAGCGAGTCTACCAAATTAAGGGTGAAGATCGGAGTAAGCCATTTAGTTTCATTTGTTCAGATCTCAGTCATATTAGTGAATATGCCAGAGTCTCCAATCCGGCGTTTCGTTTGATGAAACATCTTATTCCGGGTCCATTTACATTTATCTTGCCAGCAACTCGGCTGAAGCAATTACCAAAAAGTCTGATTTCGAAACGGAAAACTGTTGGTATTCGTGTTCCAAACAATAAAATCTGTATTCAACTGATTAAGGAACTTGGTCATCCTATTCTCAACGCCAGTGTCACGGCTCCGAATGGAGACTTGATGAACGATATCGATCGCATCAAAGAATACTTTGAGAAGAAAGTTGATTTGATTCTTGATGGTGGGAACAGTTTACTAGGACTATCGACTGTGCTGGATTTGACGGACGAGCGACCTATTGTGGTGCGTGAAGGGGCAGGTGATGTGAGTATGTTAATAGCAGCGTAGGTGTAAAGGTCGTAGGAGCGATGAATGTACCTCAAGCATAACCTTCTCACATTAACCGACAAAGAATCGTTCATCCACGGAGAAAAAGTCAATGTCGCTGTCGTGTATGCCGACTTGCGAGGCTTTGCTCAGTGGTCGCTCACCTCAACACCAAGTCAAATCACTCGAGTGATTGAAGTTGTTTATGATCGAGTAATCCAGTTGGCATTTTTCTATAAGCATACTTTCCATAAGTTTCTCGGCGATGGTTTTGTGTTGATTTGGGAGGAAAAAGATCATGGCACACTCGCCGATGCACTCCACTGGGCATTAGCTGCGGCGTTTGAAATTCATAAACGATACTGGTATATAGCCGAGCGACTGCAATTTCCTTCTCCATTAGGGTTCGGGATTGGTATAGCATGTGGTGAAGTCGTGCGGATTGATCCTGAAACCTTCATCCCTGAATTAAACGATCCTGATTTCGTCGGCTATCCTATGAACTGTGGTGCACGATTGCAAAAACTCGCAGGACCCTACGGGACGGTTCTCGATAGCAGAGGTGTTGACATTGCCATGAAAAATCCGGAACGGGTTCTTCGTACCACTAACGAGATTCTTCGGCTTGAACTTTTCAAACCTCATAATAAAGCAATCAGCATGGCACACACGTTTACCGGGTTGCAGGAGGATGATATCTTCGGGTTTTGCTACGTCACCTGGCCCTATGTGAAAAATTCACTCTGGAATGTTGACGGTAGGGTGTAAGCGAGAAGAGCATGACCAGAAGTCGCGAACTCGAAGTCATTCTTCTCCAGAGTTCAGCAGAAAGACCGCTCCGGGGTACTGTTCGAAATTTCTTCATTGGATCAGGTGTAGCACTCCTTATCAGCGGCTGGCATTTTCTTTGGGGCGAGTTTCATTGGCTCAATGTTGTTGGATATCTTTTTGTTGGGAATGGACTATCCTTCTTCGGATGGGGCGCTGAGCGGTTGTGGTATTCAACCCTCTCCCCTATGCTCGGGAATCCTTTCGCGTGGTATTCGTACCTCACTCGCATTCCTTTTTGGTACTATGCGGGTGGGATCGGTTATGTGATAGGAGTATTACTTTCGAAGAAGTTCGGATTTCTCTCTGTAAGTGATATTCCAGTAAAACGATTGTTTTATACAGGTGGCGTTATTGAGTGTGGAATCCAAATACCGTTACAGATGATACTATATCATTCATTGCTAAAACGATATCATGTAACACAAACGCAACCTACACGACAAGCGTGACGAGAATAGAGCAGCATAAAATCATTGAAACGCTCAGGGATTACCTTCACAAGATGAGTGGAGAAGATCTCGATGACTTTGAAATGATGCGAAAGCGTGACCGAGACGATGAAGATCTCGATGAATTTTCCCGTCGTCGATTGACAGAACTCTATGTCAAATATGTTCCCGAAAGATTACGAAGATAGCTTCTTCCATTGAAACCGACAAAAGTTAAAAGGACAAGCCAGACGGAATTGTCGATTCAGTGGGACGATGGCCATCAAGGGCGGCATACGATGTCTGTTGTTCGGAAGTACTGTCCCTGTGCAGGATGTAAGCAGGAAGTAGAGATGGGAGAAAGTTCCGTTATGCTGCCGATCGTCAAGCCAGGACAATTCGAATTGAAAAGCATTGAAACTGTCGGTAACTATGCACTCCAGTTCTTTTGGGGCGATGGACATCAGACGGGAATTTACACATTTGATTATCTACGACAGATTTGTGAGTGTGAAGAATGCAGGAGAACAACAGCCGAGTAAATAGTACTTCATATGAAATCAACGACGCTTCAGCGTATCGGTATTCTCACTGGCGGAGGTGATTGCCCGGGGCTTAACGCCGTCATTCGTAGCGTTGCAAAGCCAGCGATGTCGTACTTCAATGCAAAAGTCATCGGTATTCTTGATGGCTTTGAGGGATTGGTCGAAGGACGCATGCGGGAACTCTCGCCACTCGATGTCACCGGCATTATTAATCTTGGAGGAACAATTCTTGGAACCTCAAACAAAGGCGATCCATTCCACTATCCAATAGAATCCCCAAGCGGTGTTACCATAACTGATTGCTCCGATAAAACGTTGAAGAACTACAACGATTGGAATCTTGACGCTCTGATTGCAATCGGCGGTGAAGGCACTATGAACATCGCATACAAACTGGCAAAGATGGGTATGAACATTATCGGTGTTCCCAAAACGATCGATAATGACATCGAGGGAACAGACATCACGTTTGGATATGATTCTGCAGTTGCACTCGTAACGGATGCCATTGATCGACTTCAGACCTCAGCCTCGTCACACCATCGCGTTATGGTTGTTGAGGTGATGGGACGGTATGCCGGCTGGATTGCCCTTGGTGCTGGCGTTGCTGGGGGTGCGGATATCATTCTTATCCCGGAAATTCCATTTAAGTGGGATTCCATTTTCGATGCTGTCGTGAAGCGAAGTAAAGGTGCGAAGTTCAGTATCGTGAGTGTGGCTGAAGGTGCGAGACCTGAGGGCGGGAAGTTCATCGTTCAGGAGAAAGATATCAGGCGCACTGATCCAATTCGCCTTGGTGGTATCGGCGCGGTGGTAGCGAATCGAATATTTGAAGCTACTGGTGTCGAGACGCGAGTCACAGTCCTGGGTCACCTGCAACGCGGCGGCAGTCCAACTGCCTTTGATAGAATCCTTGCCACACGGTTTGGTGCCATGGCATTACAGGCTGCTTCTCGTGGCGAATTTGGATGTATGGTCAGTCTAAGAGGCCGGGACGTTGTTACGATTGCACTGGAAGAGACCATTAACAAAAGGAGACTTGTTCCAGCCGATTCCCAGTTGATCCTTGTTGCCCGCGCAGTCGGAACGTATTTAGGAGATTAGAATTTTTTGCGTTATATTTTACCTGTCGGCATATTTATAGAGGTAAAGGACACGAGCCTTCCGAACGGACTTGCCGACAGCTCGCTGATGTCCAGAGCGTGATATGGGTCCTTCGGACATGGAGGGTGTGGCGAGACCGGACACTCCGCCCTTGTGGTGTATGGGAAAGAATCGTGTCTACCGGCTCTCTACGGGATTAGCCTACCGGTTATTCTCCTTTCACAGCCGGTAGGCTGTAGTAGAGGTCGTGGTTTCAAATCTCTTGTGAAATTCACACACGTATACTCTGTTGATTTCAAACGTTCTTCAGGAGAAGCATTCTACAATCATCGAAGCACTCGCCACGGGCGAGCTCCTTGCAGCCTATGCCGCTGGCTACTTTCCAATGGCTGATTCTAAGCGTGGTGAGATTGGTTGGTACTCGCCCGATCCGCGTGCTGTTCTTCCGCTTGACGGATTCAAGATTTCGAGAAGTCTACGACAAACACTGAAGAAAAACATGTTCCAAATCAAGCTCAACACGGCGTTTGAAGACGTCATGAGAAACTGTGCAAAGCGGAAGGAGACGTGGATTTCGGAAACCATTATTCAAAGTTACCTCCAGCTCCATCGCTTAGGTTACGCTCATAGTGTTGAAGCATGGCGGGCAGAAAAACTAGCCGGCGGCTTGTACGGGGTGGCCTTCGGCGCTGCGTTTTTCGGTGAGTCAATGTTCTCCAATCAGCGAGATGCTTCAAAAGTTGCATTGGTTCATTTAGTTGAACGGTTAAAAAGTAAGAACTTCGAGCTTCTTGACACCCAATTTATTACGCCTCATTTAGCCCGATTTGGCGCATTTGAAATATCTCGTGAGGAATACCTTGCACTACTTAAAAAAGCAATCCGAAAGCAACGATCATTTCTCGATTGACATCCTCACCTTTCTTTTCTATATTTTGAAACCGCATTCAAATCTATCAAGGAGATTCAATATAATGAAGTCACTGGTTCTCTGGCTTATTACTGCTTTGTTGATGACTGCCTCCAGTTTTTCTCAGTCATCTGAAACAAAACTTTTTGCCCTCAAATGTGGAAAACTCATCGATGGGAAAAGTGATAAGGTGTATGAAAATGTTGCGATTCTCATTAATGGCAATGAGATCAAGGATGTTGGAACGAATATTCCAATTCCAGCCGGAGTAGATGTGATTGATTTAAGCAATGCTACAGTTCTTCCCGGATTGATCGACAGTCATACCCATCTCCTCCTCCACGGCGGCTCCTATGATGATCAACTCTTCAAAGAGTCGCTTCCGTTTCGGGCGATCCTTGGCACAGTTGCTGCAAAGAAAACGCTGGAAGCAGGCTTTACAACGGTACGGGATGTTGAAACAGAAGGTGCGATGTATAACGATGTCGCTCTCCGTGATGCAATCAATCAAGGGCATATTCCTGGACCAAGAATACAAGCTTCAACGCGCGCGCTTTCAATTACCGGTGGATATGCACCATACGGATATTCACCTGATGTTGATGTGCCCTACGGCGTTCAAGTCGCCGATGGCATCGATGGTGTTCGTAAAGCAGTCCGAGAGCAAATCCATTTCGGTGCTGACTGGATTAAGATTTATGCCGATAGCCGCTACCGGCATCGGATGGCTGATTCTCTGGTAGGATCTGTTACGTTCAACGATGAAGAGATGAAAGCAATTGTCGAAGAGGCAGAGAAAGTTGGAGTCCATGTCTGCGCACATGCCTACACGAGCGAGGCAGCGCAGAGAGCGATACGTGCTGGTGTACGTTCCATTGAGCATGGTTTGTATTTAGATGATGAAACATTTAGATTGATGAGACAGAAAGGTGCGTACTGGGTTCCAACGCTCATTGCTTACTATGCATGGTCACAAGACACCACGAATTCTCCTGCTGTGAAAAAGATGGTTGAGTATACGGTTCAACGACACAAGGAGACATTCAAACGTGCCTTGAAATCTGGAGCAACGATTGCGTTTGGCACCGATATGTACAATCCTCACGGTGATGGTACAAAGGAGTTTGCATTGATGGTCGAGTATGGTATGACTCCGATGAAAGCCATTCAATCTGCAACGAAGGTTGCCGCAGAGCTGCTCGAATGGCAAGAAAACATTGGAACGATTGAGCCGGGAAAACTTGCCGATGTTATTGCTGTGCAAGGTGATCCACTCAAGGATATCACTGTTCTTGAGCATGTGAAGTTTGTGATGAAAGATGGGAAAGTGTATAAGAATGAATTGAGTCATTAAGGTATTGATTCATTATTTCATTGCCCCAGCGTTTCAATGATTCAATAGATCAATCAATAATAGAGATTCCAATGAAATCTATTATCATCATTGTTCTTCTCATAATAC
>JACQVI010000251.1 GCA_016209795.1 Ignavibacteriota bacterium
ATATTAAATAATGAATGGTTTTTTAAAAAGAATTTTCCGCAGCGATTGGAAAATGATAGGATATTTAAATAATACCAGTATTACCGAAAGGCTAAGAAACCAAACATCACAATAATCATTCCACCAATATATCGAGGACAACAATTATGAAACATAATATCGTTTTCATTTTAATGCTATTAGTGAGCTGTGCTCTTGTATATCCTCAGAGTGTAAAAGTTCCCAAAGTAGATACTTCTCCTGCACAGGTTCCACACAGTTCTACTCCGTCTTCACCTCTGCTGCCGGTTCCACCACTCATCGAGGATGCATTGCCGAACCCGGATAGCCCAGAAGGAATCGAAATGCTGAGAGAAAAAACGAGGCGCATGTTGATCGATATTGATCCAAAACTCAAAAGTGATATCAACACCGCAATGTTTAGTTTCCTACAATCCATCGCTGCGTCTGATCAAAGTCAGTTCAATAGCGTATTCCTTGGCTTGAACAAAAAGGCGATTTCTATGGCAGACAATAAACGGATAGAGATTTTCAACTCACTTGTTTCAGATTACAACAAGAACAAGATTAACATAGCGGAGTACAATTTCGGAACCTCAGCTTTGAACACCACGAGTGATGAAGTGGTTGCCATCATGATGGATAAAAATGGTATTATGACAGCAAAGTTCACGTTGAAACTGAGCAGTGGTACCTGGAAAATTATCGATATAGATCAATAAATGAGGGGATGACTGCCATGAGCAAGGGTGCTTCGTTTTTGATCTTACTGGTTTTCTTTTTAATAAATAAGACAGCGGTACATGCAGATGTCAATGCTGCGACAGGCTCATTCGTTGTCATCTACCTTTATCCAGAAAGTAAAACAACAACAATCAATACTGAGACATGGTCTTCAACGAGAGTTTCTACAGTAAATGGACAGTTGAATACTGGAAAAAATTGGTATGTGAGCAAGGCACCTTCAGGTGCAAATTTATCAATTTTGTCTGTTTATTATAGCCCATCTCAACTTCCAATAGATTATGAACCCATACGGATGAGTTCTTCTAGCGAGGGTGATTGGATTAACGATTGCATGGATGAACTTGGATTTTCAAGCATCTTCCTAAATTACATGGATGAGGTGAGAAGCTGTAATTCTTGGAATGCTAATTATTGGGGTGTATCTAATGCCTGGTCGATGTTCATAGTTGACAGTTATAATGATGCTGACCATAAGTTCACAGATGGCAAATCCGCATATGCATATCTAGGTGGCCCCTTTGCTGTGTTGACTTGGGGAAACGGAGGTTGGATTAACTCGTTTGGAAACAACCATATGCAATGGGTTGGCGCACATGAGATGGGACATATTTTTCGTGCAGCTGATCAGTATGCGGGGTCTAATCGATGCAGCTACTCATGGAATGGCTATAGCAATCAGAACTCAGAAGACTGTCCATCTGGACCGTATGTCAGCAGTATCATGAGACAGGATGCGGCAACTTATCCACCTATTAGCACATCTGGAACGAATATCGACTACTGGGCACAAGGAATGTTTAATTGGAGCCCCAGCTCTATTCCTAATAACCCAACAAGTATATCTAGTTTGAGCCACTCACTTTACAGTTGGTCGAGCGATAGAACCGTTGACGTTAGTTGGTCTGGGGCATCTCATCAAACGAGTGGAATTGCAGGATATTCGTGGGATTGGACAACCTCATCTTCAACTATACCAGATCAAACTTTCGATGGTTCAGGAACTTCAGCTACAAGTTTCTCACTTTCAGATGGAAGTAGTTGGTATTTTCATATACGTGCTAAGAGCAATGCTGGAGGATGGAATAGCGGTGCTACTCATTACGGGCCATTTTATATAGATGGAGCGCCCCCGAATAATCCGACTTCTGTTTCAAGTTCAACTCACACCACATCATCATGGTCTGGTAACAAAAATATTACCATGAATTGGAGTGGAGCTTCTGATGCTCTTAGTGGGGTTTCAGGATATTCATGGACTTTTGATCAATCGTCAACAACGATACCTGATGCTTCACAGGATGGATCAGGCAGTAGCACATCAAGTTCTTCTCGCTCGGATGGTACTAATCACTACTTTCACATTCGTACTCGAGATAACGCAGGTAATTGGAATAGTAGTGCCGTCCATAGAGGTCCATACTGGATTGATGGCACAGCTCCTTCAAATCCATCAAGTTTTTCAAGTTCGACTCATTCAATAAACAGTTGGTCAACAAATAGGAACATTAGCATTTCTTGGTCAGGAGCAAGCGATGGAGGAAGTGGAATCGCCGGTTACTCATGGGAATGGATATCCTCGTGGTCAGCATATCCACCTGATTATACCGTTGACGGGTCTGGAAATTCAACTACAAGTCAATCCTTAGCTGATGGTGGGAGTTGGTATTTTGCCATGCGGACGAAGGATGTCGCAGAAAACTGGAATGATAACAATGCTACTTATGGTCCATTTAAGATAGATGCAACCGCTCCACCACCACCTTCGATTGCCTCGTCTAGTCACTCTACCAATTCTTGGTCTTCTGATAGAACTATCGATATATCTTGGAATGTACCAAATGATGGTAATGGAAGTGGAGTAACTGGGTATTCATTTTTATTCGATCAATCATCCAATACATTACCGGGTCAAAGTGTTACTGGCACTGGCACGAGCACTACAAGTAGTTCTTTATCCGATGGTTCGAATTATTACTTTCACATTCGTGCAAGAGATGCAGTTGGTAATTGGGGGGATGCCACACATTATGGACCGTTTTATATTGATGTTACAGCACCAAATAATCCGACCACAGTAAGCAGTCCGAGTCATAATACCGCAACTTGGTCAATGGATAATACGATTGATATGACATGGTCTGGAGCGTCGGACAATCTGAGTGGAGTCTCAGGCTATTCATGGACTTTTGATCAATCGTCTTCGACAATACCAGATGCTGTTCAAGATGGATCAGCATCAAGCACTACAAGTTCTCCTCTATCCGATGGGACTAACTGGTATTTTCACATTCGCACGAGAGATAATGCTGGAAATTGGAATAGTGGAGCAGGGCAATATACCCAAGTTCCAGAAAAGCTGTTCCGAGTGTTTTCAAACACTACAGTAGGTCCATATTGGATTGATGCTACAGCGCCCTCAAATCCAACAACTTTTTTGAGTTCTTCTCATACTCCGAACGTGTGGTCTTCAAATCGCACTATTAGTGTTTCATGGTCAGGAGCAAGTGATGGCAGTGGAAGTGGGATTGCAGGATATTCGTGGGAGTGGAGTACGTCGCCCTCGACAATCCCTGACGAAACAGTGGATGGCGCGGGGAATTCAACGACAAGTTCATCGCTGAGTGATGGTAATAGTTGGTATTTTCACATTCGCACAAAGGATAATATAGGAAATTGGAGAAATGATGCATCGCATTACGGACCATTTTACATAGATGGAACAGTACCCAGTAATCCAACAAGTATAAGTAGTTCTTCGCATGTATTAAGCACGTTTTCCAATGATAGGACCGTAGACATAGCTTGGTCTGGTGCTGATGACGGTAGTGGGAGTGGCATTAATGGATATTCTTGGGAATGGACTACATCACCGTCCACTATACCTGATCAGATAATTGATGGCAGTAGTACATCAACTGCCAGTCCTTCACTTGCTGACGGCATCAATTGGTATTTCCACATTCGTACCAAGGACAATGCAGGAAGTTGGAATAGTGATGCCGTCCACTATGGACCATTTTACATTGATAGAACAGCACCGAATAATCCGGCAACTGTCAGCAGTCCCTCACATCAAGTGAGTGTGTGGTCAGCTGATCGGACAATAGATATTTCATGGTCAGGAGCGAATGACGGTAGTGGAAGTGGAATTGCGGGGTATTCATGGGAGTGGAGTACATCGTCAACGACATTACCGGATGAGACAGTAGATGGAACTGGAGAATCGGCGACAAGTTCCTCACTAGATGATGGGAATAGCTGGTATTTCCACATTCGTACTAAGGATAATGCAAACAACTGGAGTAATGCAGTCCACTATGGACCATTTTATATAGATGGGACAGCACCCAGTAACCCAACGAGCTTAAGTAGTTCTTCCCATCAGTTGAACATATACTCCAATGATCGGACAATAGACATTTCATGGTCAGGAGCAAATGATGGGAGTGGAAGTGGAATTGCGGGGTATTCGTGGGAGTGGAGTACATTGTCAACGACATTACCGGATGAGACAGTAGATGGAACTGGAGAATCAGCGACAAGTCCCTCACTAGATGATGGGAATAGCTGGTATTTTCACATTCGTACTAAAGACAATGCAGGATATTGGAATAGTGATGCAGTCCACTATGGACCATTTTATATAGATGGGACAGCACCCAGTAACCCAACGAGCTTAAGTAGTTCTTCCCATCAGTTGAACATATACTCCAATG
>JACQVI010000239.1 GCA_016209795.1 Ignavibacteriota bacterium
CCTCTCAAATCCTACCCCATTTATTCCCCTCCCTTTAACAAGGGGAGGGGACAAACGAGGAGGGATTTAAAAAGCCTTGGGTTTCTTTCTACGATTGACCTTTCAAATTGAATCACAAGATTTGAATCAATATATTAGAACAAAAAGAGAGGAAAATGAATTCACCCAAGTACATGATAACATATCTCCTGCTTTTTAGTCTATCCGTTACTGCATGCAAAACCAATAGGAATAATTTTCAAACAGATCGACAACAGCCTGAGGCAATATCTCTCCTTGGAAAACCCCTCTATCAACCACAATTTTCTGAGGAGCGACAGCGACAATTAGAAGTAGATTTATCTCGTGCAAAACTCGAGTATGAAAAAAATCCAGAGGATCCTGATCGAATCATCTGGCTCGGAAGGAGAACCGCTTACTTAGGACGCTACCGAGAAGCGATTGACATCTACACCGAAGGCATCAAGAAACATCCGAACTATGCCAAGCTTTACCGGCACCGTGGACATCGGTATATTACCGTTCGAGAATTAGATAAAGCGATTGCGGATCTTGAGAAAGCAGCAGAACTTATTCGTGGCGTTCCAGATGAAATTGAGCCGGATGGCATGCCGAATAAATATAACATCCCAACCAGTACTTCGCACACAAACATCTGGTATCATTTAGGACTTGCGTATTACCTCAAAGGGGGCTTCCAGAACGCTGAGCGTTGTTACATAGAGTGCTTGAAATTCTCTAAGAATGACGACATGCTCTGCGCTGCAAGCGACTGGCTTTACATGACGTATCGACGGTTAGGAAAAACAGAAGAGGCAAAGAAAGTCTTAGAGCGTATTCACAGGGACATGACAATTCTCGAAGACACTGCATACCACAACCGCCTGCTGATGTACAAAGGCGAGATAGCACCTGAGTCTCTACTTAGCTTGGACAAAGCTGATGATCTTATCATTGCCACGTACGGCTATGGCGTTGGGAATTGGTACTATGACAACGGAAAGGAAGATAAAGCAATCAAGATTTTTAAGGACGTTGTGAACGGCACGAATTGGGCTGCGTTTGGCTATATTGCTGCGGAGGTAGAGCTGAAAAGATTTTTGAGATGAACTGAAGAAACCGAAAGGTGAATATCCCGGATTGATAAACGCTCCTGTTAATCCTAAAGATAATTGATGCACGATATAGCCCCACGATTCATCGTGGGGTCAATAAAACCCACACCATTCAGGGCTTTAGCCCTTCATTAATAACGGGTTGAAACCCATGAGGATTTTTGACATTATGTTTCCCCGAACTAAAGTTCGGGGCTATTTCAAAAAAACGATCAAAACATTTTTTGATCATAACATCAAACCAAACCGTCGTGCGTTTGGCTATATTGCTGCGGAGGTAGAGCTGAAAAGACTCTTCAAATGAACTGAAGACACCGAAAGCTGTCTACGCTTTCAGTTTAGCTTTTCGAAGTTCTTCTATTTTACGTACTGTACGTTCTGCTTCTTCGCTGATGTGTCGGATAAGCTCAGCGGTGGTCATATCTTTCGTTTCTTCATAGTGCCGCTCTCTGATTTCATGAAGAAGCTTCAAGATAGTTGATTCCTTCACACCACTAATTTACAAAAATAAGAGGTCAGATGCCAGATACTTAGTGTTGTTTGATAAGAAAATGGCTGGGCTTGGTTTAGATATATTGCTGCGGAGGCTGAGCTGAAAAGATTACGAGAAAGATAATAAGCTTGCTCGCACGATGACCGGAAATATTTTTTGACTCTGACCTTTTAAGTGTTATGTGAATCTCCGTAACGGGGCTACTCTGTGATTGACCAGTATTCCGGATCTTCTGGCTTTCCACGAAGAACAGTCTGGAGAATTCCTTTCGTCTTTTTGTCAACCCAGCGATACGCACGGTAACCAGGAATGGCAAATGGTCCGTTGTCGACCTTCCAGCACTCGACCCTTTTTCCGTTCCGTTCAAGCGTATCTGTCCCCACAACACGCACTTCCTCATAGAACTCACTCATCTCCCACATTGAATACCTCGGTATGACAACACTGAAATTCTCTTTCAGTGGTAATGCGCTCAAGAGCCAGGGTGCAGGACCGTCGACTGGAAAAACAGGATGAGGTGTTTTCATATCGATCAACAGGACCGGCTTGTTTGGAAGCACGACCCAACCGCTTAGGAAGCCCTGAGAGAAAAGAACCAGAGCAGAATCATGACTTGCCTTGACTTTGTGCCGAAGCAGTGCGAAATCCTTCTGACGTACAACAATTGTCGTCAACGCTGAATCGCCTCTGCCAACCGCCGAGTGGATAATCGATACCGCATACACGGGGACACCTTCTTCCGCGGCTTGCTTGATTGTCACGATGGATCGATTGATAGGAGTTCGCACACCCTGATGAATCTTGAAGCTCTCCACTGACCATGTTCCAAGCGGCGGGATCGCTCCCTCGAGTACCGTACTTCCGACTCGCAGCGTGTCCTGAGCTATAGCAATGATAACCAACTGTTGACAGAATATCACAAGGAGGACAAGTTTTCGAATTGGTTGTAAACACGCCAAAACTTTCATAATGAATGGAGACACTGCCAAGCATATCATTCCAATGTCATTCATAACAAGACGTGGGTTTGATTTTAGTAAGTTGACCCTCAAACCGTCAGTTTCCGAAAACAATAACCCGATCCCTCAAGATGTTTTTCAATCAGAGTGATATATTCCTTATGGCACACATTGGTCACCTCAAGAAACTTGTCTTCGCAGATGGCAATATTAACATCACATAATTGTAACCCATGTGGACAGGTAATTGCACCGATAAGACTTTTCAACTTATCACGTTCGGTGTTGAGGTCTGCCCGCTTAGCATCATCATGTTCGTCATTCGGTACAAAAATTCTCTTGCCGTGTTTGAATACGAGATAGATCATAGAAGACTCCTGATTAGGTGGTAACAGAAAAAATAATTTGGCGTATGGCATATAACGTTCGGCAAACAACGCCGTTGCTTTTGGCGCTATGAACGATCAATTGTCTCGTGCAAAAGCAATGGAGCAACAACCATAATCCATTTCAAAAGATGAAGCGTCGGTGTTTTGCTTGTTAACAGCCATTGCCAAGTGGACGTTTTTCCGTCAATGTTGCTATCAGTGTTTGGTCGTAAAACATATAGAGCCAAGCGGTGAAATAGGGATCGTCAAGGTCTCTTTGAAACCTGAAACTGAATACCTCTCCGCCGATTTCGTGTAATGGAGTCTGGAATAAGATTGATTTCTGTTCTTCGTCGAGTTGTGGATTGAGCAAAAAGTCCCAGACAACATAATTATCAGGCAGACGTTCTCCGTAGAAGTGATAGAAGAATCCTTTCGTGATTCTCGTGATGACAGATTGTACTCGAGGTCGGTCGTACTCAAAAAGGGGTGTTTTCCCAACATAGATTCCTGAAGGGGTGTGGACATCAATCCAACCGCTGTGCTTTAGTATTGCCCGAAGTAGCTTGGGTCTCTCTTGAAACTGGCGAACGACTTTGTCTTTGATGAGCGCCTCTGCTATTGGACTTTCTCCACTCGCTGTTGCAACAAACCAGCGGAAGTACTCATCTTCCCTTGACTGTGCTGAATTGTGTTGGTCGCAACTTGGAACCGAGATACGGTTACTCGGCTTGGGATCAGGAAAGATGCAGCTTGGCGGCAAATGGTCTTGGCTGGCTGCTGGTGCGCCACAATAGTAGCAGATCTTCGTGGAATCGTTTTTCTGGGCAGGCATCTATTTCGCCTTTATGGTCACAATGAAGGGTGTAATTAGTTCGACTTGCCTGTCCAGCGGTTGCACACTAAGCCGATTCTCATGCTTTTGCAACTCGTCATCTTCGGGAAGCATTGAAGTAAGATTGATCAGATAATCGCTTTTTATTGCAAAGTTGACATTCTGCGGTAGAATGTCGGCACTCTCAAAGAAATATCGTGCGTTGAGAGAAGCAACGACTATGCCAACAAGGTCGCCATTCCGGTTGAACAGGGGCCCGCCGCTGTTGCCGGGTTGAACGGGATTGCTTATTTGAATGAGTCGGGGGTCGTCCTTGATCCCAAATAGTGAACTTACTGTACCCGAGGATAACTTTGCAGTGCTTCCTAAGATCTCGCCTAATGGGAAGCCGAGGGTGAAGACATCTTGACCCGTTTTGAGTTGCTTTGTCGAGACCACTTTGTAAGGGATGGCGGTTTTGAAATCCTTTGAGTAGCGAAACTCGGACAGCTTGAGAACAGCGAGATCGTTGCCAGCGTCTTTGAGGGAAACTGTTGCCTTGTAGTTTTTCCCAGAAGATGGAAAGGAAACCTGGATATCTTCGTTTCCCTTGACAACGTGCCAGTTTGTGATGACAATGCCAGACTCAGTTAGGAGAAAACCTGTACCCGAAGACGCAGACTTGTCAGTTTCAGATGAGCTGAATGGCCCCGTCGATTTGCTCTCTTTGATTGGATAATTTTTTATCCAGGAAGCCTTGAATTCTTTGCTATTGGGATCCTTGAGAGGGATTTCGAGAACCCCTGCGTCAGTTATGTAAGATGTCGTACCTTGACGTGAGAAGTCACTCATATAATAAGTAGTGGTATATGCCTTACCATATATTGTTTTTTGGAATTCAATCTTCACTTGTTTTGGTTCCCAAACCAAGTGCTCAGCCTGTATAATGACTGCCACAAAATCTCGGGTCTTTGACTTTGAGTCCTTGATTATTCCCAACCTGTACATGTTGTCCTCGATAGATGTCCAAATGCCTTCAATGGGGTCGAGGTCTGCGTTGTTCGAATCGTAGTATTCTCTGAGTTGCTCTTCATCATAATCCAATTTTTCCCATTTCGCTGTTTCTCTCTTGAGTTCTTCGACAGGTCTCTTTGCGAGGGAAGGGTCAAACTTTGTGTAAAGCTTGGCGAAGCTAGCAAAAGCCTGAGTCGCAGCCGAGATGAGATATTCGCCTTCATCTGGAAGCGAGGATAAGTAGTCCGTTTCATATTTTCCCACGCCGTGAAAGACCCGTTGTTGCTTGTAATCATAGAGATCTATTGTACACGTTGCTTTTCGCCAAGAGTATTCGTGCCAGATTCTGCAAACGAGGAGTTGTCCAAATTCGTCCCCTCCGAGAGTCCTTTTCACCTCATCGTAAGTCGTAAAGACCTGAATGCCCTTGCTGGAAAAGAGTCCTGCGAGCTTGGTGGCAATTCCCCAAATATCTTCACGCCCGCTCTGGTACTTCAATGGCTCCACGTACACATATTGGAATGCGTTTAGGTTCACGCTCGGTGCAAGCATGTAATCCGAAGAAGTGCTTGCGCAACCGCAGAGCATCGCTGCAAAGCATAAACAGAGGAAAATCTTGGCACGGTTCATCGTAAACCTCGCTTTAAAAGTAGGGTTCATAAACATTTGACTTCATTCTTTAAGAGAGAGATAAGATGCTTGACATTCGAGCCTTTCACAAAGGAGGACTGATCCCAGCTTTGTTGAACTGCAATGACCTTTGCAAAACTTGGTGACCAAAGTTCCTTCTCTGAACCTTCAAATTGAGAAACTGTGAGCATGAAAGACCCGCTCAAACCCGGTGCTGCAGGAAGTTTAATCTTGCGCTCCGATATATTTTCAAGAACATCCTTGATTGTTGGATACTCGCAATAGAGATAATCTGGCTCTTGCGGAATTGACCTATGCGGTAATGTCATAAAGCTCATAGCCACGTGATAACGGTTGCCCCCTTCGTCATGTTGGCCGATATCATACGGAATACCACACAGAATGATATTTGTACTCCTGAAATCATGTTTACTAAAGTCCTCAATCGATTCGATGTCGGAGAGGGTAAATACTCCTCGGGCAGTATATGAACCGTGAATTTCGATTACAGCAATGTCAATGTTCAGCCCGGTCTGAGCAACAATGCATAACTGAGCTTTTGCAATACGATGATTATCTCGAAGTATGGCATTGCGAAATGGTCGCTCGAAAAAATGATCTGCAACATGCCGGCAAGTAATTATGAAAGATCTGTCTGCAACTTTGAGCAGGTTTCCAGTTGAATTGGCAAGAACGACAATGCGATCCTTCAAATATTCAGTCAGACTCGAATGTGCGAGTTTATTTACTTCATCCATTCAAATACCCAATCATTTGCGTGCTGGCAGCTAACGGCTCTCAGTACTTCGACTTCCCCTTCTTCCTCGTCCACTCCGACTTTCCTTCCATGACCATCCCTGATGCTGTGTCTGTATCCTTGAAAGTCTCGACCATTTTGTCGTCGCCGACTCTCTCCATCGTGCGGAGAGAAGATCCTCGTGAACATTCCTGCTTACCACTATCATTGCCAAATTCTTCCCTGTAGTGAGCATGATGGTTTATCGCACCTTTTTGTTCCTGCTAGGCGCTTGTGGTACGCATTCGTTTACGCCGGGAAGTTGCTGGACCAAATGACTTAAAAAATTTCACCATTTCTTTCGGAGTCATTTTCGTTAACTTCTCCGCCAAGCTTCTCCGGCGCTCTCGCTGAAATTTTACTGCATCAAACATCTTATTCATGTAATATCTCCTGTGGATTTCTGATTTCAATCTGAGGATAGCCCATTTTCAGATTCACTGCATGATAGAGAACAATCTTATTCAAATTGACCACATCACGAAAGTTCCAACTCACTAAAATATCAACTCGGTGAACTGAAGCAGTTGCAATATGAAGAGCATCAGTCAGCATCCTTTTTGAAAACTTCCCTTCTTGAATATACCGTTGTGCAAGGTAAACTGCTTCTTCATTCAATTCTATGGCTTCGGCGATTTCGAATAATGCATTAAATGTTTTAATAACTTCAGCAGGAGCACCTTGAATCTCATTTGCCGTGATATTGGAAACTACCGGAATATAAAGACCAGCTCTAAATTCACGAAATAATTTTTCAGTATAATTGGAAAACTCTGGATCGTGCTTCCCGCCGATTACCGAGTTATCGACATAAACACGCTTAATCACGTAGTATTTTACAAAGTCTTAGTATCAAGAGCAAGTATGCAATAGGGCCTAACCACCATGTGAACGCACTTCGTTTATGTTTCTTTTGGATCAGCTACATTGTTAAATCAAATTTGGCTGCATTACCATGGCACAGGTTGCTCTCACTACTTCTCCTTACTCTTCTTCCTTGTCCACTCAGACTTTCCTTCCATGACCATCCCTGATGCTGTGTCTGTATCTTTGAATGTCTCGACCATTTTGTCGTCGCTAACTCTCTCCATCGTGCGCAGAGATGTGCCTCGAGGACCTTCCCATGAAACTGTCGACTTGTTGCCTTCACGCTTGCCAGTTCCCTTGTAGACACCGCGCCAGTTGTCAAACCAGTACCCCATGAATTCTCCAGTCTCTGGGTCTAATGTAAACTGTCCGATGCCCTTATACGGCATATCCATCATTTTTTTGATATCGTCGTCTGTCATCTTCATATTCTCTTTCATCATCTTCATCTGCTCGGGGCTCATGCTTTCAAACTTACCAGTGTAGTTTACCGTGACCCATTGTTTGTCGAGCGACCATTCAATTTTTTGCCAGTCTTTTGTTTTGCCCATTGTGCCTTCGGTCTTCCCTTCCCATTCGCCAACCATCCATGTGAAGAGATCATCGTCTATCGGTTTTGGGGGAGTCATCGAAGGCATATCTTCTTGCTTCATTTCTTTTTCCTGTGCAATCAGAGATACTAATGAAATGGAAAAAGAAGAGCGATGAGTACACATAGTAGTTTTTTCATAGAACATACTCCTTGATAAGTTATTGTGGAAGTGAATTATGGATAAACGTAACAAAATTTTGTTTCAGATTCAAGTAAAAGTAGTAAGAACCTTAACGCGTCCATGAGGTTGTCCAATAACAAAGCAAACCCGTCATTCCGATATTCTTCTGATCGGAATCTATGCTCACAAGCCACCGTTTTGCCCTCTTCAGATGCTGACCAAAAGAATGTCAGCATGACGACGGGACTTTTCGGACAGCCACAATCAAAGAGGGGATGAAGTTTTGATAAGATCATTCCTCTTCTCCCGCACGAAGTTTCTCAAGCACCGAAAAATCCTCTAACGTCGTCGTATCGCCTTTGATGGAACCATCGGCTGCGATCTCTCTCAGTAATCGGCGCATGATTTTGACGCTGCGTGTCTTGGGAAGTGCATCAGTAAATCGGATTTCATCGGGCTTTGCAAGTGCACCTATTTCTTTTGTCACATGGTTACGGAGTTCTTCCTTTAACTCTGACGATGGAGTCCTTCCGCCCTCGAGTGTAACAAATGCGCAGATTGCAGCGCCCTTTAGCTCATCAGGCTTACCAACAACTGCAGCTTCTGCAACAGATTTATGACTTACTAATGCACTTTCAATCTCCGCTGTCCCAA
This sequence comes from Ignavibacteriota bacterium, assembly GCA_016209795.1. GTDB lineage: Bacteria > Bacteroidota > Ignavibacteria > UBA10030 > SZUA-254 > JACQVI01. The sequence continues at coordinate 8,424 of JACQVI010000239.1, forward strand.
GTCGATGTCCAGCAACGTTGATAACGTCGTCAACACGTCCCATAATCCAGAAGTATCCATCCTTATCACGCCGAGCACCATCGCCAGTGAAGTAGACATTCTTGATTTCTTCCCAATACTGTTTCTTGTATCGCTCGGGATCGCCGTAAATTGTTCGTATCATTGCGGGCCAGGGTTTTTTGATGACGAGATAGCCGCCGTGATCGGTTCCAACCGACTTCCCCTCACGATTCACAACATCAGCATCAATGCCAAAAAACGGTAGTGTTGCCGTCCCCGGCTTTGTTGGAGTCGCACCCGGAAGCGGTGTAATCATGATCATCCCTGTTTCCGTTTGCCACCAGGTATCGACAATCGGACATTTGCCTTTCCCAATAATCTCATGATACCACATCCACGCCTCTGGATTGATCGGTTCACCTACTGTTCCGAGCAACCTCAATGAACTCAAATCATGTTTAAGGGGCCATTGCTCTCCCCATTTAATGAATGCACGAATTGCCGTAGGCGCTGTATAGAAAACATTGATCTTGTACTTTTCAACAATCTTCCAGAACCGATCTGGCTCGGGATAGTTTGGAGCTCCCTCGTACATGAAACTTGTTGCACCGATGGCGAGAGGGCCATAGACAACGTACGAATGTCCCGTTACCCAGCCAATATCAGCAGTGCACCAGTAGGTGTCGCTATCTTTCAAATCAAACACCCACTTTGCAGTGATGTAGACTCCAGTGAGATAACCTCCAGTCGTATGTACGACGCCTTTCGGTTTTCCCGTGGTTCCACTTGTATAGAGTATAAACAACGGATGTTCTGAATCGAGCTTCTCGGCTTCGCATACGTCTGAAACTGTTTCCATCACATCATGCCACCAGTGATCGCGTCCCGGAGTTATGTGAACATCAGTCCCCGTACGCTTCACAAGAATGACATTTTGCACTGAAGGTGTCTGTTGAAGTGCCTCATCGACATTGGTCTTAAGAGGTACGACGTTCCCTCGACGATAGCCTCCATCGGCTGTAATAACGAGCTTCGCCTGAGCATCATTGATACGATCGACGAGTGCATTAGCGCTGAAACCTCCAAAGATGATAGAATGAGTCGCTCCTATTCGACTGCATGCAAGCATTGCAATTGCAAGTTCAGGTATAAGTGACATGTAGATCGCAACACGATCTCCTTTTTGCACGCCAAACTTTTTCAGGACATTTGCAAACTTGCATACTTCACGGTGCAGCTGCTGGTAGGTTAACGTTCTACTATCACCCGGCTCGCCTTCCCAGATAATCGCCGCTTTGTTTTTCCACCACGTTGAAAGATGTCGATCGAGACAATTATAGGAAACATTGATCTTTCCACCAACAAACCATTTGGAAAACGGCTGTTTCCATTCAAGCACGTTGTTCCATTTCTTAAACCAGTGTAACTCGCTGGCAATCTTCGCCCAAAACTTTTCAGGACTCTTTATGGAGAATTTGTATAATCTCTTGTACGCAACAAGCGACTTAATGTATGCTTCCTTCGAGAATTTGGCATGAGGTTTAAACACTCGTTTTTCTTTCAATACTGAAGTTATACTACCCGATGTTGCAGTTGGATTTACGACAGGCATTTGTTAACACTCCTTAAAACATTATTGAGTTAGTCGTTTGTAAAAATGCAAATAATATAACTTATAAGCAACCTCATTTTACAGAACGACCTGCTGCCAAAGATCATTCTCTTATTTTTATAGTCATCCACCTATTTGACACGATGTCAGATAGGGACTGCAAGGTTGAACGGAGACTGTCAACACGTCTTGCCACCGAGCTTGCTCTGTCATGGGAAATTTAATTCTCAGGTAAATTCAACGATTATGACCACTAGATTCCTGGCATATAGTTTGATAATTTCTAAGATGTAACGAACCAAAAGAGTGGTGAGGATGAGGGATAACTGAACCCC
>JACQVI010000245.1 GCA_016209795.1 Ignavibacteriota bacterium
TCCCTTAATGGCCAGGTAATCAGATAGTTTACGGAGAGCAGACAGAACTGAATTCGCATATGTATCATCGAGTACAAATCCAGAATCAATCTCAAAATTAATATGCACAATATTTCTGTGATCCTTCAAGTCCCTTAAAAGCATCTCAACCTGTTTCGGAATTATTCCTAGAGATCGAGCGATAAATATCTTGTCAGTGAGATTCCAATAAGATAAATCCTCTGTAAACTTTCGTTCCGGAAGTCTTTTTCTGTAAATCTCAATGGCTTCCCCCTTCTTGCTTAACAATTGGTCAGTTATGATTGCTTCAATGATCGAACCCGTAAGTACATATATTGACTTGAGAGAACCGTTTGAACAAAGCTGTTTGAGTTCAAGGAAATCGCGTTCTATCTTTTCCCTGTATAATTTATTTGTTACAAAACCAAAGTTCATTTCTGGTAGCTTTATAGAGTTTGTTGGTTCAGAAGCCCTATCATTGGGGTCATAGATTACAATCGGAATTTGGGCTGAAGTATTTGGAGGCATTCTGTTTATTATATAACTGTATAAATTTGGATTGTTGTTTTTTGCCATCCAGTGGCATGTCGATAGAAACTTGCCTAATTCTGCAAAGGCAGTGAATATTTGACGTTTTTGAATTATTGAATAGGGGAATCCATTAGGTACCAGAATGGTATATGTTGTTAGCCCTGAGGAATCTTCGGTGGAATTTATAATCAATCCTAGTGATTTGTACTTTTTGTCATCAATTGAACCATCGAACTTTGTGTCCTTCCCGTTTCCCTCTCGAGTATGTACCTCAATCCATTCACGTATGGAATCAAATGGGTGTCCAAATTTATAACCGATTACGCTTTTATACATTTTATTCTCGTAAAAGATCTTAATAAGATACTCAAAGACTGGGTTTTGTAATTAGTTTTGAATTGTGCTTCTACCGTCAATGAATTTCTATCCCATACTTCGCCTGAAACTGCCTGAGCGCTTCCCACATCAGGGGCTGCGGAAGTCGTTTCATCAAAAAATGACAGAAAAAACACTCGCATCTTCAAAGATTTGCAATTCCCTGCGCACTGATGCGCTCGAGGACTAAGAAATCCTCTGGCTTAAGGGGGGTAAGGGCAACTGTTTCACCCTTCGAATTGCAGAATTCTACCAGAAAGAATTCGCCTTTTGTTTCCACTATTGTGCCCACCATACCGCGGCGAACCTTTTGTTCGGGTAGATCTCGCAACATGGCGATTACATCTAATAACTTCGGTCCATTGTTCATCATGGTTTTCTCCTCAAATAACAAGAAACAAAACGTGGTGGTTCATCTTCACGTTCTACTATCCAAAAACTACGAAGAATTTCTTTCCTTTTCAAACCATCCACCTCATGATCGATCCGATAATGCTTTCCAAAGATATCTTCACCTATAAACTCCGCATCCTCTACTGTTAGGGACTCACGAAGAGATTGAAGCAGCTTTTCAGCGTTTGCTCTATCAATGCCTAGGCAGCTTTAAAAATCCGTGCTTTGTGTGCACCGACCGGATGATGAGGGTCAAGACAATAATCATAAATCTTTTCCTTGGATATTTCTGCTATTTCAGCGTCAACAAGCTTCATTCATTGGTTAATGTATTTCAATTCCATGCTTTGCCTGAAACTGTCGCAGCGCTTCCCACGTCAGCGGTTGTGGGAGTGTCTTCATTAGCTCGTTCCATGTGATAGCTTCTGTGCCATCGTCTTTCCGAACCATCGAGATGCAGCTATCAACTGGACAGACAAGGAAGCAGAGTGCACAGCCAACGCAATCAGGTTCTCGGACTTTCGGTTGGTTCTTTCCGTTGTGCGGAATGATGTCGATGCACTGATGAGCACCATCTTCACATGCAATATAACAAAGATTGCATTGAATACATTTCGACTCATCAATCTCAGCTACGGTTTTGTAGAGAAGATTGAGGTTGCCGAAATCGGTGATGCACTGCAGAGATTTTCCTCTGAAATCTTCAATCGTCTTGAATCCTTTTTCCTCCATCCAGTTTGTCATGCCTTCAAGAAGATCGTTGATGAGACGGAAGCCGTAGTGCATCACAGCGGTGCAAATCTGAACGCTTGTTGCACCAAGCAGAATGAATTCCACCGCATCGCGCCAGGTTGAAATACCGCCAATCCCAGAGATGGGAAGGTTGACCTCAGGATCAATCGCAACCTGTGAGACTAAATTGAGTGCAATCGGCTTGACGGCTGGACCTGCATAGCCCCCATGTCCGCCTTTGCCATCGACTGAAGGTTTTAATTCAAGCGTATCAAGATCAATTCCCATAATGCTGTTGATGGTGTTGATGAGCGAGATACCGTTGGCGCCACCCTTCCTAGCAGCCCGAGCTGGGAAGCGAATGTCGCTGATGTTGGGGGTTAATTTGACAAGGACTGGAATGGTAGAAACTTCCGTTACCCACTCAGTAATCATCGTGCAGTACTCCGGTACCTGCCCAACGGCAGAGCCCATACCGCGCTCGCTCATCCCGTGTGGGCAGCCGTAATTGAGCTCAATACCGTCGCAGCCGGTATCGATGGTTCGCTTGACGATATCGTGCCATGACTCTCGCTTCGATTCCACCATGAGTGATGCAATCACCGCACGGTTGGGCCAGAGTTTTTTTGTCTCGGCAATTTCTTTGAGATTGACTTCAATCGGCCGGTCGCTGATGAGCTCGATGTTATTAAGTCCAAGAATTTTCTGTCCGTTGTAATCAATCGCTCCGTAGCGGTTAACAGTATTCATCACAGGCTCGCCGATGGTTTTCCAGACTGCTCCGCCCCAACCTTGCTCGAATGCTTTACAGCATTGATATGCTGAGTTGGAAGGCGGAGCCGATGCGAGCCAGAAGGGATTGGGAGACTTAATGCCTGCACAGTTTATAGAGAGATCGACCATACAATATTCCTTTCTTGTTATCTCACTCGTTATAAATCTTTCTGATGCGTTATGATTCGAAGCCCAAATGCTTTCGTATCACATTGAGAAATTCTTGTGCACGTTCAATTGTAACACTTGCCGTCTCTTTCGTAATTGTGCTTAATACATCATAGTCGCCAAGTATTCGTTCATCAAACGCTTCACGCAAATACCTGTGATATTTCGGATCGAGGACTCCTGTCTTTGCAAAGTGTTCGCCAAAAGCCGAAATCACAGCAGCATGTTTCGAGAACGATAAACTTTTCTGAAGAAGCAACGCCTGTGCACAGTAAAACATTGAATAATACGCTCTTGAGGCTGCAAATCCATAGAATCCATTTTCCTAAAGCAAAATTGCACTTTTCAAACTCTCATCGGATTTAGATAGCAGCTGCTCTATCTCATGACTCCGCTCCATCAGGATATGGCAATCCCTTCTCTCTTGATGTTGAGTAAGAGTGGGGTATTTCTCTTCACATACTCTTGTTCTCGAATAGGGATCGCGGAGATTGTTACAGAAAATTCCAAACTGAGAAGGGACAGAGATTCACTCATGAAAGCTATTTCTTTGTCGGCAAATGCAAAATTGTCTATGATGACAGCGATATCAAGGTCGGAGCCATCGAACTGCTCGCCTCGAGCATACGAGCCGTAGAGAATAACCTTTCTTAACCTTTTGCCATAGAGACGTAAGAGTTGGTCATAGACTTTTTGAAGCAGGTTTTCAATATTCTTTTCCACTGCGTTCCTCGGATTTCTACGACTCGATGTCTGCACGGTTTATTGAGAGATCAACCATACATAATTGCATTATTATGCCTCGAAATATTTAGTTTTATCTTCATGTCGAACTTTTCTCATCCATTGACCGTGCAGCGCGTTCCATTCTTTTGAATGCTGCCCAAGTTTACCTGCTTGACGAGGATGTGTCAATGGTAACAAGTTGAACTTCATACCATCAACAGTGAGTGAAAAGAATTTACCATACGCATCTAGTGTCAGAATAAGATCTTTTATTGAGCTTGCGCCATTGAGCCAACGGGAAAAAAACCATTTGATTGGTTCATCACCTAACGAGATAACCAGTTTTGGTTTCGCTTGCTTGATTTCATCAATAATCTCATTTTTTTTCTCGGTAAATTCTATTTTGGTCTTCGGTCGTCCAGGAATTGTCACATGTGGAAGAGAATACTTATCGATATGAGGATTGTATCGCTCCTCGATTGCTTTCTCTTGTTTGTCATTCAAGCAAGAATAGGGAACAAGATCTGATAACCAGCACTGTTCACGCGTCAGGCCAAGAGGCTCAAGGTAAAATTTATCGAGAGCAAGCCCTGAAGGTCCATTAAACTTTTCCCCAGCAGGTTTAAGCTTTCCCAATGCATTGGGAATTTCAATTTGTGAAATAATTTCTTCAGCCTTATCTCCCTTCCAAAAAATATAGGGTTCGCTTGCTACAGCCAGAGCAGCAATTCCTTTGATTCCTTTTGGAGGTATCCAGCGAGCATGCACTGCGCTTGCATATACACCCAACACAAAAACATCCTTTTGTGTTCGATCAGTTTGTTTTACCTCATGGAGAGGCTGTCCAAAAGGAAATATTCTACGATGTTCTGGTTCCAGCATATACGTTACTTACCGAAGATAAACTTATCAATCCCATGCGCCGCCCGTTTTCCGTCGGCAGCGGCGTTGACAACTTCTTTCCCGCCATTGATGCAATCGCCGCCGGCAAAGTATTTCGGGTTCGATGTTTGCATCGTTTCGAAGTCAACAACGACTTTGCCATTTTGGGTTTTGAGATTCGAGATTTGAGATAAAAATTGTTCAGCTGGCTTCTGTCCGATAGATTTGATGATCATATCGACAGGAATATGAAACTCAGAACTCGGTATCGGCTCAGGCACCCTTCGACCTTTGACATCAGGAGTACCAAGCTTCATTTTTATGCACTCCATTCTCTCCACTACCCCATTACTCCCTATGATTTTTTTAGGTGCTGTCAGAAAGTAGAACACAATTCCATCTTGCTTCGCCAACTCATATTCGTAGTGATAAGCCGGCATTTCCGATTCACTGCGGCGATAGATGATCATTACCTGCTCCGCACCGAGACGCTTTGCTTCAGTTGCTGCATCGATTGCCGTATTCCCTGCACCAATGACTGCTACGCGTTTACCAACGTCCACAGAACTCCACTTTCGAGTTGTAACTTTTTCAATAAACTCTAAAGCGTCGTGCATACCCTTCAAATCTTCCCCAGGGATTTTCAAATCAGGAGAAGTGTCTAATCCGACTCCGATAAAAATGGCATCATGCCTTCTCTCCAAATCTTGAATCGAAAGATCTTCTCCAATCCACACTCCTGTTTTGATCTTCACGCCGAAGTTTTCGACAAGCTTCACTTCTTTCAAACTGTCTTCATACGACATCTTGTAGGGAGCGATGCCCCACGTGTCCAAACCGCCGGCGAGTTTTTTTCCTTCATAGATGGTGACATCATAGCCCATCAATGCGAGTTCAGCAGCACAGGCAAGTCCCGAAGGTCCAGCACCGATGATACCAACCGATTTTCCATTCTTTGGTGCAGGAGTAAATAACTGTGGCATCCCATGCTTGAAGTACCAGTCTATTGCGTAACGTTGTAGTCGACCAATCTCAATGGGCTTCTCCCCTCGCTCATTGTACACGCAGGCACCTTCACAGAGAACCTCAACAGGACATGCCTTGGCACACGTCAGCGCGATCCAGTTTGATTCGAGAATCGTTTTCGCTGAGCCTTTCAGGTTTTCAGTTGCGATTTTCTTGATGAAGGTTGAAATATCGATGTGTGTCGGACACGCCTTCATGCATGGTGAATCGTAGCAGTAAAGACATCGGTTTGCTTCTGCTACTGCCTGATTGCGAGTGAAAGCAAGGTGGATCTCCGAGAAATTCTTTTCGTACTGATCAGGTGTTAACTTGGGTGCGAGGTTGTTCATACTGATGTTTCAGGGTTCATGGTTCAGGATTCATGTCCTCTGCTAACGAATCCTGGATTGTATAAGAGGATGCAGGTTCTTTTAGGAATTGGGGAGTTTCAAATTCACGCTCAATGCTTTGGATAAAATTAAAAAGTTTAGCATTCAATGTCCTGTAAGCCGAAGAGAGCTCATCATAAACTTCTTTAGCAGTTAAAGAGCCAGTGTTGAACAATTCTTCTAAGTGTAAAAGAGTTTCTTCAGATGATCCGTATGCTCTATATATATGATGTAAGTATTCGTTTTTGTACTTTCGAAGGGCGTATCCTTCAACGATATTAGCACACACAGATTTTGAAGATCTCCGTACTTGGCTACCTTCTTCGTAGGTTTCAAACTTAGGAAGTGTTAGACTCATCTTATGAACCTTCAATGAAAGTTCAAATGCCAGATTGAATACTTCTAATTTTTTGAATCCAGAAGCCATGATGTGTATCGTTTCATGTTTCACGCTTCAAGTTTCAGGTCGAATGACTTGAAGCCTGCGACCTGAAGCATGAAACTGTTTTAATAGATATTCGTTTCTCGTTTCTTTCCCGTGTAATCAATATACACAGTTTTCACCTCCGTATAAAACTCAAACACTTCACTTCCACACTCACGTGGACCGATACCTGTTGCTTTGATGCCGCCAAACGGTGCCTGTGCTTCGCCTCCTATCGGTGGTGAGTTGATGTGGACTTTGCCAACTTCAGCAAGTTCGGTAAACTTCATAGCTTTCGACATATCGTAGGTGTAAAGCGATGCAGAAAGACCAAATTCTACTCCGTTTGCTACCTTAACTGCTTCATCAAAATCTTTCACTCGAATGAGACTCACCACGGGACCGAAAATTTCTTCCTGAGCGATTCGCATTTTTGGTTTGACGTTGTCGAACAATGTTGGCTCGATGAAGTATCCCTTCGCATAGGCTCCGTCAGTCAATCTTCGTCCGCCTTTAACCAAGCGAGCGCCCTCTGATTTTCCGATATCAATGTAATTAAAAACTTTGTTCATCTGATTTTCTTCAATGGAAGGACCCATATCGGTTTGCGGATCCATACCATCACCGACACGGAATTTTTCCATACGTGTAAGGAGAAATTCGGTAAACTTATCAGCAATCTTTTCTTCGACGATCACACGACTTGCTGCCGTACATCGCTGACCTGTTGAGCCGAAACCACCCTGGATGGTTCCCTCAACAGCGAGATTGAGATCAGCATCCTCCAAAACGATCAAAGGATTTTTGCCGCCCATTTCGCATAAGACTTTTGCGTTGTGCAGGGATGCTCGCTGATACACAGAGTTTCCAACTTCACACGATCCGGTGAACGATACTCCATGTACATCGGGATCATTCACAATCTCATCACCAACTGTGCTTCCACCACCATGAACCATGTTTAACACACCGGGTGGAAATCCAGCCTCCTCGAATATCTCAACAATCTTCATCGCAGTGAGCGGTGTAAACGTTGATGGTTTAAAGACGACGGTGTTCCCGGCAACGAGCGCCGGCGCGATCTTCCAAATCGGGATTGCAACAGGAAAATTCCATGGTGTGATGAGACCAAAAACACCGATTGGCTGACGAATTGTGTAGATAAATGTGTTCAGAAGTTCGGACGGAATCGTTGAGCCGCGCATCCGACGTCCTTCACCTGCTGTGAACTCCATGACATTGATCGATCGCTGGATTTCGCCCCGAGACTCGCGCAGGATTTTTCCTTCTTCTTTTGTCAGTGTGATGGCAACATCCTCAATTCGTTCTTGAAGCAATTGCATCGCCTTAAACAAAAGCCTCCCACGAACCGGCGGCTGAGTTGCTTTCCATTTCGGGAACGCCTCCTTCGCTGCAGCGATTGCGGCTTTTGTCTCTTCACGCGTCGAAAGCGGTGTGTAACAA
>JACQVI010000237.1 GCA_016209795.1 Ignavibacteriota bacterium
GTGAAGAATGGAGCAAAGAACAATGCAGAAAGAAACAATAGTGCAGTTACAACGGCGGTTAAGCCCGATCGGCCACCAGCTTCGATTCCTGTTGCCGATTCGATGTACGCACCGGAAGTGGTCGTTCCGAGAAGCGAGGCAACCGTCGTGGCAAGGGCATCGCATAACATTGGCTTTTCAATGTCAGGGAGGTTACCTCGCTCGTCGAGCAGATTAGCTCTGTACGCTAAGCCAAGCAGCGTCCCAAGCGTGTCGAGAAACGCCATAACGAAGACTGTAAGTACAACAGAAAAGAATCCCCAGCTCAATGCACCTGCGACATCGAGCTTGAAGAGAATCGGTCGAATATCCGGTGGCAAGCTTACCCATTCTTCAGGTAATGGGACGATACCGAACACAAATGACAGCAGCGTAATAGTGAGAATACCGATTAGAATCGCGCCGTTGACGCGTTTAATCAGCAAAGTAGCTATCAACAGGAAACCAAGCACTGCAAGCAAAACTGAGGGTTGATGAAAATTTCCAACGTGCACAGGTGCACCTTCGACACCGAGGCGCACAATGCCTGTTGCATTCAATCCGATGAACGTAAGAAACAGTCCGATGCCAACAGCGAAGCCGATCTTTAATGATTCTGGAATTGCATCGGCAAGCCATGCGCGAGCTTTTAGAATTGTGAGCAACGTAAATAACACACCGCTGATGAAAATAGCACCAAGGGCAGTTTGCCAGGAGTATCCCATCACATTAACCACTGTGAATGCGACAAATGTATTTTCGCCCATATAAGGTGCGATGGCAAATGGACGTTTCGCATAGAGTCCCATGGCAAGCGTTCCAAAGAATGCACTGAGAATAGTTGCAACCATTGATGGACCGAATGGAATTCCTGCTGTCTCAAGAATTTTTGGATTGACTATGATGATGTACGCCATTGTTACAAATGTAGTAACGCCAGCGGTAAGCTCTTGCTTAACACTCGTTTCTAATTGATCCAACTCAAAGTATCTATGAAACCGTCGTTGCATACATGAAGGCTGTTTATTTGATCTTGTTATACTTCTTCAATATCGCTTTCACTTTCTCGATTGAAATTGCCTCAACTGCGGTTCCATTTCGTCCAGTCACAGTTGTGGCTTTGAAGAGCGAGTTATAGATTGCCTCTTCGGTTGCTTCGACAACTGTCTGAAAAAGTGGTGAGAGCTGTTCTTGCCGAAGGATGCTTTGCTTCTGTAATCCAATAGAATCTGTAAAGGTACGAACTTCTTTTGCAGTAGAAAACGCAATGACATAGTCACCGCTCCCATGACTCATTGAGGATCCCGTTCTTCCTAAGGCAAGTAATGCTCTCTTCGCCAATCGTTTCAATTCATCCGACCTCAAGGGTGCATCGGTTGCGACGATGATCATGCAGGAACCATCTCCGTAGTTCAATTCATCCTGCCAGGGGAATTTGCCAAGCTCCTTGCCAACCGGTGCACCTGCAATCTCGAGGATGCCACCGTAGTTTGTCTGTACAAGCACACCAATGGTATAACCACCAAGTGAGGGCGGAAGGATTCTTGACGACGTTCCAATGCCGCCTTTCCAGCCAAAGCACACCGTCCCTGTTCCCGCACCGATCGAGCCTTCCTCAACCGGTCCTGGTTTAGCATCCCTAAGTGCTTCTAAGGCGTGTTCTTTCTTTACATGTTTTCCACGAATGTCGTTCAGGGTACCATCGTTTGTTTCCCCAACCACAGGATTGATTGATCGGAGACGTTCATTTCCGGATAGTGAGAGCATGTAATCAACTACCGCATCGGCTGCAGTCCAGACACTTAATGTGTTTGTGAGTACAATTGGTGTCTCAAGCTGCCCTAGTTCTTCAACTTGTGTTGAGCCAACAAGTTTTCCGAATCCATTTCCCACTACAACTGCAGCAGGGACTTTCTCCTTAAATATGTTTCCTTCGTGAGGAACAACTGCCGTCACACCTGTGCGAATACTGTCCTGTTCTATGAGTGTAGCATGTCCAACTCGTACCCCGGCAACGTCAGTAATAGCATTAAGTTTTCCTGGTTTGAAGATTCCGATTTCCAAGCCAATATCTCTGGCTCGTGGACGGATTTCCTGAGCAAGGCAAAGTGTTGTTATCAATGCGATGATGACAAGGGTAAATGAAATTCTGAGTTTCATAACGCACTCACCAAAAGTTTGATTACTGCAATAAGTAGAACAATACCTAATAATCGTCGAAGCACGAGATTTGAAAATCTTCTAGTGCCATAGCGTGAACCGAAGAATCCACCAATAGCCGCTGTTAGTACGAAGGGAAGAAAGTTGCCTGAAGAAAAATTTTGCTCAAAATGTCTGCCGAGTAAGCCAGCGATAGAATTCAACACGATAAAGCAGGCTGAGGTAGCAGAAGTTTGTTTCGGATCAGCCCACTTCATTAAAAGCATGAGGGGACTCAAAAAAATTCCTCCACCAACTCCAACAATTCCGGAAAGCAGTCCGATTACTCCGCCCACTGGAAGTGCTACGCTGGTATTGAGGGAAGCGATAGTTGTGTTTGTTTTGACTTGTTCGATTGTGATGGTCAATCGATAAGCAGCGAACAGAAGGGCAACTGCAAGAAGAATAGAATAAATTGTTGTCGACACATCTATCATTCCACCTATAAACGCCATGGGAATAGAACTTAGTATGAAAGGCATTGTCAGACGCAGTGTAAAATATCCTGCGCGGTAATAGGTACTAAACGCAATGCCCGCCACGAGAATGTTGAGTAGAAGAGCCGTTGTTGCCATTTCTTTAGGCTGAAACGCAAAGAGTGAAAGCACTGCTAGATAACCAGATGCTCCTCCATGTCCCACTGACGCGTAAAGAAAGGCAACAATAAGAAAAAGTATGGAGATCAGGATAGTTAAAGTGAGGGAAAGTTCCATACCGTATGTTATTCTCCAACGATCTGGACCAGCACTTCCCTGTTCCTGGGCCTATTGTCAAAATCGATGAGGACGATTTGCTGCCATGTGCCGAGTTGTAGCTCACCTTCTTTGAAAGGTATAGATAGGGATGGCCCTAAAAGCGCTGCACGAACATGTGCAAATCCATTCCCATCTCCCCAGCGGGCATCATGGTCGTAGTGGATGTTTTGGGGAGCTAAGCACTCGATTGCCTTCTTGAGGTCTTCAATAGCTCCGCTCTCATATTCGATTGTAGTAATGCTTGCTGTTGAGCCGGGAACAAAGACAGCCGCTATGCCAATAGCGAGCTTTGATCGAGAAAGAAATTCTTGTACCTTTGTTGTAATGTTGTGTGTATCGCTAAAGCCTTTCGTCTTGACCTGAAATGTAAATGATTGAACCGACATATTTATCTATCTCCGTTTTTACATCTATTGCTGTTGCAATCGTTCTAGGAGAAAGTTAAATTATTTCGTTCACAATAACAAGACAGTATGAAAATCGTAGCAGTTACCGATATTCACAGTGCTTATAAAAAAGCCGAGCAGATCATCAGGAAAGAAACACCAGATGTTCTTATCATCGGAGGAGATTTAACGACAGTTGGTTCTGTGAAGGAAGCAGAGGAAGCTATCAGACAATTTCAAACGCTGTCAAGTAAGGTTCTCTGTGTTGCCGGCAATATGGATTTACCTCAGCATGATGAGTTGTTCGTCAAACTTGGTGTCTCAATCAACGGTCGAGGTGAAATAATTAACAATGTCGGTTTCTTTGGAGTTTCAGCATCACCGATTTCACCCTTGCTCACTCCGTACGAAATTTCAGAGGAAGAAATTGCACGACGAATTCAAAGGGGATACAATCAAGTCAAAAACGCATCTGTCAAAATCTTTGCCCCTCACGCGCCCCCGTACGGAACGAAGGTTGATATTGTTCACTCTGGTATCCATGCAGGAAGTACAGCAGTTCGCGATTTCATCGAAAATGAAAAACCAGACATTGTCGTCTGTGGACACATTCACGAAGCACGAGGGCAGGATACGGTGGAAGGAAGTAAAATCGTCAACTGTGGTCCAGCCTCGAATGGATATTATGTTCTCATCTCACTTGAGAAAGAAGTCAAAATAATGAATTTACACCTGTCAACTTAGTGACCTCATAATCGCACTTCCCTCTGAGTCCACTACTCCGAATCCCAAATTCTCCCAAAATTTCACACCGATTCTACATTAATAATCTTTGAAAAACCCTCTATTTAAAGGGATTTTAAGAATAATTTATTAGAAAACTATTAGA
>JACQVI010000240.1 GCA_016209795.1 Ignavibacteriota bacterium
AATCATATGCTTGAGTGGATATACTAAAAAGTCCTTTCAAATTTATTTGGAACACATGATAATTGTAAGAACATACTCAGTTTCAGTTCGTCACCTTTAGTCCCTTTTTCATTTTCTCTATCTTCTCCAAAAACTCATCCGCCTTTTGCTTTGTAACCTTTTCAAGGATTTCTGCTATCAGCACGATGAGCACTCGGAGAGGATTGAGTTGAGGTTCCTCCGGAATCCCTCAGGGCTGATGGCAGGGAATCGGTAAAGAACAGGAACAATTGCTTCAAAGAGTTCTCTGAGGCGGTCTGGCTCGATGAGTTTGCGTGCAAGCATTTCCTTGACATCCAGAACATCAAGCTGGTGAAAGCGCTCAATCTTGGAGAGCGCTTGAGCGTAGAAGTCGTAATGATAAAACGCAACCTCTCGATCCTGCATGATGAATTGGCTGCGGGTTTTCCACCCAGGCAGGTCAGGAATGAAATCCGCGGGTGACGCAAGCTCGACGTTGATGTTCATTCGTTCCTTTAGTTCCGGGATCGCACGAAGTATCCGATCGTTGTCGGGAATCAGACGCAAGTCAACATCAATCGTGGCATCGCGCCAGCCGAGTAGGATGGCGGTCGCGCCACCAGTGAGGTAAACGTCGACGTGTTGGTCTGCATCGGCAGCTAGAGCGTGCAGGAATCTCTCAAGCAGTTGGCGGTCTACCTTTTGGCGCATTCTGCGGCTCGCTCGAAGCTGACCAATGTTCGAATAAGAGCATTGTACCGTGAGTGCGCCGAATCGGGATCCTCTTGCGACAGCAGATCATACAATGCGTGCTCAGGATTGCTGTCGATCTCTAGAACAGACAGTCCTAAATTTCGCAACCGTGGTCCTCCAATAAGCAGAAGCAGCGCAGGTATAGAGGTTACTTCCTCCTGAAGATCACGAATACCCTTACGCAGGATCTCACCACCGGGCAAGGAATCAAAGAAGAGATCCCATTGATCGTTCACGGTCGCCATACATTCGTAAAATACGGAAAGCTTTGAATATCATCAAGTAAGACCATCATCTGCTTTGGAATTTTTGTAGCTTCTCCAAAAACTCCTCTGCTTCGCGTTTCCCAAACCCCTTCGATTCAAGAAACTCCTTCGAAATGCACTGCGTATCAAGGCGCTCCGCAATAATCTGCAGCTCAAGGCGAGAGAACTTCTCAGCTTTCAACACATAATCCTCGAACGCTTCCCACGCCATTGGCACAACCTTCCTGGTGATTTCAGCGATCGCTTCTGCATACACACGTATTTCATACTGCGCGTGTGTATCCATGCGAAGCTGCAGGAAGTGAAACAGGTTGTGGAGATCGATCTTCCAGTACCACTCAGTGTATAGCGACAATGGAAGATTGATACGAGCAAGCTCACGAGCAATATCTGCTTCAAGCATCTGTTCATACTCGCCGTACATTTGGCGCTGAGATGCAAGGAGGATATCGAGCATTTTCTGTCGAAGCTCTGGTGCGACTTCCACATTCGAGCGGCCCTGCTTGGTACGATTACTCTGGAAATGAATCGCTTTGTGTTCAGGCACGTAAAACTCGTCCTTCATCACCGAGTATCGTCCGGAGTATTCGTTGACATTAGCCGTTCTGTGTCGAATCCACTGCCGTGCGACAAAAATCGGCAGCTTCACATGGAATTTCATCTCGACCATTTCAAATGGAGTCGTGTGCTGATGACGCATGAGGTAACGGATGAGACCACGGTCTTCATGGACTGTTTTCGTCCCTTTACCATACGAGACCCGTGCTGCCTGAACGATCGACTCGTCTCCACCCATGTAGTCGATGAGGCGAACAAAGCCGGCGTTGAGGCATTTGAATTCTTGATCTAACAGTCCTTCTGCTTGTGGATTCAGAACGTGAGCCATGAGTTCTTTTGAGTAAATTTGTTGCAACTGAATGTACGGATTACTAACGAAAAAAGCCAAACACTTTGAATAGCGGTTTGAGGTTGCTGGGTTGGGGGTTGCAGATTCGAGGTTGGGAGTTGAGGGTTGGGGTTCTCGTCCGTGCCTCAAATGTCCACGATTGATCAGACGACCTTCACTATACGTAGCGTTTCATGCCTGCACATCGAACCATTTCGGCGCGCAAGCGTAAAGTATAGCATCATTCTTTGAGATTTCACAGCACAGAGATCTGAATACCCTACAACAATCCTCCATGCAAAGCAGGCAAGCACTACATTTTTTGGGAATACTTTCCTTCCATGAATGTATGCCACTGCTTACCGTCTTGCGAGACTTCCATGCGGAAGCTGTATTGATTCTCCTTGCTAAAATCAAACGTCGCGCGACTGTGACCCTGCGGGTCTTGCGATGTCATTGTCAGAACATCGTTCTTGAAGCTGCCGCGGAATTCATTCGGCGGCATTCCCATTGAGTCGAACCAGTGGAGGGTGTAGCATTGTTGTGCTGCATTCCAGCCAAAGACTCCGTGCCCACAGAAATTGATAACGCCGTTTCTCTCTTGCTCATAATCTTGAACGACGACAAAGCCATCAAGAGCCGAGCGATTGGTGACACGACCTCGAGCCGTTCCTCCTTTGGGATCCCACGGTGAAGGGTGAAGCTTTTCCTGACCGCTCCAAGATCCAATAAGTTTTTCCAGTTTTTTATGCGCATCGGTGGGTTTAGGCATATCCATTGTAGCATCTCCTTAAAAAGTTTGACAAAAAATATCAAATGTCCTGACAAGTCGGGACGGTAATCCCTGCGGAATTGTTTTCTACATGAGAAAGAACTTGATGAAGAACAATAATGCTCAGCCGTTAGTTTTGTGACAAGGTTGCAGCGCAGTATTTATCAAACGCGTTGGTGAGCAGCTTTGCAACTTCCACTGGTTCGCACATCTCGATATCGGACCGATGAATCATGTGCACCAGTTTGCCATCGCGCAGGAGCGCAAATGATGGTGATGATGGCAGCATACCCGTAAAATATTCTCTTGCCCGTGCCGTTGCCTCACGATCACCGCTGGCAAACACCGTTGTAACCACATCAGGTCTTACAGCATGACCTAAAGCTAATTTGAGTGCGGGCCGTGCTACACCTCCGGCACATCCACAAACGGAGTTTACGAACACCAGTGCTGTCCCTTTGTGATTTGCCAAGAGTGCATCGACCTCTTCTGGCGTTCGAAGCTCTTTGACACCAAGTTTTGTAACTTCACTTTTGATTTGATCTATAAGAATATCGTACATCGCTTATCTCCATCGTTAAAAGAACAAGATTGATGATATGTAAATATACGAAATGATACGCAGAAAGCGAAAAATTGGATAGTGGAGCAGTTTGATTTTCTTATTTCCCACTTTTTGCTTTCTTTGATATCTTTTTTGCTTCTTTATTTGCGGTTTCGACTAA
>JACQVI010000241.1 GCA_016209795.1 Ignavibacteriota bacterium
ATATCTCTCTGCAGCCATGATCTAGTTTGTGAATTGTCAGAGAGCGAAATCGGCAGCAGCTGCTGAGGATCTCCAACGATAATAACCTTCTGTGTCGAGAGTGCTGATAATGCTGATAAATATGGTAAGTTCACCATACTTGCTTCATCGATCAGGATGGCATCATAACGCACACGCCAGAACACATCGTTCATAACTAGCTTTGCAAGAGTAGATGCAACGAACTTCTTTTCTCTCAAGATCTGTTCTAAATCAACATGCAATTCTTTCTCTATCTCCTGCGTCAGCGCTTCTTCACCTCCAAGCTCATCGACTTTTTTCTTTAAAACACTATATTCTTGCTTCATAGAGACGAGGCCGTTGTAACTCTTTTCAATTGATTCCTGTTCTTCGTTATTCTTGTCAATAAGAAGTTTTAACTTTCTTCCTTGTTCCTGTAATTGCTTAAACTTAGCCTCTAGATTCAGCTTCGTTATCCCACTGAACTTTCGCTTAATGGTTTCAACGAAACCTGCATTATCAAAATTATCAATTTGCGGGCGAAGGGTTTTAAGTTCCTTAAGAATTGAATCAAGCTCACCTTGTTTCTTCGACCTCTCTTTCTGCAGATTGTCAATCCGATCTAGCTGCATTTTGAATTGACCAAGTTTGACTTTAAGCTGCCGATAATTATCCAGAATTTCAATTTTCGCTCTCATCTTTGCTCGCTTTGCTTCCCTCAGAGTTTCAATCTGCCTGCCAAATGCAACACTTCTAAGGTCATTGTTATCAAACAAAGCAATCTGTCCGTAACGAGTTAGCTCCTTGAGATAATCTCCGCCGTGTTCTTTATATCTATCGATAACTGACAGAACACCGATATCAACTGCACGGTTTGTATTGGAAGCAAAAAGAATTCGTTTGCCGCCTCGAATCAGGTTATATGCAATCATTCCGAGAGTTTGTGTTTTACCAGTACCGGGAGGTCCCCAAAGATATGTTACCTTATTATTCAAAGATTTTCGTAGAGCTTCTTGTTGCCGTTCGTTAACTTGGAATTCTTTCGGAGGGTCTGTATTGAAAGTTTTGCTTGGAAGGATTAGGGTCTTCTTCCAAGATGTCGTATTTGCCTGTGAATTTGGGTAAAAGAGTTGATCTGTGACGGCTAGGGAAAATTCTTTCACATTCTTCACTATTAACTGTAGTCGCTCCATCAATTTTCTTGGAATAGCATCGGAATCCCAAACAATAGTTAGCTGAGAGATTGTCTTCCCCTGATTGCTAGAAAGTTTGATTAGAGCAAACTGATTAGCGATGCTAACAATTTCTCCGGCAAGCTTTATACCTGACTTTCCATTTACATATATCTCTATTTCCTCAACCATGCTTAGGTAGGTTCCCTCTGGTATTTCAAAACGGTAAATAAATTCAGCAGCCACATCATTTACAAGAACCCCATCAAAAAGGATAACTTCGTGCCTTCTTTTTTTGATATGATCGATCTCATCTTTTAGGGCTTCGATCATTGCTGGGAAGTCATTTAGTATTTTGAATGCTGACGGCATTTATATGCTTTGATCAACCGAACCAAAATTACCGAATCAAAAGATTGAAAGCAAACTGATGGTTTTTCATAATTTGAAATCTAATGGAGAGAGAGTGTGACATTAATCAATAATGAATTAAACCCGGGAGTGCATTCAGTTGTCTATCATGCAAAGACAAAAGTGATGTATTCACAAACAAGGGAGAAACAATGAAACGAATGCTGTTCTTTACAATGGCTTTGATGATCGGTGTTTTGACCAGCACCGCGTTCTCGCAGACCCAGACACCTCGAGTCGATGAGCGTCAACACAAGCAAAAAATGCGGATTCGAGAGGGAGTTCGTAGTGGAGAGTTAACGCCAGCGGAGGCGGCACGGCTCAAGGCTGAGCAAAAGAAGATCAAACGTCATGAGGCGATGGCAAAATCGGATGGCAAGGTCACGCCTAAAGAGCGTGCTAAGTTAAAGAGAGAGCAAGACCGCGCGAGTCGACACATCTATCGCAAGAAGCATAACGATAGAGATCGTAAGTAACATCAGGTCAACCTTGAGAAGGTGAAGTTTATCCGCCTCTGGCGGAAACCTTCGCAAGGGTTGCAATCAAGGTGAAGTATCAAACAGGATACTTCACCTTTTTTTATTTATTGTAGAGTCCCCCCGCCGTGGCGGAGTAAATGGATCCTCAGCAAGGTCCGATTGTCCCGCCTTACGCAGGCGGGAGACTCTACATTATTACATTTGATTTTGGGTTTCTTCTGTTGTAACTTACAAGCCAAGAACTCATTTTTCAGATGGGACAAATGAAAAATAAACAACGCGGAAACAGATCACTAAAAGGAACTGCAAGGAAGAAAGTCGGTGTGAAATCCATTCGTTTCAGGCAATCGCTGTTCTGGGATGTGGACCCAAAGACGATAGACGTTAAGCACCACGCTCGGTATATCATCGAGCGGATTCTCGATTTCGGCAGCGATGATGAGATTCAGTGGGTGTGGAAAACGTACAATCGGTCGTTGATTCGAAAGGTCGTTACTACTTCAAGGGTTCTTCATCATCAAACTCGAAGCTTATGGCTGTTGCTAACAGACCCAAAACAATAATGTGGCACGAAGAGATACTTTCAAGAAACACTCTTCGTGCACTAACATACATTGGTGAACAACAATGGTTCAGACGTTCAACATGGTATCTTGCTGGAGGAACGGCACTCGCACTGCAAGTGGGGCATCGTACGTCAATTGATCTTGATTTCTTTATTCCTCAAAGTACTTTTTCCACAGCTAAGTTTATGAATCTTCTTCCAACTAAGGTATGGCAAACAAATATTCTTAGAGAAGGAACACTCTACGGCAAACTTTACGGCACAAAAACAAGTTTCATCGCGTACCCGTTTTTTGTTCCTCAATATCCATTTCTGAACTATAAGAACCTGCGTATACTTGACGCACACGATATCGCTGTTATGAAAATCACTGCCATAAGTCAACGTGGCAAAAAGCGGGATTTTGTTGACCTGTACTGGTGCTGTACTAATCTCCTGCCGCTCGACGATGCTCTCAAACGAATTCCTTCTCAATATCTAAACGGGACAGCAGGCCTTCATCATATCCTGAAGAGTTTGACCTATTTCGCCGATGCGGAAGACGATCCAATGCCGACACTCTTTTTCCGGGCGACGTGGAAGGAGATCAAAACATTTTTCCAACGAGAGATTCCTCGGGTTGCCAAAGAACTTTTAGAACTCCGGTGATTCATTCATGAGCTGAGACACTACTCAAATCCCAAATCCCCAATCTCCCAACCAATACTATGCGCGACGTTTCCTCGAAAGCGAAAACACTCCGAACTGCCAAAGCAATGGCAACTGTAAAAGTTCAGCCATCAACCATTGAAGCAATCAAATCTGGTACCGTTCCCAAGGCTGATCCACTTGGTGTTGCAAAGGTCGGTGGAATTCAGGCGGCAAAGAATACAAGTTTCTTTATTCCCTATTGTCATCAAGTCCCTCTCGATTTTGTTGGTGTGGATATTACTCTCGGTAATAACTCAATTACTATCCAGACAGAAGTGAAGGCCATCTGGAAAACAGGTGTTGAGATGGAGGCGCTTGTTGCAGCGTCGGCTTCAGCACTCACACTCTACGATATGCTGAAACCAATTGATGAATCGATGGAGATTGTGTCAATTAAACTGCTTGAAAAAAAGGGCGGGAAATCAAGCATCAAAGAAACAGGAGAGGGATTGACAGCGGGAGTATTGGTGATGAGCGATTCGGTGAGTAGGGGACTGGCACAAGACCGATCCGGAAAGTTTTTGGAAGAACAACTAAGAGGTTTGAGGTTGAAGGTGATAGGTGTTAGGGTTCTTCCTGACGATCGTGCGAGAATCGAGAACGAGATAAAGACAATGGCTGATAACGAGCGGGTCGATTTGATCGTGACAACAGGAGGAACAGGTGTAGGTCCGAGAGATGTTACACCGGAAGCGACGCTGGCTGTCATTGATCGCAGGCTTGAAGGTGTTGAAGAGATGCTTCGCAGCTTTGGGCAGGATCGTTTACCGACTGCAATGCTCTCGAGGGGGGTTGTTGGCATTCGAGGAAAAACACTGATCATCAATCTGCCCGGGTCGAAGGGAGGAGTTGAAGATGGTATCAATGCATTGTTTCCAGCGATTCTCCACACGTTCAGGATGATGAGGGGGGAAGGGCATGGGAGAAAGGGAGATAAGGAGCTGGGGAGATAGGTACAACAATATGACGGAGACAGTCGATAGAAAACTTCTTAAAAGCCATTTTGAATTAGAAGTATATCAACTCGCATTTGAACTTGCGATGAAAATTTTTGAACTCTCCAAAAAATTTCCTGTTGAAGAAAAATACTCGTTGACTGATCAAATACGAAGAGCATCTCGTTCCGTATGCACAAATATCGCGGAAGCTTGGAGAAAGCGGCGATATGAGGCAGCATTCGTGAGTAGGTTAAGTGACGCAGAAGCAGAATCTGCTGAAACACAAACATGGATTCAGTTCGGCGTCAGATGTGGATACATCGATAAACAAGAAGGAGAGATACTTTATCGAAATTATGACGATGTCATAGGCAAGATAGTTACCATGATAAACAATCCCTCGCCTTGGATTCTCCGGAAAAACCATTGTTAACAAACGACAGTGGATGACAAAAAGAATTCTCCCTCTCTCCCTTTCTCCCATGCACCCCAGCTCACCAAGGAGTAACATAATAGACAATGTCACTCTTCGATCCAAAGAACCGATTCGTCCCTGGCACTAATTCGTACGGTTTAGCTAAGACTCCACCCGGTCAGGTTGCCACTGCGAAGTTTCCCGTGCTGACATATGGTGAAACGCCGAACATCGATATCAAAGAGTGGCGGTTTCGAGTTTGGGGAGAAGTTGAAGAAGAACAGGTCTGGACGTGGGATGAATTGATGAAGCTTCCACAAACAACCATACGTGCTGATTTTCATTGTGTCACACGTTGGAGTCGGTTTGATGATGATTGGACAGGCGTGTTGTTCAAAGATTTAGTCAAGTTCATTAAGCTCAAGCCAACAGCAAAGTTTGTCATGCAGCACGCTTATGGTGGGTACACAACAAATCTTCCTCTCGATGTGATGATCAATGAAGATGTCATCTTTGCCCACACGTTCAACGGTCAGCCGCTTCCACGAGAACATGGAGGACCGATGCGTGTCTTTACTCCACGGCGGTACGCTTGGAAAGGCGCAAAGTGGGTCAATGGCTTAGAGTTTTTAGCAAAAGATCAGCCTGGTTTCTGGGAGCAAAATGGCTACGATACACCTGCTGACCCGTGGAAGGAACAGAGATACGGGTAACTTTCAGTGCACATATTATAGATTTTTTAAGAACTTAGAGTCACCTAATAATAACACAAGATTTTGATTTTATAGAAGCTTTTTATACATTCTATGCGGCGGATCAGTAGTAGGGCATTTTTTATTTTTGAGAGTTTTGCCATAAGCAATGGAAGTGCTGGGGCACACCGTGCCCCGGTGAGCAGTTGCTTATGGCGCTCTATACTGGTCCGCCAGATCAGATAGAACCCAGTACGATTGCTGCCGGGGTTTTTAATGGATGGTCTGAGCGGTTATTTAAAAAACCTCTTTACGCCAAAGTGCTGGCAGAGGTTTTTTGTTTTATGGAAAAGAAATTTTCTGGAAAAGATAAGA
>JACQVI010000023.1 GCA_016209795.1 Ignavibacteriota bacterium
ATATAGTAATGTATAATCTTGGTTCATATATTGGCTGGATTAAGAGTAACATAATGAATTATCAAAAAAATTTCTAAAGATTATATCCCCCCGAAAAAACTCCTTCCTTTGCATTTGTGAAGATTTGTTAATGAGTGAAGTGATCATCGTGTTAACGATGATCCCCAGTGCGGATAATTATAAACAGAAAGAATCAGAAAAGCAAGCAAAAAATGTGTTCTCTCAAAAAAAATTTCTGGAACAGTGACTCAAAGGAGATTTTTTCGGCATGATTTCTGTTTGCATCATTTCTTCTTTTGTGAAACGATGTGAAACGTTCAACGGAAAAAAATTTTCCTTCTCTGCTCTCAGTCTCTGTACAAAGCATAACGTTAAAAGAATGCCCTAACCTCCGCTCTTGCTGTGTGGATTGGTTTGCTTTCTCCTTCTCTTCGACCGTCGTAAAAAAATGTACCCTGAAGAAACTTAGTTACACGATATTCAACTCCCACACGCCATAACCATGTCAGTCCAGACAGCCGACCGTTCGTCAACTCAAACGGTATAAAGGCTATACGTTTATTCAATCTTACTTCTTCTCTCGTCAGCTCACCCCTTACTTGCCCCTTTCCTTCAAAGGAATAGATTATCCGAACGGATTGATCATTGAGATCGACAGTAGTGGTATCAAAATTCGTTGCCCGACCAACACCTACTTTGATCCCAAGTTCTACGGTCTGCCGGGGGCGATACGTAATATCAGTTGAGATGGTATTCGACAAAATCTCTTTGATTCTAATGTTAGGTTGAGGTGAAGAAAGCCTATCTCTTTTTTCGATGAAATCAATTTGATTTGAAATTTCTTTGACTAATTGCCATCGCAAACGGATAGATCGTTCACGTGTATATGTTCTTTCATTCACCAAAGCAAACTTGGTAAAGCCACGTCGCTGACTAAAGCGAAGCCGTGCTGATACGTCCTGGTTGTTTTCTAAAAAATACACATCCTGGAAAAGAAGATTACTTCCACTCAGCGTTGTCTTATCATTCAAGAACTTACTGAAGTGTAATAAATAAATTTGTTTTCTATCTGACTCCGTACTTTTCTCTTCAACTCTGAAATATGTTTCTGAGGAGATCGTAGACAATACTTTTGCAAACCACGTTGTCGGTTTTACCATCCTCGAAAGATTGAATCTCATCCTTGTATTTGCTTTCACATCGATCACCGGTACCAAATCATCCAATGGTATGCTGACCGCAATAAAATTGCCATCAAAGCGAGTGAGCTGGAAATCTTGCGCATCGACAACCCGATTATTATTCACATCACCAATGTATACATAATTACCTGTCCCTTTAGGAACTTGCTGAAAGATTTTTTCTTGTTTCGCTGCTCTCTCTGTTGCAACCTCATACCACCAATCAGATTCAATTCCACGGTTCAATGGATTAAACCGTGTTTGATATCGTAATAAGATTGTCTCGATATCTTCATTGTTTCTCTGTTTGAATTCTTGGTTGAATGTTGTATTGCGAATTGTTACATCAAGATTTGTCGACAACGAATTCCATTCCTGCAATTGCCAACCATAGTGCTGAGTAAATGAAGTAGATGCTCGTCGAAGTGATCCTGCAATCAATGAATCATCCCATCTCCAACCAGCCTCGGCAAGAAATGACATGTGAGCAATACGATCAAGCATCAGTCGTGGTACTAGTTCATGAAATCGAAAACTTCCGTGCTTCAGGGTGTCAGCTTGTCTACTACGATTTCGAAAAACTTCTGCTTCAAAACGGAGAGTGGGCATCACTATTCCCTTCTTATATTCTGTGAAGCCGCGGTGCCGCAGCCAAGAACCGCTGTTGTCGGTTAACGCGTCATCGCTTTTGATCAGCTCAACGTTGTAAGAAACCTTCGGTACATTCTCTCCGACAATTTGACTTGATGCCATGTATCTGTTCGATGAAAACATTCCTCCACGTTTGATTCGTCCATATCCCCCACTCATGTTCATAACGTTCATAGGCTGATACGTCAGTTCAGCTTCTCGTATCTCTTCATTCCGACTTTGTCGGGACGAATCTTCAATATTCCATTTTCGATTGAATTCGATTTCGTTCATTCTATCAACTGAAATGAACCGTTCACCAACAAAACGCTCTCGCAACCGAAAATCGAATGAGCCAATATTCATTCCACCGACTGTAATATTTTTCGGTGAATACTGCAACATGACCTTCACTGCCGACCCCACATTATCTCCATCGCTCAGTGAAGAAAACCGATTTACATCAAAATTTGATACTGCATATTCACCATTGATTTGCAGATTGTCAATCATCTGTCCTCTAAGCTCAAAATCTGTTAGAGCATGTGTCTGCGGTAGCGGCAGGAAGCGGATTGGGAGGTACTTTCCTTTCAATCTGCCCACAAATTTATATTGACCAATGGAAATCTGATCGTAATCTCCTTTCCCATCACCTGCATAACTGAATGTTATGCTGTATAATGCATTCATCGTATCCTGAGGAGCATATTCATAATACGTTCCAGCACTATCAGTCACTAATCGATATTGACCTTTACCTACTCCCATAAACTCAACACCATGACGCGTAGCCTTCAACCGATCATCCCCGGCGAGGCTGAGTGTATCCTTGTCAGCATCACTAAGTACCACATCGATTGGTGAATCCTGATCATCACTTTCACGCAGGACCGTTGCCTGAATCGACCATTTGTCTTCGAAGAATCGAGTCCCAGTTTTTACTGCAATCAAATTTCTGCTGAACTGTCGATCTGAATACTCAAAATCTACTACGAGACGTGAAGCCCTTGAAATAAGTCGCCTTGGTGTAAATGTGATTTCTCCCGTTGCGTAATCGATGATATAGTCGTTTATCTCGCCACGCGTCATTTGCTCACCATTGACATATACTCTTTCAGTACCCGCAATGATAATAATCGCACGCTCACCATTACGACCACTGAGTCGATAGGGACCCTGCACACCATCAATGCCTTGGAACTGGTTCGTTGTAAATTTACCTCGAGTAAGAGCACCTGCAACACTCAGATCACCATTCAGTGATTCTGTTTGAAATCTCGCCACTCCACGCGCACCCTGTAGTTTTCGATTGACATTGCTAAATTCACTTCCTGTCGAGCTCATCGTAAAGTCTCCAAGTGTAGCACCAAAATTGCCTCCTTGCAATTCGACAAAAACTTTATCAACCTCTTGTAGGGTCTGCGTTGTACCTTCAGGTTGGATTGGAGTATTTTCATCCGTCAATGCCGCGACAACCTGGATATCACTGGTAATATTACCAGACATCTGCATCCGAAAGCCAGAATTGAGCGATAAATCTCGATTTGTTCCAATAGTAAAACCACGAACAATACTTCCACTCTTTTGAAAGTTTGATCCAAAAAGATCATCAAAAGAGAATGGTTTCGATGGTTGTGAAACAGTGATTTGCTCTCCCGTTGCAGTATCAACGTGCACTCTGGGTATGCGGTGCTGATATTTCCGTTTAAAAGAAAATGGAAACACTTGGTATCGGACGGTGAGCTTCTTGCGTGCGATATCTTTCGCTGATGAATCAATGTTGGATGCTTGCAGTGTTAGCACTCCGAAACGAGCATCGAGGAGATAATCTGTACCTCTGTTCAGAGGAACAGAATCAAACAAGACTTGCTCTGAGCCGTTGACGATGAGCTCATGCGGTAAGGATATTGTGGTATCCAAAGAGAAGATTTCAAAGATTGATTCATGAAAGGAACTTGGAAGGGTAGAGTCAGCCTTCTGCGCATAGCAAAGCTGACTGCTGCACATTACAACCACAGAAAGTATTAAGAAGCTTCGAATCACGAGATAGATGGATCGCATCCAATCGAACAATAGAGTGCAAGACACAAATTAATAGCGCTAATCCATCATTCTCCTTTAAAAAATTGATTGTGTACAAAATAGTAG
>JACQVI010000242.1 GCA_016209795.1 Ignavibacteriota bacterium
GGAATCTGATCTCAAAATAGCACTCAAGCCACCATTTTCACTGTTCGCCCGAGCGTATGTTAGTTTATAAGTACATGCCGTCGTATACACGAGGCTGGCTTCTCGATGCGATAACGAAGAGTCTTAGCAAGCCCCCCCAACGCATCAGAACCTACGCCTTACCCTGTTCTCCCTGTCTTAGTGTGGGTATCTCCCACCCAGATACAGTCTGGATCCGGTGATGTGTTGTGCGTAAAGAATATGGTTGAATCCATCCCTAAACCCTCTGATAAGGAATTTAACATGATCTTGAATTTGTTTCATTTATGAAACAAAGTTTTCAAAATTTGTTCACCGTTGAGAAACCAATTGGAATCTTTTAGCATAAAATGCCAGTTGCCACTTCTTTCAAAGGTATAATTAAGGACTCTTTTGTCCGAATTGCATGTCAACTGTCAAACTCTATTTCATGGCATATCCTTTGTTGTCACTGAAGAAGTAAATCTCTATCTTTGTCTTAAGAAGGTGTTAATGAATACCAATAATTGTGGCACTCGAAAAATAGCCATTATCCCGGGCGACGGCATTGGAATCGATGTGACAAACGAGGCTACAAGAGTTATGGAGCTTCTGAATTGTTCATGTTCTCTTGGACTTGAACTTGCTCACTTCGATTTTGGTGCTGAAAAGTATCTAGCCACGGGGATTTCTCTCCCGAAAGAGCAACTTGAGGATTTCCGAAATAACTACGCTGCAATTTTTTTGGGTGCACTGGGTGATCCACGCATCCCCGATATGTTCCACGCCCGAGATATTTTGTTTGGGATGCGTTTTGGTCTCGATCAGTATGTGAATATGCGCCCCGTGAAATTGTTCGATGAGAAGCTTTGTCCGTTGAAAGGGAAATCTGTTGACGATGTGAATTTTGTTGTCTTTCGGGAAAATACGGAAGGTTTGTATGTTGGAGCAGGAGGCTTTTTCAAAAAAGGAACAAAGGATGAGGTTGCGATTCAGGAAAGCGTGAACACGTACAAAGGCGTGGAACGCATTATTCGCTATGCATTCGAATATGCAAAAAACCATGGGCTCACGAAAGTGACAATGAGTGACAAACACAATGCACTTCGTTACGAAGGTGACTTATGGCAGCGGGTGTTCAATCAAATGGGTGAAGATTACCCAAACATTGAGAAGGAACACTGGTTCATCGATGCGCTTGCAATGCAGATGATAAAAAAGCCGGAACAATTTCAGGTGATCGTGACCAACAATATGTTTGGTGACATCATCACTGATATTGGGGCTCAGCTTCAAGGGGGACTTGGAATGGCAGCTTCGGGAAATATAAACCCGAGCGGGGTGTGTATGTTCGAACCCGTTCATGGTTCGACACCCAAATATGCCGGAAAAAATGTTGCAAATCCCTTTGGTGCTATTTTGACTGTTGGCTTGATGCTGGAACATCTTGGATACATAAAAGAAGCAGAACTAATTGAAGGCGCAGTCAAACGGGCTGTCCGGGAAAACAAGACGACACAGGATCTCGGCGGAACATTAGGGACGAAGGAAGCGGGTGATTATATCTGCAAGGTACTATCTGAGCTGATGCAAAAGGGAAAATGAAATACTCAAGGATCTCAAATCAAGTATGGGAATGACGATCACCGAAAAAATTTTTGCCGTGCACGCAGCAAGAGATTCCATAAAGGCAGGTGAACTTGTCTATGCAAACATCGATCTCGTCATGGGGACCGATGTTACCGTTCCCCTCGCTGTTGAAGTATTCAACCGCATCGGAGCCGATAGTGTGTTCGATCCGACCAAGATCGCTTTGGTGAATGACCACTTCGTTCCGGCAAAAGATATCCAAGCCGCCGGTCTCTCAAAAGCGATGCGCGAGTTTGCATCAACGTATCGGATTAAAAGTTATTTTGAAGTGGGGCGCTCTGGTATCTGTCACTGTATTGTTCCCGATAGTGGACTCGTCGTTCCTGGAGATCTTGTCATCGGTGCTGATTCACACACATGCACGTATGGTGCGCTCGGTGCTTTTGCCACTGGTGTCGGTAGCACGGATATGGCAGCCTCGTGGGCACTGGGAGAAAATTGGTTTAAGGTTCCACCGTCAATCAAGATTATCTATAAGGGGAAACTTCCTGAATTCGTGAGTGGAAAAGATTTAATCCTCTACACAATCGGAATGCTTGGCGTCGAGGGTGCGTTGTACTGTTCACTCGAGTTTACCGGTGAGGTGATCGAACAACTTCCACTTGCTGATCGCTTCACAATTTGCAACATGGCAATTGAAGCGGGAGCAAAAGGAGGCATCATCGAAGCTGATGGGAAAGTATTCGAATATTTGAAAGGTCGAACAGATCGCACATACGTTTGCCACAAATCAGACACCAATGCTGAGTATGTAAACGTTGTCGAAATCGATGTATCGAATCTCGAGCCTCAAATAGCTTTTCCCTATTTGCCGAGCAACGTGAAACCGATTTCTAAAGTTGAACCAACGAAAATTGATCAAGTAGTGATTGGATCGTGTACAAATGGAAGAATCGAAGATTTTCGCATTGCGGCTTCATTTTTAAAAGGGAGGGAAATTAACCGTCAAGTTCGAGTGATTATCATTCCAGCGACACAGGAGATCTACTTGCAAATGTTAAAAGAGGGTCTTCTCCAGGCATTTGTTCAGGCAGGAGCGACAATCAGTCCCCCAACGTGTGGACCATGCATCGGTGGACACATGGGCATTTTAGCAGAAAACGAAGTTGGATTGTACACGACAAACCGCAATTTTAAGGGAAGAAACGGGCATCCGACCAGCAAAGTATATCTCTGCAGTCCTGCGGTTGCTGCGGCATCTGCAATAACGGGAA
>JACQVI010000258.1 GCA_016209795.1 Ignavibacteriota bacterium
CGACAGTGTCACCTTTACTGATGCAACGATGTCATCGGCAGACTTCTTTGGCTATTCAGGCGGATATTTTGCTGCGACGACGATCCAGCCGGCACAAGCCTACTGGGTGAAGGTGAGTGCCACAGGCACAAATCCACAGATGTGCTTAAGGGCGCTATCGGTGTTACCACCGAAAGGAGTTGCAGCAGGCTTGGAGCTGATGGAGATGAACAAACTGATCATCACCGATAAGGCTGGCTATGCGCAGACGCTTTACCTTGGTGATGAAACGATTGCAAAAGCTCCTGCCAGTGCCTATGAGATGCCGCCGCCAGCCCCGGTGGGGATGGATGTGCGGTTCAGCTCAGGACGCATTGCAGAGATTTATCCGACAAAGTTCGATCCGAACGGTGTGTATGAATACCCCATTGCCATCAATAATGCAACATATCCAATCACCATCCGCTGGGAAGTGACAAAGCAGGCTGAACGGCAGATCGTGCTGACCGATGCCGCTGGTCAAGGAGTGATTGGCAATACCATTTTAGATGGCAGTGGCAGAATGCAAATCACTAATGTCCCGCCTAGCGGGATGAAGAACCTCGTCATCAAGCTGAGTGAAGGTCTTGCTGTGCCGAAGGCGTTTGCCCTTGATCAGAACTACCCTAACCCCTTCAACGCTGTAACAGAAATCAAATATCAGATCCCAGAAAACAGTTATGTTATTCTCAAAGTCTTTAATGTCTTGGGACAGGAAGTTGCAACGCTCGTCAACGAAAAGAAAACTTCCGGTCAGTATACTGTTTCCTGGGATGCGAGCAACCAGCCGAGTGGTGTATACTTTTACCGATTGACGGCGGACAAGTTTATTGCCGTAAAGAAAATGCTTTTCATCCGATGAACTGAGCAATTTATTTTTTTTAGATATGGCACACCTATTACATCGAACACCACTCTTAATATTGGCGCAACTAATTTGCTTTGTAGCCTATGCACAGGAATCTTGCACCCCACCACAAACAAGAGCATGGTTATGGATAACAGCAGACGAGTTCCGGTTTGATACACTTTGGTTTGGATTTGATTCAACCGCGACGTATTGCATTGATACTCATCTGTGCGAATATGAAATTCCTTGGCGAACAATTAAAAAACCTCCTGCAATGGTTGCATTTGAAGATATACGTGGTGATACGTGTTTTGGAAATGGAAGCTGGTTAGATTTTCGTCCATACTATGCTCGAGCTCAAATTGATACACATATGATTACATATGGTGCCAGTTGGCAAGCTGTATTTAAATTTCGTTGGTCACGCACTAACCTTCTAAGCATCTGTGATAGCGTTCGACTGGTTGATATTTTCGGAGGCATACGGTATAACCTGCGTATGGATCTTTTAGATTCTCTTGATATCCCTCGTTCTCTTTCTATACCATTATTTCTAATACGCTATGGAGCGAAACAGATATTAGTTGATGTAAACAGTAATGGAAAAACTATACCATCCCAAGCTGGTCTTTCCCAGAACTACCCCAACCCCTTCAACCCAATCACAACGATCCGCTACGAGCTGCCGAGGGAATCCTATGTAACACTGAAAGTCTTTGATGTTCTCGGTAGAGAAGTGGCGACATTGGTTGATAGGCGCAAACCTGCGGGACGGTACGAAGTTGAATGGGATGCTGAGAGCAGAACCAGCGGGGTGTCCACCAGAGGCGGACACGCCTCCGGCGTATATTTCTATCTGTTGAAAGCTGGTGATTTTATTCAGTCAAAAAAACTTACCTTCATGAGATAGAATGAGGAGATGGGCTAGGAAATACTCCAAGCTGGCACTGGTTTTTGGTACCGTCCTTATTCCGGCGCTTAGCGCTAACATTGCAGTATCTCAAAAAACTTTCTGGCAACCAACGAATGCGCCTTATGAAGGTGCCATCTTCGTTCTTGCCGCCAACGGTCAGGGACATGTCTTTGCTGGAACCCGAGACGACGGGATATATAGCTCGTTAGACAACGGTGAATCTTGGTCCCAACTGCTCAGAATATCTGTACCTGTCGTTGCTATTACCATCAATTCCGCCGGAACAGTGTTCGCCGGGACCGCGGGGGGAGGAGTGTTTCGATCAGCGGATGAGGGTACGTCTTGGGCACAACTATCCTCGGGCTTGAGTGATCTTCGTATTCGCACGATTGCTACAAATTCCTTCGGACATATTTTCGCAGGGACGGATACAGGTGGAGTTTTTCGATCCACAGACAACGGGGAACACTGGGAACAAATTAACATTGGGTTACCACTGGCCTATATCGTGTCACTTGCTATCACTTCCGAAGGCCTTGTCTTATTGGGCACATCCAATAGTCAGATCTACCGGTCGACCGATAATGGTGATCTGTGGGCCCAGGCATATCTTCCGTCAGATGTTGCGGCCGTACGTTCTTTCTTAATAGCACCAGATGGCTATCTCTTTGCTGGGACTAATTCGGGAGGCGTTCTCCGCTCCAGCGATAGCGGTCAAACGTGGGCTCAAGTCAACACTGGTTTATCTACGACTGACATACGTTCTCTTGCTATGGATTCCAGTGGTTACATCTTTGCGGGTGGTAATTGTGGCATGTTTCGCTCGATGGATGGCGGCAATAGCTGGATTGAAGTGGACGAGGGTTTGTCAAGTCCGTGTATCTCATCCATTGCAGTTTCCCTGAATGGATATGTTTTTGGAAGCGCAATTGTGGGAGGAGTCTTCCGCTCAACGAATCAGGGTGCGAGTTGGACAGCAGTCAATACTGGTCTAACCAATGTTGACATCCATTCATTTGTTATCGACTCA
Organism: Ignavibacteriota bacterium; assembly: GCA_016209795.1. Taxonomy (GTDB): domain Bacteria; phylum Bacteroidota; class Ignavibacteria; order UBA10030; family SZUA-254; genus JACQVI01. The sequence goes on from JACQVI010000258.1 coordinate 2,812, forward strand.
TCAGGACGCATGTATGCCGGATCTACGAAGGGTGGTGTGCTTCGGTCGATTGATGAAGGGAAGAATTGGACGAATGTCGGTTTGGCCAGCAATTATGTTAACACCTTAGCTCTTGCGCAATCTGGTGACATCTTGGTTGGAACAATGGATGGGATCTTCCGTTCATCGGACCGCGGAGCAACTTGGAGACAGATGAACGGAGGGTTGACGAACGCTAAAGTTCGATCCCTTGCCATCAGTTCGTCCGGAGAGATTTTTGCTGGTATGTGGCGCGTCGTGACGACAGATCCGGGTGGGATCTTTCGATCGAGAGATGATGGTGGAAATTGGATGCAAGTCGGTTTAAACAATAGTTCTGTCTTTTCATTGGCGATCAACGCTGGTGGCGACATTTTTGCCGGAACATACTACGAAGGATTATTCCGTTCGACTGACAATGGTGACCACTGGGAAAAGATCGGCTTCAGATCTTCGACGGTTTTTCCCATTGTGCTGAATCCATCGGGACAAGTCTTTGTCGGCGCAGATAGTGGAATCTATTTCTCCACCGACAATGGCACAAGTTGGACCCAACTAACACAGCAAGAGATATCAGCATTATCTTTCAACTCGATAGGACATCTGTATTCGGGGGCGACTCAGATTTCGAGGAGATCAACGCCGGGAGTCGCGCGATCCACCAACAAGGGTAAGACCTGGCTGCAACTCAACACTGGATTTACAAATGTCGATGTTCGTGCGTTCGTCGTCGATCGGGAAGGATTTCTTTTCGCGGGGACCGGAAAAGGAGTATTCCGAAGCTGGGAATCCACGACTTCAGTGGGAACTATCGTTGGGACGGTGTTCAATGATCTGAACGACAACGGTCAGAGAGATTCTCTTGAACCAGGTTTGGAGGGTTGGAAACTCACCGCTCACTGGCCAACAGTGAACGGCAGCTATTCAACTGTTACCGATAGCATGGGAGTGTATCATTTCACAGATCTTATGAGAGACGAATACTTACTGGCTCAGGAAGATAAGGCCGGCTGGTTATGGACTTTCCCACCGTTCGGGTCATGGTCAATACTGGTCCGTGGAGATCCAAATGAGCACAAAGATTTCGGCAATTCTTTCGCAAGCTTCCCTAATCTTGTTGTTGATCGATCTTGCCTGAACTTCGCGACCGTACCCATTGCAGACTCAGTTATTCTGCCGCTCAAGATTTCGAACACAGGGAACGGATTACTTGCCGTTGGCAGATTGATCGCCTATGATTCAGCCTTCACGATCTCCAGCCCTGGAGGATACACTGTGAAAGGAGGAGAATCTACAAACATCTTTGTGCAGTTTAAGCCTCAGATGGAAGGCACGTACACGAAGAAACTCGGCATCTACTCCAATCTCGGTCTGCGGACAATTAATCTTATCGGACAGGGAGAATTCGATCCGACGGGGCCTGCACGGGAAACTTTTGTTGGATTGGTAACGATCGATCGAAGCCCTGGGAAGAAATATACAGTCGTTGGGGCATACCGAACGAAGGGGGACCTAATTAAATCTGCAATTGTATATACACCACCCGATAGTGTGATTAACAACGTCAATTACAGCTTGTCTATAGCGGAAGGGCAAGGTGGTATCATGCCCGGTGACACTATCGTCTTTAAGACCACTACTCTTGAGTGCGAATTTTTACAAGAGCGATACTGCGAACCACTGCGATCTCAAATTTTTCAGCCTGGAGACCTATCTGGGCATAGCTATACCACTTACAATATTGACGCTGTTCATCGGCAGAAAGTCGTCATTCCAGTTCGACCGGGTATGAACGCTGTTTCCTGGAATGTGAACCCGCAGGATCCATCAGTCGGCTCAATTTTTGGAAATGTTCTAAACAAGGCAAAAGTGGTTCTCGACTTTATAAACGACGGTGAAGCCAATCAGCGATATGATTATTACATTCCACGATTGGGATTCTATAATCCGCTATGGTTAACCAAGCACAAGAAGGGATATTTTGTAAAGCTCTCTGAAGATTCTAAACCAGATTCGATTATTGTTATCGGCTCGCCCGAATGCACCCGGCTCCCAATCCCTCTCGTGTCCGGATATAACTTTATCACATATGTTCCAGAATTTCCCGTACATGTCGAACATGGGATAAGCTCGATTCGCGCTGGTAATTTGGTGACGGCCTTGGAATATGTGAATGATGGTTTTGGTCATGAATACTTCGACTCCTACCCAAATGGAAGTTTTTCTATCATGTTTCCGACAAAGGGTTATTTTGTGAATGTGAAACACCCCGATGTCTTGATCTACCCAAGTGAACCGTCGCACGGCCGTGAAGTATCTTCGATCAGGAAAGTAGCAAGGACTGGATTGACGCAGCAGACTATCATGTTTGGGTCGAATCTACCCCTCGCAGTTTTTGCCTATGGACTAAAGGTTATGCTCGATAGCATCTATGTGGCGGCTGGTACAGAAATAAAAGCCATCGACAAAGATAGCATTGTATGTGGCACTTCAAAATTTCTCGCTGATGGTATTTTCGCACTTCCGATCTACGCAGATGACCCAACTACGACGACAGATGAAGGTGCCGATGTCGGTGAATGGGTAAAGATTTACATAGGTGGCAGACTCATTAGCGAAAGAGTACGGTGGACATCATTTGGCGATACATATGAGTTAAGTGGAAAACTAACGATAAGTAGCATAGGTACCGATGAGAATCTTCCCTACGTATTTGCTCTTCATCAAAACTACCCCAACCCTTTCAACCCGTTGACTGTTATCCGTTATCAGTTACCTGTTACGAGTAGAGTAACACTGAAGATTTACAATCTCCTCGGTCAGGTTGTAAAGGTACTCGTTGATGAGATTCAGGATGGAGGATACAAGTCGGTGGAGTGGAAACCTGAGAACTTATCAAGTGGGGTGTATTTTTATCGTCTTACAACAGAGAAATTTAC
>JACQVI010000243.1 GCA_016209795.1 Ignavibacteriota bacterium
CTTCTGAAAGGTTCAATGGCAGGAGAAAAATGACTAACAGCTACCCGTTCCTCCCACGACCCTGTTCAACATCGGTATCTCATCCGAAAACTGTTTCGTTCCCATGCAAAGGTGCAGAGCATAGGTGTAATCACTGAGATATTCTTCGAACCCGTATGGCCGGGGGGTGACAACGGTGAACGAGGTCTTGAGCTCATCTTCGGGTCTGCGGGTGGAGTCGGAAACGGCGTTACATTTTGCTTCTTTCGAAATTCCAGCAAGCCTGAGGAGCATCACGCCGTGGCTTGCTCGGCGAAGGCGGAACACAAGCTCACCAAAGTCTTTGTCAGCAGTGATCAGTACTGCTCGCTCGCGTTGTGCGAGTGCGAGGATTTCATCGTCTGAGATACCGGATTGTTGCTCGGCGACGTACAGAACACGATGTCCATCGCTCCTCAATCGTTCAACAATGTAATTCTCGACGCCTTCGTCGGCGACAAAGATCATTTGGAAAGATTGCTCACCGGGTAAACAACATCTGCCTTGAGAGCTTTCGACGCAAAATCGAGGGCAGCGCGGATTCCACGCTCGGTCAGACGTGGATAGGCTTGCAACAATTGCTCAATCGTTTCGCCGGCCGCGAGCTTTTCGAGGATGAGCTCGACCGTAATACGCGTTCCAGCCACGACAGGTTTCCCCATCATAATAGCGGGATCAGAGATTATAAGATTTTTCTCCATCGACAACTCCAAGTATGTGTTTTTCTATTATACATTACGAAACTTGCGGGATAAAGTCAATTCGTTGCGCGTTCAGTGATCGATCTATTCAGCAACGGTATCTCATCGGATAATTCCGAGAGCAGCAATCCGCTGATGATGATCATCCCGCCAATCACCCCGAGCGTCCCAATATTTTCTTCTCTTACAACATAAGCAAACACTGCCGCAACCACCGGCTCTAAAGCAAAAATCACTGCAGCACGAGTCGGGGTCGTATCGCCCTGATAACGGTTCTGGACAGCCATCGCAATCACTGTGGCGAAGATCGTCAAGTAGAGCAGCGCAGCAATAAATTCATCCGTGAGCTGGATGTGAATATTTTCCCACGATACGGCGCAGAGTAATCCGAGCACCCCACAGACAAAAAACATCACGAACGTGAGCTGCATCTTGTCGGTCTCAGTCGGCACACTGTCAAGATACACGATGTAAAAGGCAAACATGAGAGCACAGAGGAGCGTGAGTCCATCCCCGAGGGTAAAGCCACCGCTCGCTGGTGAAGTCATGAGATATAACCCAATGGCTGCATTACCGACGCCGACAATGTTGCCAACTTTCAGTGGCTTTTTCCTTACGTTAAGAAAATATTGCGCAGCGAAATGTACAATCGGTGTAAGCACGACAAGCATCCCGGTGAAGAATGCAGACTTCGAAGCAGTTGTGTATAGCAATCCGATGGTTTGCAGTGCAAACCCGATGAAGAGAAAGAGACCAAGAATCACACCGCTGTTTACTGCCGAGCGGGATGTCGAGAGTATCCTTCGAGGAAAAATCAGGAAGAGAAGCAATGCTGCGAGGAAAAACCTCAGTGTGGTATACCAAAGTGGTGAGTTCTCCTCAAGAAGTCCCTTGGTGATGACGAACGTGCTTCCCCAGATGACAGTGATGGAGAGAAGGAATACTTCAGCGCGGCGTTGAGGAGACAAGAGCGGGAGATTGGTGAGTGGTTAATTGGTTAATTAATCGAAATTGATCTTTCTATACTCCACCTAACCTATCACCTTTGACCTACTACCTCTTGTTCAGCCCACACCTCCCCCGTCTCATATTTCTGAAAAAGCTTCCCCCAATGAGTCTCCCTCTTCCATTGCTCGAAGACTTTGCGGTCTTTCAGGGGCCAGCGGTAGTAATCGTGATAGGCTTCTGAACCCAAGATGAAAATACCAACAAGCGGTGTATGGAAAAACAATTTCTGTATTCCCTTCAAAGGTCCATACCACATGATATCACCGACAAGACTTGCACCGTTATCGCCGACGTGAAATCCCCATGACTCTCGTGAAATATCATCTCCAACGATTTCAATTTCTCTCGGGTCACCGATGCCCAACTTATCCTGATGGGCAACATTGATATATTCGATGCTCATTGGATCGAAGCCCATCATCTTCGCCGATACGGCATCGATAGCAACCTGATCTGCACTTGCCAACATGTAATCTTTGACTACCGGAAACATTGTGCGAGGTCCGGGTCCATTGCCTGCTGTCGTTCCATCCATAACAGCAAAAATTCCCGTGTGAATTTCTTTCTGAATCGCAAGCAAGTCGACAAGTGTCTTGTGAATCCATGTATGCGTGTAATGGCGTTTATTGTTAAGCAATCCCCCGAAAGCATTCTTCATCGCACCTGTTGTTGTGGTGTAGATATGGCATTTGACGGTTGGAAGATGAACGATATTCCTTCCAAGAAAATACTCTGGGATAGTGATTCCCTCGGGATAGATTCTATCGAGGACGCGCATCGTTGCTTTTGGCTTGTATTCAATCCAGCGAATATCGCTCTCTCTGAAATTGTAGAGAACAGGGATCTTGTATCGCTTGAGAATCGGCTTATAGTTGTTGAGGTCTTCTCCCTTGAAAGCATCGGTAACGACCGTTTTGTTCTGAACGCACACCAGATCATGGAAGCCTGCATTCTGAAGAGCGAGAATTGTTCCTTCCATCTGCCATGGTGTTGTATTGGCAGCCGGGAATGGGAAATGCCACGAGATATTATCTTTGAGAATTGTTGTAGTCCCCTTCTCCAATGCTTGCTCAATACCAGCAAGTTGCATGAGGCGTTCGACATCTTCCAAAACCGTTTCAGGGCGCGTTTTTAGAACAGCTACTTTTGATTTTGCCATAGCTTATCGTCCGTAAATAATGATACTTGCTACCACGATCCACAGAATAATATTCACAAGGAGCGGTCTATCGGTCAAAGCAAGTTTCGTAGGGTTTCCGCCTTCAATTTTTTTGTGTACAAGATATAAATAACGAAAAATTCCATAAAGAACAAATGGCACAGTATAGATCAGATGCGTCGTTCCAAACTTTCGCACAGTTTCCTCGGAAATGGTATAGAGTGCATACGACATGACTGTGGATGCAGTCACGATCCCAATCATCTGATCGAGAAAATAAGGGCTATAATGCTGAAGGACTGACCGATGCGTATTTGCTTGCGTTTCAAGGAACGTTAACTCATGTCGACGCTTGCTGAACCCTAAGAACAGCGAGAGCAAAATCGTACAGATAATCAGCCATTCTGATGCGGGCACACCGATCAACAAAGCGCCAGCAACGACACGAATAACAAACCCAGCCGCAACGGTCATCGCATCAAGAATGACAACATCTTTAAGCCTGATGGAATAGAAAATATTAAGGGTAACATACACAAGAGCAGCCAAACCAAACTCTACACGAAGATAAAAAGAACCAGCCAAACCAACGACCGATAAAACACTAGTGCCTATCCAGGCTGCTTGTTTACTTAAATTTCCTGACGGGAGTGGTCTCTTCGATTTGACGGGATGTAGTTTATCTCTTTCAATGTCAGTGATATCATTAAACATATAGACACCACTTGTCACGAGAGAAAAGAAAAAAAAGCCAATCAGTGTCTTGAGAACATCCGCAGAATAAATAAGATGGCCAGAAAAAATTAAGCCTGCAAACAGAAATAGATTCTTAATCCACTGCTGCAGCCTCATCGAGGCGAGAATGTAACGAAGCTGCTCTGTCAAGACTCAGAATACGGCAGGTTCTTCGTAGACTCCGAACACTTCGGCAAGCACACTGCACATCTCGCCGAGCGTTACGTACGCCTTTGTACAGTCGATCAAACGTGGAATAAGATTAACACCATCAGAGGCTGCGATTCGCAACGCATCGGATGCCTTGATGACATGTTCTTGATTACGGGATTGACGCAGTTCTGCTAGGCGTTTCTTTTGTTTGATTTCTACCTCAGGGGAGATGAGCAGTATCGGAATCTCTATTTGTTTACTGTCTTCAACATACTCATTCACCCCAACGATGATTTTCTCTTTCTTATCCAATTCCTGTTGATAGCGATACGCTGCTTCGGCAATCTCACGTTGGAAGAAGCCTGCTTCAATAGCTGGAATAACTCCGCCGAGAGCGTCAATTTTTTCAAAGTACTCCTCAGCTTCCTTTTCCATTTTTTCCGTTAAAGCTTCAACAAAGTAACTTCCACCAAGTGGATCGATGGTATTTGTTACGCCAATTTCATGGGCGATAATTTGTTGCGTTCGAAGGGCAATCTTTACAGCTTTCTCAGATGGCAATGCAAGGGTTTCATCCATCGAATTGGTATGGAGCGATTGAGTTCCTCCCAAAACACCTGCCAGTGCTTCATACGCCGTTCGGATAATGTTATTCTCAGGCTGTTGGGCGGTCAACGAACAGCCTGCAGTCTGAGTATGAAATCGAAGCATCCAAGAGCGAGGATTTTTTGCACCGTACTTATGGCGCATGCACTTCGCCCAGATTCGACGTGCAGCACGGAATTTTGCAATTTCTTCGAAGAAATCGAGATGAGAATTGAAAAAGAAGGATAATCGAGGCGCAAACTCGTCTACATTCAATCCCTTCTCAATCCCAGCTTCAACATACGCGAATCCATCAGCCAGCGTGAAAGCAAGTTCCTGTACCGCAGTTGAGCCAGCTTCACGAATGTGATAGCCACTGATGGAAATAGGGTTCCATTGCGGCATTTCTCTGGTACAATACTCAAACATATCAGTAATGATGCGCATCGACTGATTGGGCGGATAAATCCATTCCTTTTGTGCAATATATTCCTTCAAGATGTCAGCTTGAATCGTTCCCCGCAGTTGGCGAGGCTTTGCTCCCTGTTGTTCTGCAACTGAAATATAAAACGCAAGCAGCATTGCCGCAGGTGCATTGATTGTCATGGAAGTAGAAATATTAGCAAGGTTGATGCCCCTAAAAAGAACTTCCATATCGGCGAGTGAGCTGACAGAGACTCCACAGATACCGACTTCTCCTTCGGAGAGCGGATCGTCAGCATCACGACCCATCAGTGTAGGAAGATCAAACGCAACCGAAAGCCCGGTCTGTCCATGTTCAAGTAAGTAATGATAACGCTCGTTTGTATCCTCTGGCGTCCCGAAGCCAGCAAACTGTCGCATCGTCCAGAGTTTGCCACGATACATTGTATGATGGATGCCTCGTGTGTACGGAAACTCACCCGGAAATCCTATGTCAGAAAGGTAATTAAGGTGGGCGATGTCGTCGGGTGTGTACAGCATCTCAATCGGCTCACCGGAGACAGTGGTAAATTTTGACGGCAGAGTCTTTGTTGCTTTAGCTTTTTCAGCCAATTTCTTTTTTTGCCTCACGGATTTTATCGAGATGGTTTGAGCTCATGCGGCTTTTTTCGTCAGTATGTTTCGTTTTCGACTTCATCGCTAAGGGAAGATAAGAATTCTTAGGGTGTTTTCAAAGCAAACAATATGAAATCTCGTTCAGGATTTATTTTTTGGCTTTACTTCTTGCTTGATAAAGCCGCTCAGTGATACCGCCCTCTTTTAAGAATTGTTGTTCGAGTTGACGAAGTTGTTGATCCAAAAGATAGTTGGTTTGATGAAGAAGGCAGACCATAGTATTCGCTGCAACCTCCGCAGGTGATTCTTCGATATAAGTCCTATAAGTCTTATACGACCTGTTTGTAGCATAAGCAAGACTTCTAATTTCTTCCGTTTTTCGACTACTTTTCCCCCAAAGCAGAAGGTTTCTCTGTCGTAAAAAATCCTTATAATCATTAAGCAACTCTTCTAAGCTTGACCTTGCTACTCCTATGAGCTTCAACTCCAATTTTTTCGATGTACCAGAGACCATGCTTCCCTCAGCGATGTTCTGCTTCCCACTCCGAGCAGCTTGCACCATTTGATCATGAGTACGGGAGTGTTTATCTATGAATCTATCACAAAATTTAACTGTAGCATCATACACAATCTCTGCCATTTGGTACGACTTCAACTTCTGATAGCCTCCATGAGGCGGAATAATTTTAGTCACATCATTCATTCAATTAACTCATCATTAAGCGCAAGCCATATTTCGCCAACTTCTCCAGCGCAATCTTTGCCCACGGCGTAAACGATGATGGACTTTGCTTGATTTCTGATTGACATTGTTCAATGGTGCACCAACGCATGTCGTAAGCATACTCAGGATTAAATTGAACGGAGGAACTACACTCACCCATCAGCAGTGCGCAGAGTTCGTGCTCACAATATTTCTTGAAACGTTCGAAATAGAAAAACGAAAAAATCCGTTGTACCGGGATGACAATGTTCCATTCCGATTGCAGAAATCGCTGTGCTGCTTCTTCGTATGTTTCATCACGCTCTGACAGATGGAGTGGATGTGTCGCACCTGTTATGTCCCAATAACCGTCCCACAGAAACGATTTCCTTTTTTGAAGTAAGAATTCTCCACGCTCATTGAACAAAACCACGGCAATCGCACGGTGAAGTTTTCCATCGCCACGATGGCATTCCTCTCGTGAAGCGTAGCCCAAAAAATTATCGTCTCTATCAACAAGAATAAGTGTCTGCATAATCAGTTTAATTCAAAAGCAAGACCTCACCCTAGCCCTCTCCTAAAAGGAGAGGGGACATAATCCCTTCCCCTCTTAGAGCTTGTCCTGAGCGAAAGTGAAGGAGGAAGCTTAGCCTGCCCGCCGCATCCCGCTTTGCCGGACTTTGACAGGCGGGAATGGGGTCTCTTGAGCTTGAGATAATTTATTTGAAACATTACTACGATGTTCTTCCAAATCGTTTATCTAACTCAGCAAGCGACAGCTTGATAATAACCGGACGTCCGTGTGGGCACACGTACGGAATCTCGGTAGCAAACAATTGATCGAGCAATGAACGCATCTCGGCATGGTTCAATGGGTCTCCGGCTTTGATTGCTGCCTTGCATGAAAATGACTTTGCTAATTTTTCTCGTGGTTCTAACTCCAAGTTATGTTCATCTTCCTTGTAGAGATCAAGAACATCTTGCAGTATTGTCTTTTCATCTCCTGGCTTGACATCAACTGGGACACCGTCAACAATCACGGTTGTCTTGCCAAACACCTTCAGATTGAACCCAAGAGTTTCCAAGTGAGGAAGTAACTGTTGGATAAGAGTTACATCTCCCGAAGTCATCTCGATGGTTAAAGGAAAGAGTAGCTGTTGAGACTTTGAATGTTTGTCATTGAATCGAGAGAGAGCACGTTCATAGAGAACTCGCTCATGTGCTGCATGTTGGTCAATCACCACTATCCCACCCTCGATTGCTGCAAGCAAATACTTGTTGTGAATCTGCCACACCGAGGGTAAATCCTTAGTTTGTGGTTCCTGAGTCGGAATCTGAGATGTTGTCGAAGTCTCAAGTTGTGTCGGAGACGGAATGTTTTTCGCTGTCTCAGGTATGGGTATTGAAATTTCTCTATGAGTTGAGGATTTAGAAACGGTTGTTGTGTCGCTCTGAGCGTCTTGTTTAAAAAGCTCCTGCCAATTCACAACACGCTGTCCACTAATTCCAGGTCGCAATGTAAATGCTAATTTCTGCATTTCGACCAATGAGCCATCTGCTTTTATGCCAGCAAGTGGAATAAGATCTTGCTCAGATAGTGCTTTCCGTATAGATGAAAGTATGAACCGATAGATCGAAGACTCATCACCAAACTTCACTTCCATTTTAGAAGGATGGACGTTCACATCAACCTTACGTGGATCAACGTTCAGAAACAAGACAAAAAATGGAAAGCTCCCCTTTTCGAGCAAATGTTCGTATGCCTGGTACACTGCATGGTTCATGCTGCGATTGACGATGTAACGATTGTTCAAAAAAAGATATTGTTCAATTCGAGTTTTCTTCACGAAATCCGGTTTGCCAAGGAACCCGCTAATCGAAGCAAGCTCACTTTGTCGCTCAAAGAAAAAGAGATACTGCGAGAGATGCTCTCCAAAGATATCTTTAATTCTTTCAGAGCTGGTGGTGGGGTACAAAGTAAGAATCGCCTCATCGTCACTGATAAACGTCATTGCAAGATGTGGATGTGAGAGGGCAATGCGCTGGACAACATCATAGATATGCCTGAACTCTGTGTTATTGGTTTTCAAAAAGTTGCGCCGTCCTGGAGTGTTGTAGAAAAGGTTTCTCACGGTAATGATCGTGCCTGCCTGTGTTGCTTCTGCAGTCTCTTCAAGGGTGACCCCACCTTCGATACGAATTTTCGTTCCGATCTGGTCGGATGCCTGCCGTGTTTTCATCTCCACCTGTGAGACAGCGGCAATGGATGCTAATGCCTCACCCCGAAATCCAAGCGTACGAATCTGTTCCAGATCTTCATAGGTTGCGATTTTACTTGTTGAGTGTCGTTCAAAAGCAAGTACTGCATCTTCGTGACTCATGCCAATGCCGTCATCAATGACCTGGATAAGAGTTTTTCCACCATCTTTCACTACGACTGTAATCGATGTTGCTTGTGCGTCAATCGAGTTTTCTATCAGCTCCTTTACCGCAGACGCAGGACGTTGAACAACTTCACCTGCAGCGATTTTATCGGCGAGTGTCTTGGGTAATATGTGAATTGTCTGTGTCAAGTCAGTGCTGAAAACCTAACATTCGTTCGCTAACACCCAATCCTGGGTAATCGTTCAAGATCAACTTGCCCTCAACAACCTCCACTCCGCTGAAAGGATCATTTGTCGTAAGGATATTTCCATCCAAGTCAGCGTAATCAACCAGAGGTGAAAGTTGAGCCGCTGCTGAGATTGCTACAGAGCTTTCGATCATACAGCCGAGCATGATTTTCATGTTCAATGCTCGTGCGGTATGAATCATCTTGATCGCTTCACGCAGTCCCGTACACTTCATCAATTTGATATTAATTCCATCGTAAGCGCCATGTAATCGCTGGAGATCTGAAAGTCGAGTGACATTTTCATCAGCCATAATCGGGATGTGAATATGCTTTCGAAGCCACGCGGTTCCCTCAAGATCAGATGCAGGCAGTGGCTGCTCAACGAACTCAACTCCCCGTTCCTCAAGCCATAAAATTTTATCGCGAGCCTGCTCTTTGGATTTCCACCCTTCGTTCGCATCTACACGGAGTACTTTATCAGTCAGGTTTCTGATCGTCGTGACGATTTGCTCATCGTTGGGAACACCAACTTTGATTTTGAGAATTGGATAGGGTGCTGCTTCCCTTACTTTCTGTTCAATAACCTGAAGCGTATCTATCCCGATCGTGAACGACGTTAGCGGGGCTTTGTCTTTGTCCAATCCCCAAAGTTTCCAGAGAGGAACGCCAAGCTTTTTGCCGATCCAATCATGTAATGCTATATCGATTGAAGCTTTCGCTGAAGTATTCTCCGGAGCTATGCTATCGATATACGAAAGGATTTCTTCTACCTGAAAGGGGTCACTAAACCTATCAAGCTTAACGTTGCGAAGGAAGCTAACAACAGTCTGTGGTGTTTCTCCATACCGTTCTGAAGGAGCCGCTTCACCGTATCCAACAATACCATCATGCTGGATCTCAACAATAACACATGGCTCTACATCTTTGGAACTTCGAGCAATTGTGAACGTATGTGTGAGTTGGAGATCAAAGCATCGGTACGTTAGACGCATCGATTACCTTTCAAACAGAGCATCGACAAATGCTTTACGATCGAACGGCTGGAGATCGTCAATCTTCTCTCCAACACCAACATATTTGACAGGGATGTCGAATTCATGACTGATTGCTAAAACCACTCCACCCTTTGCTGTACCATCGAGTTTTGTTAAGATCAGTCCAGTGATGCCAACTGCTGCCGTAAATTGTTTTGCTTGCTGAATTGCATTTTGTCCCGTCGAAGCATCCAACACAAGCAGCACCTCGTGAGGTGCATCGGGCATGAGTTTCTGGAGAACACGCTTAATCTTCTTGAGTTCCTCCATCAAATTCACTTTTGTATGCAAACGACCGGCGGTGTCGATAATCATGACATCCGCGTTGTTGGCAAGTGCAGATTTTAACGAGTCATAGGCTACTGCTGCAGGGTCAGCTCCTTGAGATTGCTGAATCATCTTTACACCGGCTCTCTTTGCCCAAATTTCAAGTTGCTCGTTAGCAGCGGCTCGGAACGTGTCTGCTGCAGCAATGAGAACATTCTTTCCAGAATTGCGATAATTGTACGCAAGCTTGCCTATGGTTGTTGTTTTGCCAACCCCATTAACACCAACGATCATGATAACGTGTGGTCTATGGTTCTGCGGGATTGAGGATGGATCAACCATTTCCAGTGACCCATTAAGAAGCAGCTTTTGAGTTTCATCATGCAGAAGACCATTCAGCTCATCGGGATTCTCGTAGCGCTCTTTTTTCACCCGATCACGGATTCGTTCGATCAGGATGTTTGTCGTTTGTACCCCAACATCACCGGCGATAAGAACTTCCTCTAACTGTTCGATAACTTCATCATCGATTCGTGTCTTGCCGTGGATGGCTTTCTGGACTTTTTCTAAAAGATTCGTCCGAGTTTTGTTTAAGCCCTCCTTTAATCTGCTAACGTTAAATGCGTCTAAGAAACCCATGAATAGATTTTGGATTTAGGATTCGCGATTTTAGACTTTTACACCAACAACATCAACATAGCGCTTGAGATACAAGACAAAGGAAAGTATTAAGAAAATGGCACTAAGAGCTATGAGAATCTCTTTTAGCCATTGTATCTCATCAATGTCCAGTACGGTCACCACCAGAAGCACTGCTACTATTGTGACCGCCCATTTTCCAACTACATTTGATTCTAACACAATCCTTTTAGCTTTACGAATGTATAATCCACCTGAGAAGATTGCAATATCTCTTGCCAGAACTGCAACTAAGAACCACATGGGTAATTTCCCTTGTAGCGTTAGAAGGATGCTGACGACACCGACTGCAATCTTATCAGCGATTGGATCGATGATCTTGCCAAACTCTGTGATCTGGTTGAAGCGACGGGCGATTCGACCGTCAAAAAAATCAGTCAGAATAGCAATGAGAATCAATAGAACTGTATAGAAATTGTACGATGGTTCATCAGCTATGAGCAGCCATGAAATCGGTATAACAAGTAGAAGCCGAATAAGACTGAGAATATTGGAGGCAGTCCAGATCTGTCCGGTCATACATGCTCACACTTCATACTCTTCTTTGATGCCATGTGTTTCAATCGATGTTGGATAGTCACCATTGAAACAAGCAGTGCAATATGATTGATCATTCAAATGAGGGACAGATTCTAGTAGTCCCTCAAGTGACAGATACCCGAGACTCTCCACACCAAGTTCTTGCCGGATTTTTTCAACATCACCATTGCATCTGTTGGCAATGAGTTCATTCGAGCTTGGGAAATCCATCCCGTAATGACAGGGGAATCGAATTGGCGGAGAAGTTACACGGAAATGGATTTCTTTAGCTCCAGCATCTCGGACGAGCTTTACCAGTTGTTTGGAAGTTGTCCCTCGGACAATTGAATCATCGACGATGACAACCTTTTTGCCCTTCAGGACGTTCTTGACAGTATTAAACTTTGTTTTCACCTTCATCTCTCGCACATCCTGTGCAGGTTGGATAAACGTCCGACCGACATAATGGCTGCGGATCAATCCGATCTCGTACTTGCTGTCGTTCCCGAGTTTATCGTTTTCACTCACGAAGCCGATCGTCGCTGTATTGCTTGAATCAGGCACATTGATCACCACGACACGATCACCGGGATCATCAGACTTCACAGGATGTTCTCGGGCAAGAGTTTTCCCGAGCTTGCGCCGCACCGGGTCTACATTCTCTCCGAAAATGCGGCTATCGGGCCTTGAAAAATAAATGTATTCGAAAATACAATAGTGGGGTTTTTCATTCGATTTCTTAAGATGATAGGATTTTATTTCACTGGTGTCCAGAGCTCCTCGATCAAACACTAATACTTCGCCAGGCTCCACATCTGCAAGATACGTTGCATCGATGATATCGAAGGCACACGTTTCTGAAGCGATGACAAAAGCCTTGCCTAACTTCCCTACTGCCAAAGGTCGCCATCCATGTGGATCACGAGCAGCGATCAGTTTATCATTAGTTAAAATCGTAAGAGAGAAGGCGCCTTGCACCTGGTTCAGCGCATCAATAATCTGTCGTACTTGATCAGTCTCCCTACTCCGCGCAATGAGATGGAGAATAATTTCGGTATCAGAAGTTGTTTGGAAAATCGTTCCTTCTTCTTGAAGACATTTTCTGATGTTTCTAAAATTAGTGAGGTTGCCGTTGTGTGAGATAGCGATGTTGCCATTTCGGTAATTAACAACTAAAGGCTGAATATTATGTCGATTATCAGAAGCACCAGCAGTTGAATACCGGTTATGTCCAATCGCAGCCTGTCCTCGCAACAGATCTGTCACGATTGTATCGTCTTTGAACACATCGTTCACCAAGCCGAAATCCTTATGGACATGGAATCGATACTTTCCGGCTTTCTGATCAAATTCAGAGGTGACGATGCCCGATCCTTCTTGACCCCGATGCTGTAAAGCATGAAGCCCATAATACGTTATCTGGGCTGCATGCGGATGACCATAAATACCAAAGACACCACAGTGGTCTCGAGGCTTGTCCAAAGTACTATATGGATGTTTTTGTAACAGGTATGATGTCATAATAATCTAAGATACATAAAAATCAAAGCGAACTCAAGCCATTCCAGAGGGAAATGATTGTATCTTTACACCAATGCTCATCATCCCGTTGGGAATAATCTGTCGTGTAATGCAATCCACGACTCTCCTTTCTCAACAGGGCAGAACGGACAATAAGCTCAGCAATTGTTATAAGGTTGCGCAACTCGATAAGTCCTTCAACAACACGTGTGCGTTTGTAAAAGTTTTCGACCTCGTCTTGAATGAGCTGAAGTCGTCGCTGAGCACGCAAGAGCCTGAGGTCCGAGCGAACGATGCCAACATAGTCCCACATGATTTCCTGAATTTCACGTCGATCATGTCCAATCAAGACCCATTCTTCGGCATCAAATGTCCCACTATCATCCCATGGGGGAATCTCGGGGATAACGGTCTTCTTTTCCTTAAATGCCTGCTTTGCACTCTCAAACGCTCGATGCGAAAAAACAACTGCCTCCAAGAGTGAGTTGCTTGCAAGTCTGTTAGCACCATGAACGCCCGTCATCGCTACCTCTCCACAAGCGTAAAGATTCTGTATAGACGTTTGACCGCAAAGATCAGTTACAACACCCCCGCAGGAGTAATGTGCCGCCGGTACGACAGGGATAGGCTCTCGTGTAATGTCGAGCTTGTATCTTGTCAGGCACGTTTCATAGATATGGGGAAATTGCTCCTTTATTCGTTCACCAGGTAAATGTCGAAGATCGAGGAGCACGTATTCATCACCACGCTTTTTAAGTTCTGTGTCAATTGCACGTGCAACGATATCTCTCGGAGCTAAAGAACCCTGGGGATCGTACCGTGACATAAATTCTTCTCCCGACTTTGTTCGAAGAATACCACCAAAGCCTCGTATGGCTTCGGAGATCAAAAACGCTGGCGCTCCTGAGTTATATAAAGTCGTTGGATGAAATTGAATGAACTCCATATTCGCTATCAGTGCACCAGCACGATATGCCATAGCAATACCATCACCGGTTGCTATTGATGGATTGGTTGTGTGGAGATACACCTGACCGACTCCCCCCGTGCAGAGAACAGTGATTGGAGCAAGGAATCTCTTGACAATGTTACGTTGCACATCGAGACCGTATGCACCCCAACAATGGATTGGAGTATTGGCTGTGAGTTGTTGACCTAAATGATGTTCAGTGATAAGATCAATGGCAAGATGATTTTCATAGACTTTGATGTTTGGATGATTTGCAATAGAATGAAGTAACGCTTGTTCGATGGCTAATCCACTCCGATCTCGTGCATGGACAATTCTATTGCGTGAATGTCCTCCCTCTTTTCCCAGATCAAGTCTTCCGTCCTTTTTTGTAAACTCAACACCGAGGTTGATTAACTCACGTAAGCGCTCAGGACCTTCTTTGACAAGAATTTCCACCGCATCGCGATGGCAAAGGCCAACGCCTGCGCTAAGCGTATCCTGGATATGGAGCTTAAGAGAATCATCGGGAGAAATCACTGCGGCGATGCCGCCCTGTGCATAGTTGGTATTTGACTCAGCACGTTCCTTTTTTGTAATGATCGATACAGTGCCAACTTCGGCAGCTTTTAGTGCAAATGATAAACCAGCAATACCACTTCCTACAATAAGAAAATCGGATCGAATTTCCATTAGTGTCTTTGGCTATTGACTCTTGTATTCGTTAATCGTAACAAGAGTTGGTACAAAAATTTGCATGTTACTTTTAATGATCTGAGAGTTCCAGAATTATTAATGATAAAATCAGCTTTTTTGAGTTTTTCTTCTGCTGACATCTGAGCCTTGATGCGTCCGATGACATCTGCTCGGCTTGTCCGACCACGTTTAAGTATTCGATCAATTCTTTGCTCTTCACTCGCATCTACGACAACAATATAATCAAACAGGGTCTCGGCATGAGCTTCATAGATCAAAGCAGCTTCGACAACGACTATTGCATGACTTCTTGATTGTTTCGATTGATTAATCTTTTGCCTAAGGAACCGTACCACGTGAGGATGCACGATACCATTCAGTTGTTCTTTCATGGCTTTATTATTGAAAACCACCATTGCCATCTTGTGACGATCGAGTTTCCCATCAGGCTTAAAAATCTCTTGACCAAAAACCTCTTGTATCTTCGTTTTGATCATCGAGGTTGAATCAATGAGTTCCTTCGCAATAGCATCGGCATACAACACTTTTGCTCCAAGAGAACGAAAGATGCGGCAAACCTCAGTTTTGCCGCTCCCTATTCCTCCTGTGACTCCGATTGCTAAAGTATGTGGTTGCCCTTTCACGTAAAGATCAAAAAGAAAAAGCCAGCAATCTCAAGCAAGAATATGCTGGCTTTGTGTCCTCAACATTCCCGTGTTACTTAGCATACGCAAAAGATCGTGTTTCTCTAATCACTGTCACTTTAATTTGACCAGGGTATGTTAATTCCGTTTGTATCTTTTTGGCAATATCATGTGCAAGTTGATCAGCCATTGCATCATCGATTTTGCCATTTTCAACAACCACTCTAATCTCTCTTCCCGCTTGAATCGCATAGGTATTTACTACGCCATCAAATGACTTGGCGAGGCTTTCAAGTCGTTCCAATCGTTTAGCATACGCTTCCACAGATTCCCGCCGAGCACCTGGACGTGCACCGCTCACCGCATCAGCAGCTTGAACCAATGCAGCGATTGGATGTTCCATGGGAATATCTTCATGGTGCGAGCCAATAGCATTCGCAACGACAGGATGCTCGCCATATTTCTTTGCCATATCATAGCCAACGAGTGCATGAGGACCTTCAGTGTTTCGATTGACAGTCTTTCCTACATCATGGAGAAGACCCGATCGCTTTGCGAGGGCAGTATCAATCCCTAATTCTGCTGCCATCAAACCTGTGAGATGAGCAACTTCAAGGCTATGCGATAGCAAGTTTTGCCCATAGCTAGATCTAAATTTCATGAGACCAATATGTTTGAGAATCTCTTCATGCCCTCCATGTGAACCAATTTCTAAAAGAGCATTTTCACCAATATGAAGCAATTCTTCATCAAGCTCTTTGCGAACTTTTTCAACAATCTCCTCAATACGAGCTGGATGGATTCGACCATCAGCAATGAGGCGTTCCATCGAAAGACGAGCCACTTCACGTCGCAACGGATCAAACGCTGAGAGAATAATTGCTTCGGGTGTATCATCGACGATGACATCGACACCAGTTGCAGCTTCAAACGTTCGAATATTTCTCCCTTCCTTACCGATGATACGTCCTTTCATATCTTCATTCTGAATGTGGAGAACGCTCACGGTTGATTCGACACAGTGGTCAGCAGCACTCCGCTGGATAGCTTGAATGACAATCTTTTGTGCATCTTTTTTCGCTTCCAACCTCGCAGTATCGCGTATCTCTTTCAGCATTTGTGCAGATTCTGATTTCGTTTCAGTGACAAGATTTTCGAGAAGAATTTTTCTTGCTTCCTCACGAGGCATACCTGAAACCCGTTCTAACCGTTGATTCTCTTCCTGGATGAGGCGGTGTAACTGTCCGTGTCTCTCATCCACCTGTTTGATTTGATCATCAAGTGTCTTTTTGTAACTAGCAAGCTCCCTTTCCTTTTTGTTGATTAGCTCCACCTTCCGCTCTAAATTCTCCTCACGACTGTTCAATTGTTTTTCAAATGCTTGAAGTTTAGTTCGTTTTGTATTGACGTCGCGCTCGAACTCTTGCTTTTTCTTGTACCATTCATCCTTTACATCCAACAGCTTTTCTTTCTTAAGATTACTCGCTTCTTTTTCAGCATCAGAAAGAATCTTTTTTGCACGTTCTTCCGCACTAGCAATCTTGTTCTGTCCACTGCGGCTGTTGATATACCAGCCCAACGCAAATGCTACACCAATACTAACAGAAACAGCAGAAATCAATATGTATAAATCAATTGTCATAGTTCCTCCTATTAATTAACTGAACTATCTCATAGAAGCAACTCATAGTGACAAATAAAAAACCGCACGCAGCCTTTCTAAGTCGTATGTATTGAAGAATCTCTTTCAATGCACAGTGGGTACTCCCCTGGACGTTTCTTACTTCCACTGTTTGCCGCCCTCAACGATGACTTCACCCTCTAAAAGGATTACATCAGCTGTAGAGTTCAGGCAATTCCCAACGAGCAGGATGAGGCCTGTAATACGACGCCCACAAGTCGAGTTCCCTATTAAAGTTACTTGTCAGATTCTTTAATATGTTTGACTTATTTGTCGAACGGATTCACGTTTCGACTTCGGCTGACGGTGCGGTTGTTCACAGCTATCATAACAGCATCCGTCGTTATGGAAAAGAACAGGAAGAAATCTTTTACACTTCAGCGTTCAGACACTGGTCAAGATATTCACGTATCTTAGTCGCTTCACTCTCTACCAATATTGTCAGTGTTCGGTTTTTTTCACGTTCCTTAAAGAGATCCTCGGTAATATTCAGAGCTGAGAGGACAGCAACTGTTAAAGGTGGCTGCTCAGGAATTTTTGCATGAATTGTATTAATCATTTGATCGACATAGCTTGCCACTCTCTTGGTTAATTCTTCACTTTCACCACGAAGGGGATATTCTGAACCAAATATTTTGACTTTAATGCTTTTTCCGTTTGTTGTCATGATCTCATGTGCTGTCTTCTTCTGAAGAATAACTTGATTTCTACCTTTCAAACATACTAAAGATACCAACGATATAATAACTTATAAATGCGAATTTATCTTTGCTATGAGTTCCCTTATTTTGTTTTTTAAGTTTTCTTTTTCTTCTTGCGTAAAAACATTATTATCCCTCGAATTGAGGAGCGACGAATACTCAGTTCGAAGTTTTTTCAACTCTTGTTCTTTCGTCTGGAGTTCCAGTTTCAACGAAGTTACTTCCTGCTCCAGCTTAGATACTCGTCCATCAAGTGACCGCCTGGTTTCTCTTAATTGAGATATTAGCTCTGTCGCAGCGTGAACCTTTTCCCATAATAGGCTGAGTGTTTCTTCCACTGAGTTAGTGCCTCTTACAGCAGTAACATCAGATTCAGTCATGTGCTGATTCAATGTAAAATCTCCTATTGACGTATGGTTGCATCAAACTTTATGGTTATTCTGTCAATGATATTCTGAATCGACATATTGACCTCATCGTCTGATAAAGTACGTTCATCTGACCTAAATTCTAAAGAGAACGCACAACTTTTTTTACCCAGTCCAATTTGATCACCTTTATAGACATCAAACAATTTTAAGTCCGTTAACAGTGTTCCACTTACGCTACGAATTTCCTGTTCAATAACTTCTACAAGTAAAGCTTCATCAACTACGAATGCAACATCGCGTCTCACTGCAGGATATCTTGGAAGAGCCTTAAAAGTACTACCTTCCTTGATGTTACGTGTTATCGTTTCAACAACTAATTCAGTCACAAAGACATCCTGCTCGATCTCATACTGTCGCAATAGCTCTCTCCGAATAGAGCCAAGAAATCCAGCATATTCTCCATTAATTTCAACCTGTAGCCCTAGTTCAGTTAAAGCTTTAGTATTAGAATACGGAATAAATTTAAATTTGTCAAGCGAAAACTTCATGAAAAGGGTTTGAAGCTCACCTTTAACATCAAAAATATCAATAAAACGTGGTTTTTCATCCCAGGTTGGGGGATGTACTATGTCAGCATAGGCTAATATTAGACGTTCTTCTTCAAAATAGCCATCGACGGTTTTCCTCTTTTCTAAGGTAGCATCATGAAAGTAAACCTTCCCAAGTTCAAATAATCTTAGAGTTTTTGAACCATGGAAAATGTTATGGCGGATGATTCCCAAAATACCTGGTATCAAACTTGTTCGTAACGCAGCCATTTCCCTACTGATAGGATTTGCAATCTCAACAATATTGCTCGAAGCAAGAGAAGCCGTCATTTTATCTTGCATACTGTTTGCTATAACCTCACGATATCCGCTTTCGACGAGCCAGTTAGTTAACGCTTCTGTGAGATCATATTTTAGAGTACGTTCAGGTAATCTAATCACAGAATGTGTCTTTATTTCAATGTTATCATACCCATATAAGCGTGCCACTTCTTCAATTAAGTCGATCTCTCTCTCAAGGTCAGGGCGAAATGTTGGAACGTATACTGTCAATGTATCCTTCGATTTTTTTTGAGAAGATGCAGTTGGGTAAATCTCCAGTTTACATAACAGGGATAAGACCGTTTTTTTCTGTAGTCTTGTTCCAAGGATTTCATTGACTTTTTGAACCCTTAAGGTAATTTTTTTAGGAGTAAGTTTCCGAGGATAAACATCTATGGCTCCTTTGAGCACTTCTCCACCGGAAAATGCTTGCATCAACTGTGCTGCTCGTTCTACAGCCCAGCGAGTGATGTTAGAATCTACTCCCCGTTCAAATCGCTGAGACGCTTCTGTTCTTAAGCCTAAATACTTTGCTGTTCTTCTAATACTTTGTGGGCGGAAATATGCACTTTCGAGAAACACGTTGGTTGTGGTTGCTGAAATTTCTGTATTTGCTCCCCCCATCACGCCGGCAACTGCTACAGGACGTTCTGCGTCACAAATCATAAGTGTATCCTCTCTAAGGATTCGTTGTTTATCGTCCAGTGTTGTAAATGTATCGCCAACATTTGCACGTTTAACAATAATCTTTTTACCAGAAAGTTTATCGTAATCAAAGGCATGAAGTGGATGACCTATTTCCATTAAAACGTAATTAGTTACATCAACGATGTTATTGATCGGTCTAATTCCAACGGCATCTAAGATGTTTTGCATCCATTTCGGTGATTCCCCAATCTTTACATTAAAAACCACCTTGGCTGTATAACGTGGGCAATTTGTATGATCCTTGACAATAATTGACGTGAACTTTTGAATACTAGCCTTACTTTCCTTCACGTTAATGGCAGGCAGTGTAACCTTCCGGCCAAGAAATACTCCCACCTCCCTCGCTATACCAATATGGCTCATTGCATCTGGTCTATTCGGTGCAATCCCTATTTCAAAAACAGTATCATCTAAACCTAAGTATGTAGAAAAAGGCGTTCCAAGACCTGCTTGATTGTCTAAGACCATAATACCATTTTTATCATCGCCTAAACCTAGTTCATATGACGAACAGATTATACCATAAGAATCAACATTCCGAATTTTAATTTGAGAAATAGTGAAGGGCTTACCCTCGGGGTCATGCTGATTGTGAGGTATAATAGCACCCATTAATCCTACAGGCACTTTTTGGCCGGAAGCCACATTGGGAGCTCCACACACGATCTGAAGTATCTCCTTTCCTATATTTACCCTACATACAGTTAGTTTATCAGCGTGGGGATGCTTCATCAC
>JACQVI010000244.1 GCA_016209795.1 Ignavibacteriota bacterium
AGCAGCAAAGAGTGTGGAGGATAACAGCAACCAAAGGAAACTTAACGGATACAATGATTATAATAGAATTATAATGGGAGATTTTAGGATAGGGCTTGCCATCGTTGCCAACTTGGCGATTGTTGTTCGGGTACTGCACAGAAAGGAAATTTACAGATATTTTCCATAAGCATAGCTTCCTAGTTTTCTAAAACTACTGACATTAATAAAGGCACTCGATGATAAGCCTTTGAGCCATGGGTGATTGATGAAGAATAGACTCTTAACCTTGCGAAGGATCCAAACCTCCGCAAGGTTTATCATTGCGTTTGGATTGACTATACCTCTATTCTCTCAGGAGCCTTTCCAGCATCTCCGAGAGGACATGGTCAAATACCAGATCGAAGATCGAGGAGTTACATCAAAATCAGTTCTCGATGCCATGCGAAAAGTCCCTCGTCACGAATTTGTTCCTGGCAAATATCTTGCTGATGCCCACAACGATCATCCTGTTCCAATCGGGTACGGACAGACAATATCTCAACCCTATATCGTTGCACTGATGACCGAGCTTGCAGATGTGCAAAAAGGCGAGAAAGTTTTAGAAATCGGGACAGGCTCAGGATATCAGGCAGCAATTCTCAGTGAAATCACTGATTCAGTCTACACCATCGAAATCATTACTGAATTGACGAACGAAGCAAAGGAAAGACTTCGACGACTCGGATACAATAAGATTGTCGTGAAAAATGCGGACGGCTACTATGGCTGGAAGGAGTACGCACCTTTCGATGCCATCATTGTCACGGCTGCAGCAGAACACATCCCACCCCCATTGATTGAGCAACTAAAAGAAGGCGGTAAAATGATCATCCCAGTCGGACATCCCTTCCACGTCCAGAACCTAATGATGGTTGAAAAGCAAGCCGGAAAGATTCGGTCGAAGAATATCCTGCCAGTTCGGTTCGTTCCCCTTGTGCGAGGAAAGTAATGCGCTCGACCAGTCTTGCCTTAGCACTGGTCTCATCCGCCATCATTGCCTATCAGCTTTCACTGATGCGCATTTTATCACTGATTCAATGGCATCATCTTGCCTTCATGATTATCAGCGTGGCACTCCTTGGCTTTGGCGCAAGCGGGACGTTCCTCTTTCTCTTCCGAAGAACGATCACAAAGCATTTTGAGGTAGCTCTCTTCATCGCACTGTTAGCTTGTTCTCTCGCAATGATGCTCGCACCGTATGCCCTTCAAGTTATTTCATTTGATCTCTATCTGATTATCTGGGATACACGGCAGATTTGGTTGCTCTTCATTCTCTGTTTTGTGTTTTTCCTTCCCTTCTTCTTCGGTGCTTCTGCGATTGGAATGACACTGATGCACTATGCGGAAGCTGTTCACTCTTTATACTTTGCAAATCTTATCGGCTCGGCTATTGGGGGACTCGTTGCAATTGGCTTGATGTTTCTTCTCCATCCGATCGACATACCTCCGGCTGTTGCACTGCTTGCTATAAGTGCTGCCCTTGTGACGATTCCACTAATCCGAAAGAAGATTGGAGAGTTGCATATCGTTCTGAAAACCGTTTTCGCGACACTGGTAATCGGCACTTTCGCCATGACCATACTTTCATGGGTGTTTCCACTCCATCTCACGATGTCCGAATACAAAAGTCTGTCGAAGACTCTGCTTCTGCCGGATGCCACGACGATCCAAGAGAAAACAAGTCCGATGGGAGTTATCAATGTGGTTCAGAGTTCTGTTTTGAGGTATGCACCCAGTTTAAGTCTTGCGTTTCAGGGAGAGATACCGACGCAGCTTGGTGTCTTCGTGGATGGCGAGTGGACAGGAACAATTATCAATCAAGACCAGAGTAAACATATCCATTTTTTGGATTACACCACATCGTCTCTTCCATATAAGCTGTCAAATAATCCGACTGTCCTTGTGGTTGGTGCGGGGACAGGGACAGAAACCCAGCTTGCACTTCAACAAGAAGCGCGACAAATTGCTGGCATCGAGCTAAATCCTCAGATGGTTGAATTGATCAAGGACGATTTTGCAGATGAAACTCGAGGTCTCTACAATCGACCAACCGTCGAAATCATGACTGGCGAAGCACGTGCATTTCTCTCCCAAACAAACAGAATGTTTGACATCATCTCCATTCCACTGATGGAAGGATTTTCTGCCTCGGCGGCGGGAATGCACTCCCTGTTCGAAAACTATCTCTTTACTGTTGAGTCTTTCTCACTCATGTTCGATCGACTCACAGATTCAGGATTCATCGCTGCCACTGTCTGGATGAATCACCCTCCACGACATTCGATGAAGTTATTGAGCACACTGATTGAAGTACTCAGACGAAAAGAAATCAACTCTCCTGCCCTCCATCTTGTTGGCATCCGAAGCTGGGGATCGGTGACACTCATGATTAGCAAAATCCCCTTTCCTGATGAAACACTTCAGAAGATCAAAACCTTCTGTGAGACAAACTCCTTCGATCCAATTTTTTATCCTGGTCTAACTGAGGAGCATACGAATCAATATAACCAGCTTGAACACGACTTCCTGTTCGATGCTGCGCGTGAGCTACTGTTCGAGAACGAAAAAGCCTTTTACGAGAAGTACCCTTTCTACGTTAAGCCTGCAACCGACGATCAGCCATATTTCTCTCGCTTCCTGAAGCTCCAGAACATCCCCGCATTCTTTGAGCTGCTCGGGAAAGAATTCATTACTTTCATGGATTGGGGCTACGTTGTGTTGTTAGCAACACTCACCCAGGTTACTGGCTTAAGTCTCCTGTTCATCATCATACCACTGTTGTTCATGAAGCGGAAAAACATTCACGACACATCAGAGTCTCAAAGACCCGAGCGTCACCCTGTCCCGACAAAGTCGGGATCAGGGTCTAAGCCAGGCAACCCAGTTCAGATGCTGAACCAAGTCCCGCAAAGCGGGATGGCGCCACAGCCGCTCATTCAGCATGACGTGGTTGTTAAGGAAGGAATTGCAAGCATACATAGATCTAAAACGCTTCGAACTTTCCTCTACTTCAGCGGCTTAGGCTTTGGATTCATGTTCATCGAGATCGTGCTGATCCAGAAGTTCATCCTGTTCCTCGCTCATCCGATTTATGCTGTCTCAGCAGTCATCAGTGGGTTGCTCTTCTTTGCCGGTCTGGGTAGTTGGTTTTCAAATAGGATTTCGACCAAGATTTTCAGACTGAGCTTGGTGTCGATCGTTGTTCTTGGCTTACTGTATGGCATCGTACTTGATGATGTGTTTTCTCTCTTAAGCTCGATACCACTGTGGCTGAAGTACACCATCTCTCTCATCATCATTGCGCCGCTTGCCTTTCTGATGGGGATGCCGTTTCCAACCGGCATCGCAGCGTTATCAAAACGTGCATCTCGATTTGTCCCATGGGCATGGGGAATCAATGGATGCTCATCGGTTGTGGGTGTTGTGCTTGCAACGTTTGTGGCGATTGAGTTTGGATTTGGTGTGGTGATCGCTGTTGCAAGTTTGTGTTATGGGATCGTATATGTAGTTGGAAATGATTTCTAAACAGAGCGGTTTGGCTTTGTGAGGGAATTTGCGTATATACTATTGCTGTGAGCGACAAATCCTTGGATCAAATAGAAAAAGTTATTCAAGATATTGTAGAAAAACTGCGCCGAGACTATTCGCCACAGAGAATTATTCTTTTTGGTTCTTTCGCTGAGGGAAATCCACGGAGAGGCAGCGACATCGATCTCCTCATCATCAAGGAAACCTCTGAACGATTTATCGATCGGTGGGTAACAGTTCGACGTATACTGACGGATCCACAACGCAAGGTGTCATTAGATACATTCGTGCTAACCCCCGAGGAAATCAAACAGCGCGTAGATGTGGGCGATCAGTTTATCATAGAAATTCTTGAACAAGGCAAAGTTTTATATGACGCCGAAGGAGTCGCTGTATCCCGCTGATTGGCTGCACATAGCTGAAAAAGACTTCCAACGTGTCGAGCAGCTTTTAAATACGAACGATGCTGAAGCTGCTGGATTTTACCTCCAGCAGTCAGTTGAAAAGTTCCTCAAGGCATTTCTTCTTTCAAAGGGATGGAAACTGGAACGCATCCACGATCTAGAAGCGTTACAATATAATCGCTCCTTGGAAAAGTATCGGTCGGCTTGCCAGAAAATCACAGGATTTTATTCTGTCGGTCGATACCCATACCTCATACATACGAGTTTAACAGCGCAGGATGTACGAGATGCTTTAGAAGAAGTCAAGGCATTGATTGAAACGGTGAGAGCTACGCTTGGGAAATAATTAAGAGCTGTGGATTCGTTTGAGGGTTTGATATTCTGAAAATGTAGTGTTATATTTTCAGTATTCGTAAGTGCATACAAACTCAAAAACGACAGAGATTTATACTGGTGTAAGCACAAAGGAGATCAGAAAACTTTACAACCCATTAGATCTTATCATGAAACAATCCCGCAACGCCGGACATAAAGAAGATAAACGAAGTACTTCGTTTAGCCAGCCAATTCGGGCGGATAAACGAAATGCGGTTATACAATAGTTATGTGAAAATGGCGGCACGCACCGTCTTCAACTGACAACCATATATGCGACACAGAATAGCAATAGCCCTTTTCCTGACTTCTACCTCCGTACTATCTGCTCAACAATCTCGAATTCGGTTTGAGGTCAGCAGTATTGTTGATACTTCTAACTCCGAGATTTCTCAAGTCATCCGACTTTGGGAGAATTATCTAAACTCAAAGCCCGACAGCAGCTATATCAATCCTTGTTGGTCAGAATCAGAACAGCTTCAATACAACCCCTACGACCTTGTTCCTCATACTTGGTGGGGCATAAGCTTGTACGTGTGGTTGCCACGCTGTAAAACAAATGTCCTTAGCGTTTCAAGAATAAGAGATTCATTCGTCATACGGACGATGTTTTACAACTCAACGCCTAAAGATTCAGGCAAAGTCAACGTCATCAGCATTATCCAGACCGGGGCTCGTCTTGAAAATGGATCTTACAAGCTATGCAATGTCCTTCCCATCAATACACGCTATTGGAAAAAAGAGCAGGTCGGATCAATCAAGTTCGTTTTCCCGCCAGACCATCAGTTTAATCGTAAACTCGCAGAACGAATGAGCCAGTTCACTGATTCGCTTGCGGCTATCTGGCAAATGCTGGTTGTACCAGTGGATTACTATTTTGCTGACGACATCGATCGTGTTGCCAAAGCTCTTGGCTTTGATTACTGGCCCTCAGAGGGCAATAGGAGCGGGCCTCGAGGCTTCGTGGATTCCAAAAACCGAATAATCTATTCAGGTGACTCAAACGAGTGGTATCCGCACGAATTTGTTCATATCTATATAAACCCACTCTTTCCTAATGCACACTCCTATTTCCTTGAGGGATACGCAACGCTTGTGGGAGGCAGTGGTGGTCAAGACCTTCTTTGGCATCTCAAGCGAAACTATGAATATCTTAAGGCACACCCAGAAGTTGACGTACTCACATTCAAAGGTGTAGACCATTGGCCAGCTAACTATTTTATCGGTGCATTGCTGTGCAAAATGGCCTTGGAAAAAGGCGGCCTACCTACCATTCGAAAGTTGATGACATATGGAAAAGAAGATGATGATCTTTACCGAGCAATCCAAGAGACTTTCGGTGTCAGCAAGGAGGACCTCGACGACTTCCTTAGAAAGAAACTCGCTGGGTATGCTACAAAATGAATCACATCGGATGCGTGCCGCCACTTCACATAACACTTTAAAAAAGGTCAAAGTCAAGTGATAGAGATCTCCCCTCTCACTTTTTTTCGTGAGTCAACCATAAATTTGATGGCACACCTGTGTGGCGAAGCACTCTGGTGCGCAGGCACACGTCAATAGTCGCACTGACGGCCGAGAGGATATCGCCAACGAGGACGTTCCGTGACTGACGTCCCAAATGGCGCCTTGCGCCATGGCGCCACAGGCGCTCACACTTTAGCGGGCTTACTTGCGCAGCGAGCGTCGGTGAGCTCAGACTGTATGTCCCAGATATTTCATCGGCACATGTGCCCGTATCCCAATCAGGGAAACGAAGAACGAGTATGTTCTACCTCAGACGACCGACATCGCCGAGGCAGGCTCTTCTTCAGTTATGCGCACGGGCTTACGGGCACGAGGCCAGTCACGAATCTTTTCGATCGTGATACCCTTAAATGTTTTGAACTCTTGTTTTCTGGTTAGGACATAATAAGCAATCTTTGCAAGTTCTTTGGCAACCACTGTGCGGGCGATCGCTTTGCTGGAGCGCTCTTCGAGTCTCTGGGCAAACTGCTTAATCTCGGGATAGTACATCATTGCCTTGATGGCTGCCTCGGTGAAGGCGTACTTGAGATACTTATTGCCATCTTTGGAGCCGGAGCGGTGCGCGTGCTTGCCGCCGGAATCTTTCGAACCAGGCACGAGCCGGCAGTATGACTCGAAGTGCTTATGATCGGCAAAGCGATGCATATCGCCGCTCTCCATGGCAACAACTGCTCCAGTGATTTCACCGAGACCAGGGATCGACATCAATAATTGCAACGCTGGTGTCGGGCGGAGTTTCCCTTTGAAGTATTTTTCGAGTTGCTTGCGGTGCTCGGTGGCTTGGATGCACTGCTGATGGTACATCAAGAGCGTCATGCGATACTCCGTGGGGAGAGAACAGCTTCCCAGAAATGTGGCAAAACCAGGCACGGACGGCGAGACCTCGATACGCGTCACGTTGAACTGTGCCAAGATGCTGCTGATGCGTTGGATGATGTTGGTGCGTTTGTGTTCCATGACCATGCGCTGCCTCAAGAGATCTCGCATGGCACGATACTCAGGCGGTAATTGATGCGCTTCGGGAATATAGCCCATGCGCAACAACTGTGCAAGGGTCTCAGCATCAACAGCATCGGTTTTCACTTTTGCATAGGAAATAGCTTTTAAGTATTTTGCATGTGCGAGCACGATGGTGATACCAAGCGAGCGCAACAGATCGCAGAGCCAGTACCAGCCAGTGGTGCATTCGACCACAGCACGGTGCTCGTGGTCAGGCCACTGCTGAAAATATGCTGTGACCAGTTCAGGCCGTGTTTTCATGGTGCGATGCTCAACGACGGTGCCGTTCTCATCAACTGTACAAAGAGCAATGGAACGACGATGCAAATCGATTCCTGTGTAGTACATAGGGTTCTCCTGTGAGTTTGTGATGAAATCAGTGATTTAATTGAGTAATCAATCATACGAAATTCTCCTGACTCATGGGAGACCTTTTTGGAAATATCAAGCAAAATAACGCCACTGGACAAAAGGGCCGATGAATAAAAACCCTCGCTCAATACTTTTGCTCACTCGAATGGCAATCAGATGTTCGCAAAAGTATTGCGTTATTTTGTCGGACGTTATACGATACCGGCCTTTTCATATAAACGTATACTGAACGTTCCAAATGAATGCGGACCATCTATACAATCACCTGCTGTCCACTTGGCGAACCAATAACCGAGTGACGGCATTCTTTTTCGAGAATCTTCCAAATGAACTGTGGAGTAAGAAGATCCCAGGCGCTCCACAGCGGACGATCCGCATGATCGTAGGCCATATCCATAATACGCGGTGTATGTGGATCAAAATGGTCGGCAAACAATACGAAATCAAGCTACCGAAAAGTGTTGACCGAAGGCGTGTCAGTCGAAAAGCATTACTCCAGGCCCTAAAACGGAGTAGCCAGGGGATCATCGAATTACTGAACGCTGGCCTCGATCATGGGGGAGTGCTGAACATTAACGTTCCATGGACCAATATTCCCTCCGACGTGGTGCACTTTATGGCCTATCTTGTGGCTCATGAGGCCCACCATCGCGGACAAATTGTTCTCGCAGCCAGAGAATTAGGCCATCGACTTCCACAGGATATTACCGCTGGTCTTTGGCAATGGAAGAGACGACGCCAAGAAAGTACGAAATAGTAAACGGGCGACGCATAGCAAACGGTGAGTTATCTTAATGTGCAGGCACGCCTGCGTGCCGAAACGGATTCCGGTGTGCCGAAATGGATTCCGGCGTGCCGGCACGAAACTACGATAACATTTGAGCAAGACGTTTCTTCGATGCGCCCAATGCCAACAATGAACGAACCAGTAGATCAAGAGAAACGGATGGATCGCCAGATTCCATCTTCGCAATTCTCGATTGACTGGACTTCAACAATCGGGCAAGGGCATGCTGAGTCAATTTCTTCTGTTGACGATAAGCTTGAAGATTCTTGCTCAGTGCCAACTTCACTTCAACATAAGCTGCCTCTTCGGGCGAAAGATTTAGGAACTCACGTGCAGTACCAATCTTCCAGCCTTTCGCCTCAAGACGCTTTCTTTTTACAATTTTCATATAGATTCTCCAATATTTTTTGTTG
>JACQVI010000248.1 GCA_016209795.1 Ignavibacteriota bacterium
ACAATTGCCGCGACAAAGCGTCATCGAAGCCGCAAGGCGGAGCAAATACCATCAAAAGCGGTCTCAGTACGGATAGCGCTCTGCAACCCACCAGCATGAAGACGCAAACGCTAGTAACCTAGGATCAGCCATGCCACGGTGAATACGTTCTCGAGTCTTGTACACACCGCCCGTCAAGTGAGCCGAGTCGGCAATACCAGAACCGCACTTATGGTGTGGGCAGGTAGGGTCGGTAAGGAGCACTAAGTCGTATACCTATGTAATGCGACCGTAGCGAGTAATTGCTACGACAAATCGAACTGTATCGGTGAAGCCCTCCTCTTTATCAGGTATGATAAAGGTATGAAGGTAATACCGAGGGAAGTCGGTTGGATTGATGCTGGACACTCGAGTCTAGAAGTTAGAATTTGAAGCTGGATAGTTGATAGTTAGAGAGATATGATCAAAACTTTCCGTGATTTAGAAGTCTATCAGGAAGCCTATCAGTCGATGCTTATCGTGCACCGATCTATCAAACAGTTTCCAGTTTTCGAGAGAAATGATCTTGCTTCGCAAGTAAGGAGATGTTCGAAATCTTGCGTTGCAAACATTGCAGAGGGCTGGGCAAAGCGAATATATGAGAAGGAGTTCAAGAAACATCTCAACATCGCGATTGGCTCAGCGAACGAAATGGAAGTTCACGTTGAGACTGCCAGAGATTTAGGATATTGGAGTAAAGTATTGTGTGAGGATTTACTCCTCAGATATCAGCGGCTCGGTGGAAAACTCACCAATTTGCAGAAGAATTGGAAGACATACTAGCCTCGAATATCTAATCTCAAGATCAAGCTTCTAGTTTCAAGCGTCTAGCATCAATGAACTTGACCCCGTAGAGACTACACGTTCGCTCCCACGTATTTGGTAGTGGGATGAAGATATAGTCCACGCCGTATGGAAACATATGGACAACGTGAACAAGGTATCCCTAGGGGAATCTGGGGATGGATCACCTCCTTTCTAACGGATTCGTTAGACTTCATTTCGTCTCGCCTTTGGCGAACAACGATTTGAAGAATTGAGTCGACCTCGTCCACTATTCACATTGTGAATAGTGCGTCGGGAGCTATTCTTGTAACCGCTCAGCAGCCAACATGTGTTGGCGGAATTATGCAAAGAAGGCACCATCTCGGTGTTTTCTTTGTGATCGTCAATTTGCGAATTATTTGAGTGCGTAACAAATAATTGGCATTTTTGGTTTGGATTGATAGACTAATTGTCGAGGAGGACAATGAAGAATTTTATCTTTGGCTTACTGGTTGGTCTATTTGCTGTTTTTGGTTCCTGGGCAATGTTTTCTTACGTGTGGGTGACTGGGGAAGTTCACATTGAGGCACTCGAAGCACAGAAATTTGATTTTGTTTGGGCCAAGGCGTTGCCGACTATCCTCATTGTTACTGTTGTCTTTTGGCTGATCGGCAGCTTCCTCGATCGGGTTTTTCGCAAGAAGTGAGACGGCTGTAACTTGGAAGGCAAAGATGTCTAGATTTGATCTGGACATTTTTGCTATTTCTGGTAGATTTTCGGGCACGTGTCCCAATTAAAATAAGGTAGGAGCACCTTAGCAAATGGAGAGTTTGTGGATCCGTGAGTTGATTTTGTTATCCTTCTTGGTCCTTGGTATCTCCGATCTGATGATGGTTCGTCAACCGCAACGGTGTCGTTTACCGCCAGTTATCTGGTCACGAACTGTATCGGGTTTGTATTGGGGAACAAGTTGGCTTCTCGCGGTTTTGCTCCATCAACTCATTGGTTGGCCACTGCGGATCGGTTGGCTTGTCGATTTGAACCATGGATGTTTGATCCAATTTCTTTCTGGTCTTCTCCTTTTTGCTGGTCTAAGTTTGGCGCTTTGGGCACGATGGACCATGCGTGATGCTTTTCAACCACCGGGCTTGCGGCCGACCGAAGAAACGCCCCTGATCGTCGACGGGCCGTTCCGCTGGACACGGAACCCAAACTATCTTGGGTATCTCATAATGTGGATCGGTGCTCAAGGCTTGTTGTTGTCAGAATTTATCTTTTTCGTTTGGATACCCTGGCTCCTTTTTCTCGGATGGATTCACCGTGAGGAGGTTGTCCTTCATGAGAAATATGGCAATCAGTACAGAGAATATTGTCGAACGGTCCCGCAATTCTTTTAGTTCCCCAACCCCTGGGCCTGCGAAAACGTCACGCAACGTTATGAAGCAGGCTCTTTGATTCTCTAAGCTAAAAGCGATACGCTGATACTAGCTTCTTAGGATTTAGCTTCGTAGCTTTTGAGGGATAATCCGAGTTCCCCGAGAAGCTACCAGCTACTTCCTACAACCTGACGAGGAGGGAAATCTTTGAGTGAGTTTTTTTATTGGTATTTAAGCGAGATGCCACGCGACATTCTGACGCTTGGGCGTCGGTATGTTGGTTCGGGTTGGCAATTTTTTAATCCACCGCTTCTCATGCAAACCCTCGTTGCCCCCTGGAAGCGTGACAGGCAATCGACGGATGGTTACCCGTTAGGCCAACGGCTGGCCGCCGCCATCGAAAATTTGATGAGTCGTTTTCTGGGCGCCGTGGTTCGCTTGGTCACCGCTGGCGTGGCGATGATCCTTGCCCTGATCGAATCGATCCTTGTCCTCATCGCCTTCCTCGTGTGGTTTCTCGTGCCGTTTGTCGCAATCGCCTTGATCGGGCTTGGTGTGCGGATTCTATTATGAAG
>JACQVI010000246.1 GCA_016209795.1 Ignavibacteriota bacterium
AATTTTATAGGCTTTGTAAATATAAAAAAAAATTATTACCTGTGCAAAAGACTTCAATGGAAAAAGAATCTGGCACCAAGACCTGCATTCATCCTGAAGTCGGTCGAGGGTGCCAAATCTAAAATTGGTGCTACTTCAACAAAGAGATCGACAGGCGCATCGCGAAAGATATACCCGATGCCTACCACCATTCTCAGCCCGACACGGTCATCTTCTCTGCGCCCCGTCTTGATTCTTCCACCGATGCCATAGTAGAGTGGAATTCTCTCTTGTGTCTTGAAGACATTGAAGGAGTGGAGCAGGTAATCGCCGTGTATGTGAAAGGATGTTTCTTTAGCAAACGACCATGCTAAGCCTACATCTAATGCCGATGTTGAACTGAGCCATCCTTTCATACTTATCCCCGTCGGTTCACCAACGATCACCCCGATGCCGAACCCACGATCCTGAGACAACGATGATGTTGTCACCAGCAATAGACATACTATAACAGAAGTTGCAAGGATGATGTTCTTCATAGTATATATCTCTCCATAATGTTTGGTTTATGATACTGTGTGGTTTATGTTGCTCGTAATGCATTGACAATATTCAGACGTGCGGCGCGTACCGATGGTAAGAATCCGCCGGCAATGCCCATCACAATTGCAAAGATCATTGACTGAACGACAATCTGCGGCGACATCTTGAAGCCGAATGCCAGTTCTGAAAAAGTCCCGAAATTCACCGTTGAGATTTGCACAAACGACATAAAGGATGCTAACGCCACTCCCATTGCTCCGCCAATGATGGATAAGAGAATAGACTCTATCAAAAAAGCTGTTAAAACGCTCCGACGACGGAACCCGAGCGAGCGCAGTGTCCCAACCTCGATCGTTCGGTTCGCAACAGCAGCATACATTGTAATCATCGCTCCAATCATTGCACCGATGCTGAAAATGATGGTCACGATGATCCCGAGGATACGGATGAAATCAGCCATCAGCTGAGACTGTTCTTTGTAGAACTGTCGCTCACGCTTAAGCTCGACGTGCTGCGTACGAGGGTCTTCCTGCACACGGCTCTTGACGGCATCGAAGTCATCTAGATTCCGGAGGCGGAATGTCACTGAAGAGTAAACGGGCCTACCGAAGGCTGGCATTAACTGGTCGACGTCGCCCCAAATCTCTGAATCGAAGCCACTGCCTTGCCCATCGAAATGTCCAACGATTGTCCATTGATCGTCTCCGAAGCGTAACTGTTTCCCGATCTCACAACCTTGGAACCGCTCAGTAATGTTGCTGGCAACGATGATCTCACGCGTGCCGAACTGAAACATCCGTCCGTTTGTGAGCTGAACCTGCTTCCGAAGTTGCATTGCAGTAGGAGAAATGCCGCGGACTGAGACATTGCTGAGGTCATTCGTTTCTCTCTTGAGCAAGTTGATGACAACGTACACTTCTTTTGTCACCAGCGGTTTGCCATCTGATGAGAGAGCTACTTCCGGCTGCGTTTCGATCACGTTGGCTGCCTCGCGACCGATCTGGCTCATCAACTCTGCATGTGCTGCGCGGCGAATGGCGATAACGTTGTCATCGGAACCGGTATCCACGAGTGTTTTCTCAACTCCGTAGGCAAGCATCAGCACAGCAGCAAACACAAACACGACCAATGCAATACCGACAAGTGTGAGGATAGTTGTAATACGCCGTGTCCAGAGATTGCGCCATGTGTATGTTAAAGGTATTGCCATAGGATGTTACTCAAGTGTTCGTAAACCATCAACAATTTTCATTCGCAGGATACGGGATGCCGGGAACGTAGCGGCAGCAATTCCTGCGACTACTGCTGCGCCAAACGCCATTGTTATCGTGATTGGCTCGACGTTGAACACCGGGAAAAATGTTGGGAAGGCTTTGGCAAAACCACCTGCCACAGGGAAGGTGAATACCAATCCAAGCACTCCTCCAGCAAGAGCTATGACCATGGATTCGCCACCGATCAGTTGAATGAGATGATTCTTTGAAAAACCCAACGTCTTCAGTACAGCATACTCACGTGTTCTCTCTCGCACCGCCATCACAATTGTATTAGCAAGCACTAACAGAATGATTCCGATAATGACAAATGAAATAACGTTAATAGATGTCAGAATAGCGCTGGACATAGAGACGAAGCTCTGCTGGAACTCTTTCTCCGTTTCGGTCTTCGTGCTGGCACGGCTGTTGAGATAC
Organism: Ignavibacteriota bacterium; assembly: GCA_016209795.1. GTDB lineage: Bacteria > Bacteroidota > Ignavibacteria > UBA10030 > SZUA-254 > JACQVI01. The sequence goes on from JACQVI010000246.1 coordinate 2,214, forward strand.
ATCTCATCAATGGTACCAGAGATGCGAGGAATGTCGTTAGGATTCTGGATTCTCATGACGTACCAGCCAACGTTAACTTCTCGACCCGGTTGCGACTGGCGGACCTGTTCGTCAAGATATTTCCAGTGGAAGAACATGACAGTCTCATCGACCGTAGCGTCGCGTCCTTTATAAAATCCCCTCACAACGAATTCCCAATGGCCGGGATAAATGTCACCTTCTAAGGGGATGATGTCACCCGTCTTAAAGCCGTGCTCACGGGCGATCTTCTCGCCAACGATACAGCCGTTGCGCTCTTTGGCAAAGGCCGCTCGGTCTTCTTGCGAAATGATAATTTCAGGGAAGAGATCAAAGTAAGCATCGTTCTCGATGGCAATGCGGGGGAAGAAGTTTCTCCAATCGTTAACGTCCTTGTAAATCCCGCTGAACCAATTTGCGAAGGATACGCCAGCGACGCCCGGTATGTGCTGGATCTGTTCACGGTATGTCAAGGGAAGCTGGAAGATAATCGACACGCGATGATGTGTGATGATCCTGTTGGCTGCCGACGCCTCCACACCGGCATACCATGCTGTGATGATCGTTCGCAGCATCCCAAACGCCATCACAGCAATTGCGATCCCGAGGATCGTCAGAAGCGTCCGCAGCTTATGACGCCATGTATTCTTGATGATAAGCTTAAGGACTTTCATCGCTTTTCCCTACGAGAGTTCACCCTTGTCGAGATGTCTTAGTTTGTGCGCTTTCTCTGCTGCTCGAGGATCGTGTGTAACCATGATGATCGTCTTTTTGAATTCTGTGTTCAATCTCTCAAGTAGTTTAAGTATTTCTTCGGCAGAAATTTTATCCAAATCTCCCGTTGGCTCATCGGCAACAAGCAGTGTAGGATCGGTAACGATGGCACGCGCAATGGCAACACGCTGTTCCTGACCGCCTGAGAGCTGTTTCGGATAATGGTGCATGCGGTCTTCAAGCCCAACAACGTTCAGAGCAAACTCAACATGTTCTCGCCGTTCTTTCTTTGATAAGTTTGAAAGAAGTAGCGGCAACTCCACATTCTCAAAGGCAGTCAGGACAGGTATTAAATTATAGAACTGAAAAACAAACCCGACATGTCGTGCACGCCACTTTGCCAACTCTGACTCGTTTAACCTTGTGACATCTGTGCCAGCGACTGTGATGGCTCCTTCCGTCGGTCGGTCAATCCCGGCAATCAGATTCAGCAATGTTGTTTTCCCTGAGCCGGAAGGTCCCATCAGTCCAAGAAATTCACCTTCGGATATTTCAAATGAAATGTTATTGAGGACAGGAATCTCAAATGAATCCCGCCAATATGATTTTGAGACATTTTGAACTGAGACAAGAGACATAGTAGAATTTAGATTTTTGATTTCTGATTACTGATAACTACTCACCACTAACAATTAACAATTTAACCAATTAATCAATTAACCACTCACTGATTTACTCTTTTAACTTCACTTTAGTGCCTGACTGTAATTTATCAGAAGGATTCAAGACTACTTTATCACCGACAGAAAGTCCCTTCTGTATTTCAACCAGTTGACCCATAGCTTTTCCAGTTTCAACAGACACTTCCAACACAGTATTATCTCGTAGGATGAATGCAACTTTTTCTCCATTGCGCGTGGCAATAGCTGCCGGATCAACGGCGAGCTTAGGAGTTGTATTAAAATTCTCAGAAGCCGGTTGAGAAAGAAAATGCACTTTGGCACTCATCTCCGGGAGTACCCTATTGTCACGATCTACAAAGCGAACTTTTGTGAGCACAGTGGCTTTAGCCCGATCAGCCGTTGGAACGATTTTGTGAACATATCCACGATATCGTTTATCGGGGTATGCATCCAATGTGATTTCACATGGTTGATTCGCTGTGATCCGTTCGATATTTGATTCAGAGACATCAGCCTCGACTTCAAGCGAAGACATATCTGCAATGGTTACGACCGCGACACGTGAACTCGCACCAGCAGCAAATGGTGCAACAACTTCTCCGACATCAGCATTTTTTGTCAAAATCGTTCCATCGAATGGCGCACGAATTCGTGTGTTTTCTACTTGCACCTCAGCAGCTTTGACAGCAGCTTCCTTTGACGCAATGGATGCAATAACCCGATCATACCGTGCTTTGACGGCATCGTATTCTGCTTGTGAGATCAGTTGACCGTCGAGAAGTTTTTTGGCACGGTCGAACGATTGTTCTGCATCAATGCGCTCGGCGAGCGCAACCCGAAGATCCGCTCTTGCTTGTGCTAATGCTGCTTCAACATCTGCACTCTCGATGCGCGCGATAATTTCATCTTTCTTCACACGATCGCCTTCTTCAAAACCGAGGTAGACAAGCCGTCCAGTCGCCTTGGATGCCACAGATGCCTGACGTTGTGCAACGACATACCCGCTCGCGGTGAGAATGGCATTTGCTTGAGCTGGAGAAAGTAAACTCACTGTAGTAATCTCAATGACCTCTTCGGAACCGAAATATGTTTTGAGGAAAAAGAACGCTGATAATCCGAGAAAGAGCACAGAACCTGCGTAAATCAAGAACCAATAGCGAGGACGAGGAAAACTCTCTACTTCCTTTTCTTCCCGACGTGCAATTTTTAATTTTGAAAGATCGAATTTTTCAGCCGTTGACATTATTTAAACACTTGAAGCGTATTTCAATTTCTCAAGATATAAAAATATCGATAGGTTTGCAAATCTATTTCAATTTTCATTACATTAGCAGTGATGAATGTCCTTGGCATCGAAACATCATGTGATGAGACCGCTGCTGCCGTGTTGCAAGATGGCATTGTGAAATCAAACATCATTTCATCACAACTCGTCCATCAGAAATATGGTGGTGTTGTGCCGGAGCTTGCTTCCCGTGCACATCAACGATTGATTGTCCCAGTTGTGGAGGAAGCACTGCACATTGCAGGGATCAAGAAAGAACAGCTTGAGAGTGTCGCTGTAACCTACGGACCCGGTCTCGTTGGTGCGCTTCTTGTGGGACTGAACTTTGCCAAAGCACTTGCGTATGGGTTGAAGATTCCATTTATTGGGGTGAATCATATGGAGGCACATCTGTACTCTAATTTTATCGATGAGCCAAAGCCCAACTTTCCCTTACTCTGTTTAATTGTTTCCGGGGGACATACCCAACTTGTTCTGGTCAGACAATTTTTCCATCATCAACTTCTTGGTGAAACATTGGACGACGCTGCAGGTGAGGCATTCGATAAAGTGGCAAAGATGTTAGGGTTAGGATTTCCCGGCGGTCCGATCATTGACAAGCTCGCGAAGCAAGGGAATCCTGATTTTGTTAAATTCCCCCGATCATTTCTTGATGAAGATAGTTTTGATTTTAGTTTTAGCGGTATTAAGACGTCAGTCCTTTACTGGCTTCGTGGTCATAAAATACTTCCTGCAGACAGTCAACAAATAACTATTAACCATGAACTATTAACTAATTTGTGTGCAAGCTTTCAAGCCGCCGTTGTTGATGTGCTCATTGAAAAAATAATGCGAGCGCTGAGAAAATTTGAAGTCAAAGATGTTGCAGTTGCTGGTGGCGTTTCAGCCAATTCGGAGTTGCGCAGGAGAACCCAGGAACTTGCTCAGCGGCAAGGATTTAAGCTGCACATCCCAAAATTCGAATACTGCACAGATAACGGTGCGATGATTGCAATGGTGGGATGGCTGAAGTTGAAAGGAGGCATCAGATCGGATTTTGGATTGAACGCTGTTGCCAACTTATCGTTATAACATCGTGAAGATGGTTGGAGACAATACTCAAACGGCAAATTTTGCTGAAAGAAATTCCAGGATCGTTTTGATGCTTGGTGTTCTCGTTCATTTGCTATTGTTATTTTCTCTTGTATTTGGTTTCTTAAACCCTCTCTTCGACGATGCAACGCATCGTCGTGGTCCCGCTGCAGATTTTTACGCAGTGTATCAGGCAGGACAAAATATAGTTGATGGTGTCAGTGTCTACGAAAGAAATCCGCCTTCAAAAGTTGTACCATATTCATATCCCTATCGGTACCTCCCATTTACAGCGCTGACACTTGGTCAATTTTTTCGTCTCGTTTCACCACCAGTTGCTTATGCACTCTGGATTCTTATCTTGGAAAGTCTTCTTCTAATAAACCTAAAATTAACTTCTCGTCTTTTCAGTAATGTTGAACATCAAAATATTGCCGTTGCGTTGTGGCTCATGTTCTCACCATACTATCTTGAACTGTTCATGGGTCAGTTTTCTTTCCGCATGTCGACGTTATTCTTTTGGATGATGTACTATTGGTCGATAGGGAGGCATGTTTCAGGTGATGTTCTTTGGACGACTTCTCTTTTGATCAAGAGCAACTCTATACTTTTCGTTCCTGTATTGATGAAGTTAAGAAAATGGAAATCCCTCATCGTTGCTGGAGGAGTTATGATCGCCTTTTCTCTTCCCTATTTCTTACTTTACCCCGACACGATCAAGCCATTTGCAAGGAATTTTACCGCTGGACTTTCGGCAGAGACTATCGCGGGCAATCAAGGTTTTGCTGCTTTGTTAGGAGTGTGTATTCTTCGATTTGGGGGACATTGGGTTTCGTACATCAATGAGTTTGCACAAAACATCGGAATAATGAATGAGATGATTCGCATAGTCCTGCTGATTTGGACAATCGTTATCTTGAGTTATAGTCTACTCCTTACTGTGCGTACCTCAGCAACATACATTAATGAGCTTTTTTTGCTATGGATTCTCACATACTTTCTCACCTACAAGCATGTGTGGGAACACCAATATGTGATGTTGTTACCCGTTTTTGTTTTACTGTTCTTGCGAATGTGTATGCAAGATGGTTTTTCCGTTCCTTTTAAAAAAGTCTTCTGGTGGACGTTTGCAATCATTGCACTTCCGACACCATTCATCTTCATCGACAAAACACAAGTACTTGTAGATCCTGAATTTTATTGGACTACAGCCGAGAGTTTAGCATTTCACCTCGGTAAACCACTCGCTGTTCTTATTCTTTATAGCACGCTATGTGTCTCGCTATGGAAATATGGGAAACGTAGATTCGAGATGGAAGAATCGGTCAAGACAGTGCAGGTAGTTGCTGGATAAGAATATGAACGATCGGGCATATCGCGGAGTACTTGCAGTGGTTGTATGTATTGGAGCGCTCATGTGCGTCTATGTTGGATGGCATGCCTATCGCACAAACTGCAGTTTCGGTTTCCCACTCGATGATCCATGGATACACCTTCAATTTGCAAAGAACCTGCACGACTACGGGAGCTACTCCTATTTCAAAGATGAGATGGTTACGTCTGGCTCTACATCACCTCTGTATACATTTCTGCTTGCTCTTGGGTTCTTTGTGACCGACGATGAAATGCTTTTGAGTTATTTTTGGGGGATAACATTCTTTCTGCTTGCTGCTGTATTTCTCTATAAGATTTCATTGAACATTTTTGATGGAAACAATTTGATGGGAATAGCCGCAGCGTTCTTGCTTCTCTTTGAACCACGACTTCAGTGGATTGCGCTCTCAGGAATGGAAACAACGTTATTTATATTCTTGATGATCCTGACATTTTATTATTACAAGAATGAAAAATCAGTCCCACTTGGTATAACAAGTGGCTTGTTGCTTTGGACGAGGCCCGAAGCTGTGATCTTTTTTTCAGCTATCATAGCCGACATCCTGTATAATAGTTTTGTTTTACAGAAAGATGCTTCTAAGTATAAATCTCAGACAGGTGCTGCACATTCACTGCAATGGATGAAGAGGTCTTTCTTTATCGTCGTTGTGGTTGTAGCAGGGTACTTTGTTTTTAATCTGATGCTTTCAGATTCACTCTTTCCCAATACGTATGCTGCAAAGATCAAGTATTATTCCGGATCGGAGAGAGATTTTCCAAATCATGTTTATCATTTCCTGCGTGACGGTCATCTGAGCATCTTGAGTTTTTTTGCTGTTCTCGGGATGCTGACACTTGTTAATCAAGTCCTTCAACGCCAAGCACAATCATTGTTGATTCCATTCTTATGGTCGTTAGGAATGTTCTTGGCATTTTGGTACGCTCTACCATATTTGTACCAAGAGGGGAGATATCTCATGCCAATTCTTCCCTTTGTCATACTACTGGGATTGTTCGGCGTTCAGATCACCATGAAGATTGTGCAGCGATTCGTTCAGAGCCTCACAAACTCACGCACATCGTCCTTGGCTGTAAGTTTTGTGTGTGGCGCCTTCTTTATTCAATTTGCTGTTGCGACTTGGGAGGGTAAAGACAATTATGCCGAATACTGCAAGTATATCACAGATCGTCAAGTCACCACTGCCAAATGGCTACGGGATCATCTTCCCGATGATGCAATTATAGCAACGCACGATATTGGCGCCATTGCATTCTATTCCAACAGGAAAATTGCAGACATGGTCGGACTTGTGTCGCCCGAAATGATTCCCAACATCCGCCGGTTTGATAAGCTTATCGATTTTCTTATGAGAAAAAGCGTGACACATCTTGCAGTACTTCGGAATTGGTTTGAAGTCACCAATCAAAATCCGATCTACCAAACAGATGAGCGGTATCCGGAAATTATGGAAGTATTCAAGTTTGATCCTACACGGATTCACTTTACACCACATAGCGCTAGCCGGATGGCTGAGGCTGCGCGGTTTTACATCTCAGTTCGGGACCTTTCACAGGCGAAAATACTCTTAGAGCAATCACTCAGACTTGATCCTGAAGCTTCTACATCACATTATCTCTTGGCAAAAGTCTATCAGTTCGAAGGCAATTTAGACAAAGCTGAAGCTGCTCTGGAAACCGCTCTTCGATTACATCCAGACCTGTGGGATGCACAATGTACATTGGCAGAGATTGCAGCTCTACGTGGCAAGCCTCGAGAAGCTGTCGAGAGGTTAGAGTCAGTTGTTCAGAAAAATCCATCATATGCTGAAGGATATCGAGTACTGGCAGAAGTCTATCGAGCATTTCATCTTGACAGCGTGAAATCTACTGAATATCTTCAACGATATCAGCAGCTCACAAGCGACATTTCACAATGAAGCAACGCTTAGTCATTCTATTGTTAGTTGTTATTAGCGCAGGTTTGTTTTTCCTGTACGAGATTCTCTGGGCACCGAATACCTTTGATGGTGATCGGTTTATCATTGTTTCCAAAGGAGAAACTTTCCAGCAAGTGGTCGATTCTCTCGAACATGCTGGTATTCTTCGAAGCCGTTTCCTCATCGACTTAGCAGGTCGTATTCTTGGATCAACAACAAAGATGCAGATAGGAAAGTACCGATTCAAGAGTGGGATGTCAAACAAAGAAATCTTAGAAGATCTGCAATATGGCAAAACAATCGAAGCTGTGACCATTACGATTGTTGAGGGATTGCGTGCATCCAAACAGGCAAGCCTCTTAGCAAGAGAGCTTGGGATTGACTCGGCTCGTTTCATGACGTTCGTTCACGACTCGGTCTTTGCAGAGAGTTTGGTTATCGATGCCCATTCGCTTGAAGGCTACCTTATGCCCAATACTTACAATTTTTACTGGCAAGCAGATGAGGCGGACATCATTAAGCAGATGGTTGGAGAATTTTGGACTGTGTTTGACGATTCATTTCGAGCACAGGCTGAGAGCTTGGGGAAGTCGATTAATGAGATTTTGACACTGGCATCAATCATCGAGTTGGAGACAGCCATTGATTCAGAGCGAGCCATCATTGCCGGTGTCTATTACAACCGATTGAGAAAAGGAATGCGGCTGCAAGCCGATCCGACAATTCAGTACTTGCTCGAAGATGGACCTCGCCCCCTCAGGTACAGCGATCTCTATCTCGAATCAGCCTATAATACGTATCGACACGAAGGGTTACCTCCGGGTCCAATCAACAATCCAGGCAAGACTTCTATTCTCGCAGCGCTCTATCCTGCAAGTCATAAATATCTTTTCTTCGTAGCGAATGGCTTAGGTGGGCACAGGTTTTCGAGAACATATAATGAGCATGTCCGTGCAGTGAGGCAATATCGAAAATTCCGAGCCGTACAACAGGCGATGAAGGAGACGGGATGAGTCCTGATTTTTGATTTCCGATTGGCGATTGTTGATTTAAGGTTTGCTACATTCCACTCAAGCATAGAAACAAAAAAGACAACCCACGAGAACAGCACGAGAATAATCCCTATTCGCATCCACCACGTTCTATCATCACTATTCTCGACTGTCCTCGCGGTTGTCCTAGGAGGTGCTGATGAACACTCCTTTTCTCTTTAAATGAAATTACCTATATTGGAGCGTTCATTTTTAACAACAATCTTGTTTGAAAAAAGTTCCTGTGGATCACAAAGTTTTTCAGTTCATAGTTTTGTGTTTGATAACCTCAACTGCATTCTTTTGCGCTGGACAACGGTCCCCAACAGGAGGTCCTCCCGATATAGTTCCACCTGAAATCATTGAAACTTACCCACATGTCAGTAGTCTCAATTTTCATGATCGGAAATTTAGGCTGGAATTTAGTGAATACGTTGATCGCCGATCTCTTGAAGAATCGATTTTCATTTCGCCATCACTCGGCAGGCTTACCTATGATTGGAGTGGGACTGAAGTTGAAATCAGCTTCACTGACTCATTGCGAAGTCATACCACGTATATCATGACGATTGGGACAGATGTCGTTGATATCAGAAATCGGAACAGGATGGAAAAGGCGTTTCAGCTACCGTTCTCCACAGGCGACCACATTGATTCTGCTTCAATCTCTGGAAAAATCTACGATGCAGATCCTGTCGGAGTGATGGTTTTCGCCTACGGTCTCAGCGACCGAGACGACGATACGATCGATCCGAAACGTGCAAAGCCAGATTTCTTAAGCCAAACTGGTAAGGATGGCATCTTCGTTCTGACTAATCTGCCTCTTGGAATCTTTCGTCTCATCGCTGTGCGTGATCAATACAAAAACCTCCTCTACGATCCACAGATAGATCGATATGGTATTTCTTCTTCCGATATCGAACTAACGTCTGACAAACAATCTATTCGTGGAGTTCAGATTCGCATGTCAGTTGAGGACACGACTGCGCCGTTTCTTTCCAGTGCTCGTGCTGTTGACCAGACACATATTCTGTTGCGATTCAGTGAAGAAGTGGATATGGCTGGTGATAAACAGAGCGTTCGCATTGTTGATACACTTACGAATTCTGAGTCGGCGGTGATCGAGTTTACTTTCTTGGGAGAATCTTCGATGGAAGCGGAGATTGTAACAGCACAGCAGGAAAGTACTGGAACATATCGAGTCGCGCTAGAAGGTTTTAGAGATATTCACGGAAATGAAATGCGTTCACCATTCAATACAGGCATCTTCGTAGGAAGTACCCAGCCAGACACATCAAAACCACGTGTCACAATGGTAACATACAAAGATAGTAATGTTCGTGCCGCTATTGATGACACTCTTCGGTTTACAATAAGTGAGTCAATCCAGAAATCTGTGTTTGAAGGTGGATTTTCGATCACTGACTCCCTTGGTCAAGAAGTGAAGGGAGAATTCCTCTGGGGAAATTCTACTACAGTGTCTTTTCCCCCATTCCCCTCACTTCTCTATGGAATGAAGTATACAGTGAAAGTAATTTTGGACTCGTTGATCGACTTTAGCGGCAATCGATACCTTGACAGTGTGTGGGTTCAACATTTTCAGACCATCGACGAGCGCTCACTGGGTAGTATTGAAGGCAACGTGATAGATCAGAACGAAACTGCACGAGATAAAATCTTCTTGATAGTAAACAAAGTCTCTAGTAAAGAATCTGAAACTCACCAACTTGTTATAGATACGGCGGGAACTTTTGCCTTCGATAGAATTCCAGAAGGGAGGTATACGTTGTTTGCATTTAGAGACACTGATAAGAATCGGGTGTACTCGTATGGGAAGCCATTCCCATTTGCATGGGCAGAGCGCTTTGTTGAATATCCTGAGACGCTGAAAGTACGGGCGCGCTGGCCCCTTGAAGGACTACTTATCCAGTTCAAGTAAGTGAATGAGATTTTATTGGTCGGGCTTTTTCTCTGGCTCGATTGTGCTTTCGGATCGGGTTGGTCGCGGAGGATGTTTGATGACGATATCCGGTACAATCCAGGCATCCCTGTACCCGAGGCTCACCAATTTTTTGACCATCGGATTAGCATCTGAGCGTACGAGGAAATTTCCCACACGCACTTTGTAATACGGTGCATCGTAGACGATGTAGACCCATTCGTCTGGGAGTTGCTTGCTAATGCTGTCTTTTACCTGATTCGCTTGATCGATATCCTGTGTGAAAAGTGCTTGCACGCGGAACCCTTGTACGGTTTCAGAGACTATTGGTGTCTCAATGCTGGGGACAACGGTATCGCTGCTCAATGTTTGCTCTATTTCTTTCATGAGATCAAAGTCTGAATCGTAGTCTGATGGGTTGAAGGTTTTCTCATAACGATCGAGGAAGTCCTTCAACGCCTGATTGTTCTCCTCAGATCTTCCAGTAGTCTCGGTGCTCTTACATGCCAAGAGTACGAGCATCAGGATAAGGGAGACTATGCAACAATAATTCGATGCATTATTTATTCTGAGGGATTTTTGAAACCCAGGCATCTTTGTAATCGGTATAATACCTCTGAGCCATTTCATCGCGGAATCTGCGCGCGTCTTCCGGTGTCATAAACTCGCCAATCATGACCTTGTACAAGTTGTCGGTTTTATCTTCAATTGTATAGACAGTTTTGCCGATGAATCGTTCTCGTGCGAGCGAAGCAATACGCTCTGCATTCTCAGCCATCGTGTAGGCACCTATTTGAACGGAGAACTTAGCTTTGGGTGTAGTCTCTTCAGTCGGTTGTGGAACAGTCTTCGATTCATAGGAGGGCTTTTGAGTATTCTGGAGGTTGATGTTTAGAGTATCCACTTTTTCGGAGGGAGTTGGTTTGGGTAGCTCTTCGGGTTTTTCTTTTGGAGGTGGAGGAGGTATTTGCTGCTCTCGCCCTCCATAACTCCCTTTTGATGAGCTGCAGCCTATGAGGAACAACACCACAATAAGACTTACGCTGATGAGGACTATTGTTTTTGCATTCATAGAAACCTCACGTTTTAGTGGTTAGTACGATTGCGAACCTTTTGAAGTTTCAGGGTTTTTACTTTCACCGTCTCCACTAACGATTTTCACGCTTGCACTTGCTCCGATGCGGTCTGCGCCACTTGCGACCATTGCTAAGGCCTCTTCACGAGTACGGACACCACCGGAAGCTTTCACACCCATTGCTGAGCCAACGACTTTCCGCATGAGTGCAATATCGCCAACAGTTGCACCACCTTTTGAAAATCCCGTCGATGTCTTCACAAAGTCTGCACCGGCTCGTTTAGTTAGTAAACACGCTTTGATTTTCTCTTCGTCTGTGAGCAGAGTCGTTTCGAGAATGATTTTTGTGAGTGCACCGTAACGGCGGGCAGTAGTAACAACGGCGAAGATATCATTCTCAACGTAATCATACTCGCCCGACTTCAGCATACCAACGTTGATCACCATATCGATTTCTTTTGCGCCGTCGCGAAGTGCATGCTCAGCTTCGAATGCTTTTGTCGCAGTGGAGGTCGCGCCAAGCGGGAAGCCAATCACTGTGCACACTTTCACAGCAGTATCGCGGAGGAGCTTTGCACACAATGAAACGTAGCATGGATTCACACACACACTTGCAAAATTATATTTCTTTGCTTCGTTACAAAGATGGATGATCTGTTCTTTGGTTGCTTCTGGTTTGAGGAGTGTGTGGTCGATTAATCGGGCGAGATCAGTTTCGACACCACCGGCGGCTTCAATCCCAATACTTGCTGTGATGCGTGCTGCCCCGTTCTGAACAATATTCTTGACGCCTTCTTTGTTGTGGATGACGCACAGTCCATCGCTACACGTGCCGTCTTTACAGCAGGAAAGCTCAGATGATTGCCCGCTTAAGATCGATTGTATCAGTTTATCGATTTCCTTCTGATCCAACTATCTACTCCGAATCTTAAAATTTTTTCAATTTCAAACTAATATAATCTTTTTCATGCAAGAATCAAATGCTTACTGAATCAAGAGCATTTTCTTGGTTTGGGTGAATTCAGGCGTTTGAACACGGTAGAAGTATAAGCCGCTCGGGAGTCCGTAAGCATCCCAATGCGCTTCTCGAGTCCCCGGTGATTGAAAGCGATTCACAAGAACCGCAACTTCTCTTCCTAAAATATCATACACCATCAAACGGACATGACTTGCTCTCGTGAGAGAGTATCGCAGCGTAGTCCTGGGATTGAAGGGGTTTGGATAATTTTGATAGAGTGCGGGACTAAATGGCAATTTACCACTCTCATCGACCGAGAGATCGATAACACCAACTTGCTGGACGTATTGGATAGCAACAGATGTTTTATCTCGCAGAAGGTTTGGACCCGCAACACTATCTGCTTGGTAGGCGATCATAAATAAACCAAATACTGGTGGGTTGTGAGAAGCAACTTTCACGTAGCGTTCATCAACAGTTGGGGTGTTCGTCGCGTTATAACAGAAGTTCCAGTGTTCGAGCCATCCTTCAGCAACGTAAATATCGCCGTAGTTCCATCCTTCATTATCAACTTCTCCCTCCTTGAAAACAACAAAGGCGCAACCCACAGATGCAGATCCTTTATACCGACCAATTGAAGGACGATCAAGTACAAAATGGTCATCTTGAGGATGCATTGACGAAGCCAAGGAAAGGAACAGCTTCGAGCTATCAGCGACTGTCATGAGACCGCCTACTGGATTCCATGAAAGGATGCGAGCCGAACGTGGTGTACTTCCTATTGCCGACCAAACAACGAAAAGCGCATTTCCAACATAAACAGCATCGAGACCTTTACCAGGATGAACGAGATCGCCATTGATAATCTGTGTGGCAAACAGAATCACAGGAGAATTGAATGTTTCACCGTTATCGAATGATTCTAAAAAACCGACAGTATCTGCACTTGACCAAACAATTGCGACTCGTCCTGAATCATTTGCAGCAACAACGTACTGATCACCGAAGTGAATGACTGGTAAAGGCTCACTCCAGGTAGGTTGTGTGTGAGGGTCAAATAAGAGTGTATGCGCAGTATCGGAAATTGGGCGCACGGCAACCACGAACAGCCTGCCATCGGCGGTTGTTGCTATACGTGGATTCTGTGGCTCGTCCAGTCCTCCAAAACGTGGCAAAGATAATTCTCCGCCAAATTGATTGCTAAAGAGAGATGTGAATACAGTATCATGGCTCAGCCGGTTAAATACGACTACTGGTGAGCCTGACCAAAGCTCGAGTGCTGGTGTGCCGATTAATGGAGGATGCACTAGATGTGAGCCGTGCCAGTTATATCCTCCGTAACTGTAAGCATAACTGATCTGCAACCCTGAGTCAACGTGGGTTGAGACTGTAGAAAGGAAAGTGACATGGCTATTCTTTGGATCTGATGGATCTCGTACCAAATACTGTGGCGCAGCACCACTTGACTGAACGTCATAGTAGCCAGACAAGGTTGTTGGAACTTGCTCGTACGCCTGTCCAAATACGTGAGTAGCAAAACAGTAAGCAAGAAGAAAAAACACTATTATGCTTTTCATAAAGAACTTCATTGAATCAAAATCATTTTCTTGACGTCGATGAACTTCTCGGTTTGAAGACGATAAAAGTAAACGCCACTTGGTACATTCTCAGGCTTCCACTCCACAGACTTGAATCCTACATCCTGAACCTGATCTACCAACACCTTCACAACCTGACCGAGAAGATTGTACACCTTGAGACTCACTTTACTTTGCACGGGCAACTGATAACGTATAACAGTTAACGGGTTGAAGGGATTCGGATAGTTCTGGGACAACCAATATTCTTTGGGGATTTGATCCAACTCATCTTCTTTGTCGGAGCTTATGATGACAAAACTATCTACTCCAGTAAACGATGAACCAGCAAAGGTGTTGTCTATTGTTTGAACGCTCCAATAATATGTCCCGGGCAATAAATTTCTTATTATCCAACTATTTCTAAGATTTGTATTACCCATAGCAGGAACCTTACGGTAACCATTAACAACATCAGCCATAGGCGATACTATCTGAATACCATTGGGCGTTGTTCCCAAACGAATGTTATAAGTTAAACCATCCTGAGGTGTTTGGTCATCAGTAGATTTATTCCATTGAAGAGTAACAGAATTTCCTACTACTTGAGTACCAAGGCCCGATGGCGATGCGGGCACAGCGTTGTTCGCACTAATATTATTTCGATAAATTCTCACAATAAAACTATCGTTTGATATCCCTGCGAGAAGGATATCCAAATCTGAATCATTATCAAAATCAGCCCATTCAACGGAGCCACCGTAGGCTCCCTGGAGCGAAGCTTCAAGGTCTTGAAAATCTCCGTTGTCATTTCGATAGACCTTTGTCATTGCTTCATATGAACCAGTCATACCGCAAAGTACAACATCCAGATCTCCATCATTATCATAATCACCCCATGCTACACTACTTTGGAAAAGAGGAATAAATGATGCATGGATGTTTTCAAAGTTTCCTCCTTCATTCCGATATATTACCGTTAGCGGAATTGTTGTTCCCAATGGATCAACATGATTTCCTGTTAGAAGAATATCTAAATCTCCATCAGCATCATAATCACCCCATTTACCCGAACCGTAGTAGACCGCAGGGAGCTGTGTGTTCATCTCAGTAAAATTGCCCATGTTGTTTTGAAAAATTTTTGTTGTTGAACCACCAATAAAAATCGAATATCCTAACAACAAAATGTCAAGGTCGCCGTCATTATCGTAATCTCCTAATGCAAGAGAGCTTTGTTCTACTCCAGGAAGAAGTGCATCTATATCTGTGAATGAGTTGCCCTGTTCATTGCGATAAATTTTTGTATAATTTGTAACACCACTATCTGCTGTCCCAGAAAGAATAACGTCTAAATCTCCATCGTTATCATAATCACCCCAGAGAACCGTACCGTTCCAAACTCCCGATAGTGAAAAGTCAACTTCAGTAAAAATCCCATTGTCATTGCGATAAACTTTCGCAGCAGGCGAGGCAAAGCTCGTGTCGCCGATCAAAACTATATCCAAATCACCATCATTGTCATAATCTCCCCA
>JACQVI010000247.1 GCA_016209795.1 Ignavibacteriota bacterium
CTTTGAAAACACTCTTTCTGATTTTAAGCTTCGGAACCCCGAGACGTGGTAGCGTAGATATTTTTCAAGCAAGCGTTCTATCTCCCGCTTTGATTCGGGATCAATTTCAAGATCCGAGACATCAGAAAGATTTTTTGTCGATGAAATGTGGTGCAAAGCCTTAAAGCTCTCTTTTGACAGCGACACTTTATTTCCAGGCACATGAACACATTTATTGCAGATTAGTCCGCCTTTAGCAAAATGAAATTGCACTGCATCGCTCTCAGGTTCCCCATCCAAGATTCTTTTCCTGCACGAGACGCACGAATCAAACGTCAGTTGAAATCCTAAGATACGAGATAAATGGACTTCAAATTTATATAACACATTTGATGGATTCTTAGTTGCATCGTTGACGGCAGAGAGAGAGTCGACGAGGAGATTGAACAGCGCAGCGTTTTCTTCTTGCTCGTGTACAACAACATTCACTAACTCAATGATTGTCATACCGACAGCCATTTTCTGCAAATTTTCTCTAAGCGACAGAAATGATTTCACCACATCAGCTTGAGAGAGCGTTTGGATTTCCCGCCCATCTTTTTTATAAAGAACAGTAGAAACGTATGACATCGGCTCCAACGCTGAGCCATAGTTGCTCTTGGGCAGGCGAGCACCTTTGGCAATCACACTGATCTTTCCAAACTGTCGAGTGTAGAACGTAACAATTTTGCTTGATTCTCGATACTTCATTGATCGTAATACCACAGCCTCGGTTTTGACTATGTGGCTCATATGAATCAAGAAAAGTTAAATGGGGGTTTATGGACGCCTTGCTCAGTAATGATTGCTGTAACGAATGAGGCTGGTGTGATATCGAATGCTGGCGAATACACTTTGATTCCCTCTGGTGCGATACGTCGACCAAATCCTTCCATCAGCTCGTCTGGACTCCGCTCTTCAATAGGAATGCTGTCTCCCGATGCAGTAGTCGAATCGATCGTTGAGCTTGGTGCAGCAACGTAGAAAGGAACACCGTGGTGCTTCGCAATGACTGCAAGATTGTACGTTCCAATTTTATTTGCCACATCCCCATTCGACGCAATCCGATCTGCACCAACCACAACAAGATCAATCTTTCTCTGTTTCATCAAAAACGCAGTCATAGTATCGGTGATCAGAGTAACATCGATACCGTTTTTCAATAATTCCCACGTTGTCAGCCGTGCTCCTTGGAGTGCGGGGCGTGTCTCAGTCGCATAAACCTTTATCGATTTCCCTTGCCGATGAGCGGTTGTAATGATGCTTTGGGCTGTTCCCTCTCCACCAGTGGCAAGCGCGCCTGTGTTGCAATGCGTTAAGAGGGTTGAATTATGTTCGATGAGTGTAGCACCATGTTCACCAATCTTCCTGCACATCTCTTCGTCCTCTCGATGGATGTTCAACGCCTCACTGATAAGCTTTTTACGAGCAGTTTCTACAGAGTTCACCGTATCGAGGACGTTTTTCATTCTTTGGAGAGACCAAAAAAGATTCACGGCAGTGGGACGGGTCGATGACAGCTCGTTGATGGCATGCTCAACATGACTACGGAAAAGTTGGAAGTCAGAACCGAAAAATTTCAGAGCTGCAAGAGCTATGCCATACGCTGCGGCAATACCGATGGCAGGCGCTCCACGAATTTTCATCGTGCGGATAGCATCTGCAAGAATTGTGTAATCGTCGGTTTCGAGGTAAGTTTCTTCGAGGGGGAGTTTTGTTTGATCAATCAGCCGTACCTGATCACCAAGCCATTCAATCGACTTCATAGAGCATCATTGCACTACAACCTCTTCATCAAACTTCGAAAGCTCACGGAATTCTCTGAAGCGATCATGTATTTCAAGGTGTGTCAAATCCTTCAGGCGATCAAGACTGAAACGCTCAACACAGAACGATGCCAGTGTGCTGCCATAGATAACAGCTCGTTTGATGTTGTCATCGGAAAGGTCATCCGATTTTGCTATCCAACCGATGAAGCCGCCCGCAAACGCATCGCCAGCACCTGTCGGGTCGTTGATAATCTCAAGCGGATAGGCAGGAGCGGAAAAAATTGTTCTCTCGGTGACCAACAACGCGCCATGCTCACCCTTTTTGATGACAACAATCTTTGGTCCGATGTGAATAATCATTCGTGCCGCTTTAACAAGATTTGGCTCGTTTGTAAGCAATCGCGCCTCTGCTTCGTTAATGACAAGAACGTCCATCAACTTTAATGTCTCATTGAGCTCTGCATTTTTTCTTTTGATCCAGAAATCCATCGTGTCGCCGATGACCAGCCGAGGCTTCTCGATTTGTTCGAGCACTCTGCGCTGTAGGACTGGATCAATGTTGCCGAGACAGACGTACGTCGATTTGCGATAAGCTTCCGGGATGATAGGATTGAAATGCTCGAAGACATTCAGCTCCGTAAACAACGAATCACGTGCATTGAGATCGTAGCGATAGCGACCGCCCCAGCGGAAGGTTTTACCATTCTTGACAATCTGCAATCCTTCCAGATCGATGTCTCGGCTTTCAAGGAAATCAATATGCTCTCGTTTGAAGTCGTCACCGACAACCGCAACAAGCCTTACAGGTGTAACAAAGAAGCTCGCTGCCGCCGCAATATACGTTGCCGAGCCGCCCAACACGTTCTCAACACGACCGAACGGCGTCTCAATTGTATCGATACCGACAGAACCAACTACTAAGAGACTCATGAGCATTCGTTAAAAGAATAGTAAATAACAACGTGCTAATGTAAGAAAAGAGTAGGCGAAGTGCAAGAAAAGGATGTGATTGGCTAGCTGGTGAGTGGTCAATAATGAGCTGTGAGTTGGCTCAGATCAATCTGAGCTTCGTCACTCGAGGATTGATGATGACTTCATCATTTTCAAAGTCTAGTTCCATCTGCCATTTTGTAGAGTTGCAGCGCCGATGATCACCGATTCAGATAATTCTGGGATCAACATGAATTCATCTGCAAACCGATACTTCCCCCAGATAGAAATTAAACCGTACCGCCTCTGTCGATTGTAAGCTCTCACCGTTCTTAGCTGTACCAGAATCCATTGGTTCGGGAAGAGGTTCCACATGACCTAACGCTCGAGCCAAATTCGGTTGAATAAGTGAATAGGATGCACCAGAGCCAAAAAGTGTAGTTTCCTCCTTGCTCCCCAGCGAACCGGCTAAGCGAATATTTTTTGGATGACTGCCATTTAGAATTAATTTAATAACCATTCCTTCTAAAAATAAAGCGTCTCCACCCCGCGAAAACAACTCATTTTTCTCTTACCCCCCAATCTCCAATCCTAAACCTTTTACAGCTACTGGCTTCCAGTAGCTGTCTGTTGCGGCTGCGGCGCTGGCTTGCGTGGAAACTTTTCATCTCGCATCGCTGCGTTGTAGGCAAATGAAGCCATGATCACCGCGGCTTGCTTCAAATCTTCTTCCTGTGCTCGGTCGAACACATCCATTGTTGAATGGTGCGTACGTGTACCGTACTCAATTTCATCCTAGATAAACTGGAATCCCGGCAAGCCAATGGCATCGAATGCTTGATGATCCGTGCCTCCAGTATTGGAAATCGTCAATGTCGATGCACCCATTTGCTCGAACGGTTTCAGCCACGCTCGGAAGATTGAACGAGCAGCTTCATTCCCCTGCATGTACACACCCCGGACTTTTCCCGTTCCATTATCGTTATTGAAATATACCGAGAACTTCTCAGCAACTGGTTTGTAGGTTATCTTACCGCTGGGCTCAAAGGCAGAACCTTCCCTCTCACCATAATGCAGCTTCACGTGTGCACGAGAGCCAAGAAGTCCTTGCTCTTCTCCGCCCCACAATCCAATACGGATCGTACGACGAGGCTGGAAATTCAGTGTCTTCAAAATTCTCATCGCTTCCATGCACACTGCAGAACCTGTTCCATTATCCGTCGCTCCCGTTCCACCATGCCAGGAATCGAAATGTGCACCGATCATGACAACTTCATCTTTTAAATCAGTACCTGGAATCTCGGCAATAATGTTGTAGCTGGAATCCGCTTTCATAAAGTCAACATCCATATTGATTTCTAACTTCACTCGATGACCTTTGAGAATCATGCGAACCAGTCGATTGTAATGCTCGGCAGCAACGGTAATCTGAGGTAGTATCTTGGGAGCTTTTGGGTCGTACGCACCAATACGCCTGCTGAATGGTGTATCGGGATGCACTGGAACGCTCGCGCCACCGACAAAAATATTTCCACCGTCTCCTCGAGCTATTGTAAGGATTGCCAGCGCACCTTCTTTATGGCACAATTCCATCTTATGGAACTCGACTAAGGCTCTTGCTTTTTCTTCAGGAGAGGGTTCAAATCGCCTGCGGCGCGGCTGCGGCATATCAGCATTTGCAAGTTTTAACAAACTAGAATCTGCTTCTCTCGTCGCTTCCGGCTCGAAGTGTACTTTGATCTCGCGAGGCTCGTTGAGCAACACGAACTTCCCCTTGAGTTTTCCACTGTACGTGTTCAGTGCGCTATCAGTTTTCGCATCGAGGTAAATTGCTTCTGTTGTTTTCACTCCTCCAGTGCCCGGCGACCAGGCTCTCGGATACGAGAGAAGTGGAAAGACTTGTGGCTCAACGACATGTGCATAATATCTCTTGAGCGACCAGCCTCGACCGAATGGCCCCCACGCCTCTAAGTGAGCATCATGTAATCCCCACGTAGCAAGTTTGCTACGAGCCCAATCTGCTGCTTTCGTGTAGTTTGGTGATCCTGTGAGTCGTGGACCATAGATGTCAGTCAGGTAGCTCAAAATTTCCATCACCTGAGATCGGTTCATGCCTTCGTCTTTGATTTGGACGATGGCGGCTGAATCGATTTTTTCTTGGACTGTCTGAGCAGCCAAGAACTGCGTGAGCAACAAGCTCAAGACAAGGAAAAACAGAAAATGTTTTTTCATAAGCACCTCTATTAGTTATGAGAGAATTATACTAGTGAATCTTTTTTGATGACGTTGAGTTCCTAAATTCTTTTGTTGACCTCACCCTCGCCCTCTCCTGTCAGGGGAGGGGATTGTATCTCTCACTCATTGAAAAACCATTCTCCCATAACAGGGGAGTACAGGTTGGGTCATAACTTCACAATCCTTCTTGTGCAATCACATAACAGAGAATCGCCAACGAAACCGCTCCGAGCTCAAGCTCGCGCTCGTTAACCTTGTCGAAAGTATCATTATCGGAATGATGGTAGTCAAAATACTTATGGGGATCGACACGCAAGCCTATCATTGGAACACCTTGCTTGCCAAGCTCAGAGATATCGGCGCCTCCACCACCTCTGCTAATACGATCAGCATCAATAGAGTCGAAGAGGTACGACCAACGAGCAACCTTCTCAACAATCTGAGAATCTGCCTGAACGCCAAAACCGCGAGGTGAGAATCCACCTGCATCGGATTCGATGGCAACAATGTGTTTTTCTCCGGGACGTCTCTTGGCTGCGTACGCTTTTGCTCCACGCAAGCCGTTTTCTTCATTCATGAACATGACGGCACGGATAGTCCTTTTGGGTATCAGTCCCAATTCTTTTAGGAGCCGTAGCGCTTCAATTGCATGGACACATCCAGCGCCATCGTCATGAGCGCCTTGCCCTTTGTCCCAGCTATCAAGATGCCCCCCGATGAGGACAACTTCGTTCGGTTTCTCTGAACCAACAAGCTCTCCAATAACATTTGCTGATTCAACATCGGGTAATGATTGGCATGTCAATCGTAATTTTACTTTGACATTCTTCTCTTTTTGAATCAAGTCTGTTAGTAACTTTGCTCCAACAGTACTAATCGCTGCCACGGGAACTTTTGGAATGATGTCATTATAATGCATTGCACCGGTATGTGGAACGTCATCCTGTCGCATCGTCATCGATCTCACCAACGCAGCGACACCACCAGCCTTTGCAGCTTCAATTGCCCCCGACCCGCGTTGGTTCACAGCGCCACCGTACGATTCAAACGGATTGATATTACTCCGATCCATTGGCCGATTGAAGAAAATAATTTTACCCTTTGCTCTGTCTCCCATCGTTTGGAGTTCTTCAAATGATTGCACCTCCAACACGTCAGTAGTGATGCCTTCCTCCGGAGTTGCAATGCTGCCGCCGAGGGCACAGATCTTAAGTGATCTCGTTCCAATAGACGGGGAGTTCACAATCATAGCTTCTTCAACAGGACCACGAACCCATCGCGGAACCGTTACCGGTTCAAGTCGGACGTTCTGAAAACCAAAGCTCTCCATCGTACGCTTCGCCCACTCAACGGCTTTCGCCGCTTGGGGCGAGCCGCTCAGACGATGTCCAATCTTACTGGTGAGCTCATACAGCACTTCGTACGCCTTCCCTTGAGGTAACCCCTTCGTAATGATTTGATGAGCAAGATCTTCGTAGGGACGACGCGAAGTAATCTCTGGAGTTTGAGAAAAAATGGTGCAGCAATAATAAAATAGTAAACCAACGGAGAATGTCGGATAGCTAAGCAATCGCATGAGCTAGTCTTGTAATGCTCTTTGAGTGAAGATTCTTTGAATACTAAGACGATTGAATTAGAATGAGAGAATATACAAAAAATTTGGCAAAGTCAAGAACTAACCTAAGGTGGGAACAAAGGTGGGAACAATTTCCTCCTTTCCAAAAAGTTATCTAAGAAGTGAGCTATTGGATAAACGTTCAGGTTTTACATGCGTATCAGCCTGAACTTTACATCGTACTTTAATCGTTCAAGATCATCCTTTAACTTATCTTTAAGCCTCTCCATGTCACTGCGCAATTTGTCTTTCCATCTCAAAAGATTTTCTTTCAATTGAGAAATGCCTTCTCGATGAGTTCTCTGAAGATCTAATTCAAGAAGCTCCCGGTCAACGTAGTCCCTGGGTGTGAAGAAAAAATAAGAAAGATCCTCCTCATCTTCTTCCTCGTCGTCCTTATCATCGTCCTCTCCATCGTTCCAATTATCAACCTTCATTGTAAGTGTCATCGGCTTGCCTTTGCGAATGATATCGAAAGGGACATTCTCTTTTTCACTTTCCCGAAGCTCTTCATGCAAATCATCAAAATCACGGACAACGCTTCCGTTTACATTTACAATGACATCTCCTACCTTAAAACCAGCTTTCTCGGCTTCGCTGCTTTTTTTGACTTCTGTAACAAGAAGACCCTTCCCTCCGGGGACTTCAAAGTACTCTGCGAGTTGTTTGTTCAACTTTTGCACCTGGATTCCCTGCAGCTCATTAAACTCAAAGAGATGCATACGCAGAGGCGCTCGTGGCAGCGGCGGGATGTGAACATCATCATCAAAACCGAATGAATACGAATATGATCGTGGTACACGGTCAACGACGGCGGTCAACATCTTCTTTTCTCCTCCACGCTGGACTTCCACCTTTACATTCGTCTTTGGTTTCATGCGGCGCACCGCTTTCGTAAGGTCATCACTATCATCGATGGTCTTTCCATCGAAGCTAATGATGATATCACCTTCCTGAATGCCAGCTTTCTCGGCAGGACTATCTTCAACAACATCGGTGACGTACACCCCGTGATCTACTTTGAGGTTCTCACGTTCCTTCAATCGCTTTGTAACGTCCTGAATACTAACACCCAGCCACCCTTGGTTCTTGAATTTTTTGACTGTAACAGTTTTTGTATGTAACTGGTCGCAGCTATATACCGTTGGAGCTGTTAAAAAGATTGCCACAACGATAAACTTCGATAATGTAAATCTCATGGTTGTTCTCCTTACGAATTGTGAAACGTTATTCGAGATTGCAACTATTAGACTCTCGATTCAATTAAAAGGTTGACATGATGTCTGCTTTCAACCTGAGTTCATATGGTTATTACGTAAGTCTGGTTAATTTTGTTGCTTCCTCACCCTTCACAATATACTTATCGACAATGCGGAGACCCTCCCGTTGGCCGGGCCAAGCCAATTTTTGCATGGCGTCTTCGCAGGAAAACCATCGAAATTCATAATGTTCTTTTGAAAGCTTAGGTTCATCACCGACCCGAACTTGCGCAGCAAACAGAGGGCTGAGATTGACCGCATTATAGGTGTGATCATAGAATGTATTGACGAACGGGACAACCCAGAATCCCGTTGGATGCAGTCCTGTCTCTTCAGTTAGCTCTCGAAGTGCAGCATCATGAGCGCTTTCTTCACCCTCAATCGATCCGCTTACAAATTGCCAGATGCCTGGATAAATTTTCTCATCCTTTGCCCGATGGAGAAGAAGATACCATGGATGAGCATTTTCGAATTTAAAGATGCAGACCTCGATTATTTTACAAGCGATTAAGACCAAAAGATGCTCGATGATTAGTCATAGGTGATTTGTGTTATAAAAAATCAAGCCATCAATGTTATATTTTCTTTGATATCCTAGAGACATGGACGAAAAGCTCCATGAC
>JACQVI010000252.1 GCA_016209795.1 Ignavibacteriota bacterium
AATTTAGTGTTATCATCCAGATAAATAGTATTTACTTCTAGGCTTGATAATCCATTATTTTTTGGTGTCCAAGTATTTCCATTGTCGGTAAAACGAAAAATTCCGGCAAGATTTGTGCCCGCAAATATATAAGCACCGCCACTCGCTAAGGACTTAATGTGAAGATCAGTCAAACCATTATTAGCGGGTGCCCAGCTCATTCCATTATTTGTCGAGACAAATACCCCTCCAGCCCTTGTTCCAGCAAAAATATTCCCATTATGAACCGTAAAGCAGGTAACAGTGTCACCATTAGGTTTGAATGTTTTCGTCCACTGCGCGTTCATCGCGTTTCTAATGAACAACAATACACTGAGTATTGGTATAATAAAGAATATTTTCCCCCTCATACGTTATCCCAGTCGAATCTCGTCTTAGTAGCTATCATTACTTACTGCGTATTTCAAAACTCCGGAACACTTCTCTCCCATCCTCTAATGAAACCCCGACAAGGTTCTTCATGAGACTGATCAGAGCGTCATCACGTGGAAGTGTTTTCCCAAGAGTTGGTGTTCCTCCCTTGTCTTTGAGCTGATCAAGCTTGTCCCTGGTTGCTACAACGAAGATCATCTCTTCGGCACTGTCCCAGCCCTTCGGAATGGAGACCGGATAATTAATCCCTGAATCTCCCAATCGCAACGTTGTCTGCGCAGCGACAAGATCGTCATTCTGGTACTCATTTGGGAAAAGTGTGAAAACACTATCCATACTTATATTGAAGACAGACACATAGCAGGCTTTTGTCGGTATCACATGAAGAATGAGTTTATCTCCTGACCTGAATACAGATTGATTCAGCTGAAAGTTGATGTTGAAACTTGCATCTCTTTCTCCCTGCCGTTTCGTGATTTTCGCATCGAGCTCAACTCGGTACCGGTAACGACTGCCAGCGCTTAACCCTTGGATCTTTTCATTTCGAGTATCCGTCACAATCCCAGCAGGCCCAGACTCGATCGATCGACGGAATGCAGCATTCGCCTCTCGAAGCTTTGACGGAGATGTAGCAGCTTCAGATTGAATGATGAATTGTTTTGCGTCCACACTAATTCCTGCCAGTTTCAAAGCCTGAGCATACGCCGCATACCGCGCATTCTTCAGGGCTTCATCGGCGGTCCTTCCGTCCCCTTCCCCGTAGACACCTAATGCCCAATCGCCCTCCATCCTTGGCTTCTTCATCGAGACATCATTTTTCTTCGAGATACGAGTGTCAGTCGTCTCTGATAGTGCAACAGTACTGGGAATTAACTGAAGAGCAATTGAAATCCTCTTCGTTTCACCTTCAACAACTGAGATCGTGGTATCACGAGTTTGGTATCCGCCCTTCTGGGCTTGGAGATAAACAATCCCGGGCGTTACTCGATATGTCTCAATTGGTGTCACCCCAATGAGCTTACCATCTACCTTGATACTGGCGCTTTCTGGTTCAGTTTGGATCATTAACGCTGTGGTAGGCACCTGAATTGTTGAGTCAGAATCTGAAGGATTCCACAATGGAAGAGTCACGAGAACAATCACCACACTCATCCCAATAGATAGACCTAAAAAAATCTCTTTTTTCCACCTCTTAAAAAAGATTTCAACTCGTATTCCTTTCTTGACTTTGTATGGTTCTTCCGGAACAAGAGTCTTCGTCATCTCATAGGTCTTAGCAAAATCTCTAAGATCGGTCTGGATTTCAGTAACATTTTGATATCTATCCTTTGGATCTTTTTCTAAACATCGCTCGATGACATACTGCATTATCTCCGGAGTCTCAGGATAATATCGCTTTAGTGGTAATGGCTTTTCATTTAAGATACAATATGTAATTGCTGCTTGGTGCTCGCCTCGAAATGGAAGATGCCCAGTTACCATTTCATAGAACACAACTCCAACTGACCAGATATCAGTCCGGTGATCGACCTCCTCTCCTCTAATCTGCTCTGGAGACATATACCCCGGCGTGCCAGCAGTAGTCCCCGTTTTGGTTAATCCACTGGCATCTTTCAACTTTGCTAGGCCGAAATCCATAATTGTTATCGCATTAGCTTCTGTCAGCATGATATTGCTTGGTTTAATATCTCGATGTGTAATTCCAGCCTTGTGTGCATGATCAAGAGCATTGAGTAATTGGTTGACGATTGGTAAAGTTTTCTCAATAGTAAAAGGTCCGTCTTGTCGAATTTTCTCAGCGATTGTAATTCCTTTCACGTATTCCATTACGATGAGGTATCCGATTTCTGATTCTCTGTAATCGATGATATCAACAATATGTGGGTTTTTTAACCTGCCCAATGCCTTGGCTTCGTATTCAAAACGCTTTAGACTATCTCGATCTCGATTTAGTTGGGGATCCATTATCTTCAGAGCAACATCGCGACCCAATATTGTATGTTTTCCCTTATAGACAACCCCCATTCCCCCTTTGCCCAGGACTTCGATAACTTTATATCTATCAATAATTTGGCCAACTAAATTATCCATTTGAAAATCAACATACCCCCATAATAAAATACAATTGACAATCTATCATTGTTGCAAAATCTCTACTTCGACCGGACCCATAGGTTTTACCATACACGCTAATCGACACTCTCCCGGGACAACATTACAAATATCCTCGAGCGTTTCTCTCTCACCATCAGTGATTGGATTGAGATTCTTATGTCCTGACAAGATTCGTACTGGATCACTTCCACAGATTCCAGCATGACATTCGGCGATAATTGGAACTCCATTCTTTTCAGCCACATCACAAATCGTTTGTCCTTTTGTAATAGAAAAACTGTTTCCCGTGTTTTTGAATGTAATAACTCCTTCCTTTTTTGGCAATTCCAAAATTACTTGGGGGAAAGGTTGCTTTGTGACACCGGGCGTCGATTTGATAATAAGACTCTTCGCCGATGAGAATCTATCTGTTTGAATCGAAAGTCTAAATGCCTGACGCCCTACACGGAATTCATCTCCATCTTCGATGTGGACAGAATTCCTAACTTTGAGATACGTTCCGTTCACACTCTTTAAATCCTTGATAAATATTTTGCTGTCCCGTAGTGTTATGGAAAGATGACGACGAGAAAGTGTCATATCTTGGGGATCAAGGATGAGATCCGGTGCCTCTCTGCCTATTACGATAGTTTTCTGGGGGAGAATAAATCGTTGGATTTGGTTTCCCACTTGGTCATAATGCTTGAAAGACCATTGACTATTGTCTGCAATGAAAAGGAGAAATTGTCTTCCCAATCTGACCAGATCACTAGAGGCAATTTCCAGCGACTTACCTTCACGGGCGCGCAAAAAAACTCCTGTTTCACTCCCATCATCCCGGAGGTAAAATCCTTCAGTAGTATGAGAAACAGATGCATGACGATCTGCAAGAAAATCATCATCTGGAAATACAATATCACAGAATTTTTTCCCTATCGACGTAACGCCATTTATCGTCAAGGGAAATTCGTCTTCCTCCACTCCTGCAAGCGTTAATCGGACGAGGAATGCTTGTGGCTTCTCAGGTACTGCCTGCTTTTTCCCCAGCGAAACAGTCTGTTGCGTGATCATCGAAACTACCGAGACCGGTTGGGCTTTCTCTATCGCAGGTTGTACCTCATCTTCAAATTCCAACTCTACATTGATCTCTTGCTTCCCTGTAAGTTTTTGTCCGATAACTTTTGCTACAAGTACGCCGTCAATGATAGCTGCCTTAATATTTCCGCGGTGTTTAACTTCCTGAAATGTTTGAGGATCTAAGTTAAAATTCTCTGTCTGAAGATGCGCTGGGCTTAGCAAATCACCTATTAAGTATACATTAGGCTGTTGTGTCTCGAGCAGAGGAGTAACCCCCATCCGTTTCTTATTTGACGGCCCACCGGTTAGCATGAAAATCCCAAGTGAATTTAAGAGTTTTTCAGGAATATCCTCACCAATACAGGCAACACAAAACTCTTTGGGAAATTCAAGATGAGCTGTCTCATTTGGTCGCCCAGGAATACATCGTCGATCGATACGCAACGAAAGGTAATCGCGCTGATCATTGGCTCTAACTACAGCGACGGGTTCACTATTTGGATAGTAACGAATGTTACCATTTCCCATATATGCATCAAAAAACATTTCCGCAATAGCTTTTGA
This sequence comes from Ignavibacteriota bacterium, assembly GCA_016209795.1. Classification (GTDB taxonomy): domain Bacteria; phylum Bacteroidota; class Ignavibacteria; order UBA10030; family SZUA-254; genus JACQVI01. The sequence continues at coordinate 4,147 of JACQVI010000252.1, forward strand.
CACTTTGGGCAATTTTTCTCCGCGATATGACCAGTAGACAGCGGTAGAATCACCGTTCTTGGCTTTAGCATTAGATATCGCAATGACAGCTTCTGCAGCAGAAGTACCTCCACCAATCACAAGGACAGGTGCACCAACGTACGTACTTGCATCAACGAGACGATATGCTATCCCATCAGTATTCCCCGGTATATCAAAACGTCGTGGAACCCCCCGTCCGATGGCAACGACGACGTGTCGAGCGCGATAGAGTTGGTCTGTTTTGGTATTATGGTTCCAGGTACGTACTTCCCATGCTGCATCATTGAGCCGTTGCATTCCAAGCAATTCAATTCCGACCTGGGCTGGAACAGTGTTATCACGATAGTAGTGTTTCCATCTCTGACATAGTTCGTCTTTATCAATCGGTGAAAAGTGAAGTAACGAAATAAGCTTACCATCTTTGGGAAATTTCATCTGATCACCACCGCCAAAATCTGGTAAGATAAGTTTCTCTTTTGAATAATCCCGAATCCGTTTCATAAGATCATCATAATCAATGACAAGAACCGATAGCCCAAGCTCTCTTGCATGAAAAGCAGCAGCGGTTCCTGCAGGTCCACCTCCGACGACAAGCATATCTAACACCTCAGGTACTTGTACCTGCGAATTGAGAACCAACATTCCGTCCGGTAGATATTCTACGTTGCTACTCATCATGTGAAAAATCAGCCTTTCGAGTTCAATACCGCCTCTATCTTGCCAAAGACAATCTTTTCATTATTGTTAATTTCTTTTCCCTGTTGAATGCGCTTGCCGCTAACATAGGTATGGTTCTTACTTCCAAGGTCTCGGATGGTGATTTTCCCCGATCTTATGGTTATCACCGCATGATTTCGTGAAATCGAAGGATCATCGATTTGCACTTCACACGAAGATTGCCGACCAATTACATTTTCACCTTCTCGGAGGGTATGCTTCTTTATCTCTCCTTTGAAGTTAATTTCCAAAATAAAGGAGGGAGTCGGAGGCTTTTGAACAATTTCTGGTGGACGCGTCTCCACGGGTTGCTGATTCACTACAGGTAACCTTGCCTCTTTCGCGGGACTTCTTGAAAATTTCGGCAGTGGAATGAAATCATCCCCCACGACTGTTTTTTTCACGTCAGAAATTGGAGCAGGAATATCTCTTTCCTGATGAAGAGGTGTTACGTCTGGAGCCGGAACGACCCCTTGATCAACTATGGTTTGCTTTTTCTCAGGAGCCGACACCTCTTTAGCCGAGGATACTGGAGAGCTTTGCCTCGGCTTTTCCGCTAGAACTGGCTCTCGTTTGTCGGTAGGTTGTTTAATGTTCCTTTCCGCTTGAACCTCTGGTTCAACCACCTGAAAAACAAAGTCAAAGGTGTTAGCAAACGTGATGACATTGAGTTTGTCCAAACGCTCTTTGCCCTTCACCTGTATTCCATCGACTTTCGTGCCATTGCGACTTTTCAGATCTTCAATGAAATATGAGTTGAACTTCTTGTCAAAAAAGATTCTTGCGTGTCGATTACTGATGACAGCGGGGTATAATTGGATTGTATTCCCAGGAGCCTTACCAATTGTGGCTTCTTCTTTGATGACAAATGACGCACCGGCAAGCTGACCTATTTTACAAAAAAGTGTAGCGTACATAACTCATGTCAGTCCTTTGCAACGAATAGTTGTAGATTTGCTCTGTTTTCCTTGTTCGGATGCATATAGTGGCATGTGATGCAACGATTCGATGCTTCCTGTTGATTGTGGCATTGAAAGCAGTTCTCGATTTTCGGAATGTTCTGTGTAGAAGACCTGTCAACCAGCAAGAGACTCTTTGTTGTATCTCCATCAAGAACATTGGTAACAGGAATGTCAATGTGACATTCTAAACATCTCCGCTGGAGAATATGAGCGCGATGATCAAATTCCGCCCTGTTCAACACCTGCTGATCGCTCTTCACTCGGAGAATCTTTGCTTGTGCGACCACGTGACACTCCTGACAAGTCTTTGTTAACTTCAGTGCAAATCCCTCGAAAGCTTGCTTCTGTGCAGCAGTGAGATTTACATTTTCCATTTGCTTTCCTAACATGAAGAGCGAATCACTGAGGTTATATGATTGATCTCCAATTTTCAACCGTGCGATCTTCAAGAGTGAGTCGATCCGAGTTAAGTCTGCTTGCACTTCAACCTCTGGACGAGATCGTAATCCTGTGACGTAGTCTTGCAATGTTTGGATTGCTTCACGGTACAGCTGTTCGTTCTTCAGCATTGAGACTTTCCCAAAAGACTTTAACAGATCCGAAAGTCCGAGATCATTGTAAAGCATCTGCCTAATGAGTTTGAGATTTTCTAAAATCCATGGATCTTTGTGATAAACAGGCGACTTTGAAACTCGTGTACCTTTCTCAGTAAACTCATTCGGGTTCGTGTAGAATGCCCATAGTGTTCCGGGACCGCGACGGTTCTGGATCATGTGCAGTGTTTCAACTCCGGGAACAGTTGGAGTATTGGGATCTTTGATATTAAGAAGTGGCGTCTCAGACGCTGTTGTGAGATGACAATCTGCACAGTGCACGTCAAAGTTTAACGGTTTAAAATGTTTTCCATCAGGCTGGGGATTATGGCAATAAAGGCACGCATCCTCACGACTGACTTTCTTGATTTTGTCTAAAACAAATTTCGTGTGTCGAATATGCGTAAAGATAAGTGTCGAGTCATCAGTGATTTGGTTCCGTGCAAATGCGAACTGTGGATGGTTCTTGTTAAAAGATCCGTAATCATGGCATGTTGTACACCTTGCGTCTGATACTTTTGTAATCATTGCCTCTCTGCCCGTGTGCTCGGGGTGACAACCAGCGCAGAGAATCTCTTTCGCAGCGTACTTCATCCGACCTTTAGCAATCTGCTGGATATTTCCCGATCGGTAACGATAGTGAGCTGCAAAAGTGTAGACCCCAAGCTTATCGTTAGTTTTTTCGTGACAGATAGAACACTTTGCATTGCTCACTGCCTTAAACGATTGATGACATCGATCGCATTCCATTTCAAACGCCGCATGGCTTGATGATACCTTACCAATCACGAAACTGCTACTCTGAAAAAGAACATTAACAAGAAAGTACGCCAGGACTGCTAAGCACCCTAAGCCCCCGATAAACATCATACGCCTTCGTGAGAATGGGTAGATGTATTTCTTTGCTATGGCAAGCCTGATGCTACCAAACGTTCCTTTTTTTCTGCCTTCATCTTGCTGAGCCATGGACTTTCCTTAATAATACAGCACTGCGTAAATATGGAGAATAATGAGAACAAGAAGAACCAATGAAATGGGTACATGCGTGTACAGACACCAGCGAAGCGCTTTCTGCAATGTATAATGAGCATCGATTTCTAATTTCGTCCTGTACATTGATTCGAGATTGTCTAATTTATTTTTCTCCTCCATTGATAAGACTCTGCGTAAATATTCGAACTGGCGGATACGTGATTGGATTCCACCTGTGATATCGACATAATAAATCAGCCGCGATTGTGGTGACACTAAAGCCGCAGCAACATTTTTTCTGTAAAAGTCTTTTATCGGATCTGTACACGTTTCCACGAGCTTTTCTGCTGCTTCCCTGATCTCAGAAACAAGTTCAGGTATTCGGTCATACAATACCTCGATTGAAAGCGCTGACGAGAGTATTCTTGGAATAACTTTTTGAATAAACACACCGACAAGTCCACTCACGGTCACCCAGATGGAGAGAAACCACAACCACCAATTCATCGCCCCCATAGGAATATGAAAGCCACTGTGCATAAAAACAAGCAACAGTGAAAGTGTGCCTGCATAAAGATGAAATTGCAACCAGACTTGTGATTTACCTAAATTCATCTTCGCTGCAAGGTTCATGCTTCTTCGCCGAATGCCAAGCAATGCAGCTCCCCCCATCAGTAGACTGGCAATGGTGCCGTACGTAAGCCCCCACCAATTGGCAGGGTTGATTTCTGAAAACAATGCGTTAAGAAGGTACATCAACAAAAAGAATCCAACAGCGACAACAAAAGACCATAACCACTCAGGAGACTGTACCCAGCGCTTGAGATCAAATGATTGCTTAACTATCATCATAGTACTATTCTCGCACCATAAGTGCCTTGAATTCCTCTACATCACCAATACGAATTGCACAGCTGTGCGGACAACTATTCACACACGCTGGTCCTTCATCAGACTTATAACATAGATCGCATTTTGTTGCAAGCAACCGCTCTTTCCCACGCAAGCCCTCTGGGATCATATTATCGGGCCATGTTTCACCAGTCTCGTACATGGTGATAGCATCATACGGACAGTTGTTTGCACAACTCTTACATCCAATACAAAGAGAATCAATAATTTCCACAACATCTCCCACGGCAGCCCTTCGTATTGCTCCTGTAGGACACCCTACCAAACAGACCGGATCTTCACAATGGTAACATGCTCTGGTAATGAGAAAATTCTTATACTTTTCACCTTCACGAACAAAACGAGGAATACCCCCATGCGTGCTTGCACAGCCTCGCACACAATCGTCACAACGCGTGCAAGTATTCAAATCGATCACAAGGATGCTGTTTCCTTCGACCAAGCCTTTCTCGAGTGCTGTATTGATAAATTCTGACTGCTGGATGTTTTTCTTGCTGTACCCTGACTCCTTCAAGCGCGCAACAGCAGTTTGCCATAAGAGTTTCTCGATACTCGGAAACTTCTTCACGATTTCATTGAAATCTTTTCTGGATATTTTGACAAGTTCAGAATATTCTTTTGATGATGCAGTGTAAATCCAACCTTTCGTTCCTTCGATGAGTAACTCCGCCTCACCGAGCGTCATCCCCTTTGAGAGATATGAGACAACTATTTGACCTTCCCCTACTCTCTGTGAAAGTTTCACAAAACCTGAACGAACCATAAAGAATGCATCAGCCAGATCCCCTTCCTTCGTCAGGACTTCATCGGGTTCACAGGAAATTAATTCTACTTTTTCAGTAAGAGCTTGAATAAATGTATCATCACATCCGCGGAACAACGGTGTGGCTTTGAGTTGAGCAAACAACGATCGTTCTCTGTATAGTTTATCAAGTCTCGCTTTGAGTGTTTTTGACTTGCGCATCAGGCGCAAAGCGTTTACACGAATCTGGACAAGCGTGCATTCAGTTTTTGTCCGTGCTGTGACAGATTGGGGCCAACCACTCAGTGCACCAATTTCACCAAAAAACTCGCCCTTACTAAGTGATATGACTGCACCTACAGGCAGATTAAAATCCATAGCAGACAAAAACGTGATCTCTGTCCGCGATGATGGTTGTTTCATTACTTGGGATTGAAAAACTGTTTGAGCGCCTGCATTGATTGCTAATCGTTTGCCAGAATCATCAGCGACATTTAACACAACCGTCCGAGAAACATCGAAGATTGGCTTATTTGCGTCTGCTGTTTGTTGTTTTTGGAGATACACATCGACGGTACCCTCGACAACATAAAATGCAATGTCGATGTAACTTCCTTCTTCAAAAAGAATGGTATCTTTTTCCCATTTTGCTATTGAGATGTCCGGGCTTATTTTTTCTAGAAATTTATCGTCGTATTCCTGGAAGATCTCGAATTTCTTTAAGGCAGCGGGTGTTGGTTTCTCTGAAATCTCCATGATGCCCGTGTTTGCGCCAAAGGATGTCCAACGGTCTTTGTATAGCTCCAACCGCTTGAGCATCGTTCTTCCCATTGCCACATTCGGTTGTTCATTCATACGGGTAACCTTATCGACTGTTGGCTCGGATATGAAGCGCTTGTAAACACATCATTGACCTACTTTCTTGTATAGCAATTCTAACCGTTTTTTAATTATCAAAAGCAACTGATCCAATGCAGTACTATCTGTAATCGTGGGGAACGGTTCAAGTTGGATCGGCTTCGGTGCAGCAAGAGTTTGCAACGGATCAAACGATGGTGGAGTAGGTGGGGATGGGGGAACTACCACCTTCGTGACGATTGGTCTCACCGTGTCTGGTTCTGGCTGCGGCGTCCCTCCAACAAGTTTCGGAACGGGTGCAGGTCTTTTTGTTTCGAGAGCATCATCGAAAGGTTTCTTTGATAGATCTCCATCATCTGTTGGCTTTCGCTTCCAATGTTGCGGTGTGCCTGCCACTATTCGTATCCCTGAAATGTACTTTGCAGGAGTACTCCAGCCATCTGGATGACCAGCATCCAGAAGTTTTTGATCGACAATGTAATGACAACGGACGCAAGTGGAGGCTCGGATGGGCAAGCTCCTCAGCTCTTTCATGCCAAGTGTGGTTCCGATTTCATAGCCCTCTCTATTCCGTCGTGTTTTGACATCAGAGTGACGATCTTTATAGCCACTTCCCGACCCGTGACAGCTCTCGCAACTCACGCCATCATCAACCTCTTCTGCCTCCTTTCCCGAGACTATCGTGCCGTGACACGTCATGCAATTAGCCGTTCCCGTTCCCTTGTAAATATTTGCCGCCTCCACACCTGCTTTCCCGGCGATGGCCTCGGTCTTCTCCTTGTCATTGTCCAAGTTCTCGCGGGAATAACGGTGCGGATCCTTCTTCCACCAGCCGTTCTCTGTGGCATGGCAATTATCCTGGCCAAGCCCGCAACTTGCGGGTCCAAGCGTTTGATATTGCGCGTAGAGTGAGTTCAGACATGGCAGAATTAAGCAACCAACTATGCAGCCAATCACGCTAAGGTTTGTTTCAAATTTTCTTGGCATCAAAAAAAGCTATTTGATGTTAATGATTGAGCCTACTTTTTGTACTCCACCTTTCCATCATCGGTGACTGTCCACACTTTGCCATCCCGCATGTACATGCGCTGCTGCTCTTCGAGTGTAAAGGGACGCGAACCGAGTCGACCGAACACACTGATCTGATTACCGCTTTCATCGACCGCCCGATCGCGATCAAGTCCTTTTGAAATTGACAGTGCACGACCACCCAAGTTCTTTGAAGCTATGAGTTGCGGCGTTGGTTTTGGACTGAAACCCAAATAGCCGGGTCTGTCTTTTGGCGACGTAAGTTGAATAACGCGTAAACCATTCTTTCCATCCGCTACGTAAGCAAAAACACTCGCATTGGTTGAGGCTACTTTCACACCCTGAGCATCATTGATCTGACCATCTGCAGTGTAAATTTTTTCTAACTTCATTGATTCTGGGCTTTCAATATCGATGATTACCAACCCTTGTGATCCAGCAGCAACATACGCATAGGTTCTCGCAAGGTAAATATCGTTGGCATCCTGTAATCGAATCATACTACCTTCAACAAGCCTTGGTTCTTCTTTAAAAGTTATATCTAAAACCTTGACTCCCTCCTCATCACATACAAAGGCATATCGAAACTGGATGGCAATTGCCTTGGGGGCTTTAATTTGCGGGGGACCAAGCTCAGCTACAATCCGTGGTTTTAAGGGTTCAGAGATATTAACAACAACGACGCCGCGCTCACAGCAAATATACAAGTAGTTTCCAGCTATAGCAAGATTCACAGAGCCATTAAGTATGCCATTAGGATTATACGTAAGAGCTCGTTCAAGAAAATTATTTCTCGGATCACCATCAACTAAGTTCATTACGTCGACAAGTATCAATCCTTCATACTTATCAGTAATGTAAGCATAGCTGTACAGGGGATGTAATGGACCCTGTTCCTGGTTTTCTGGTCGAACCTTGCGTCTCGTATCGATGGGCATGGTAGTTGGAAGCGCCACCGCAGTGGCAAAGCGTGTATCCACATGAGTATCCTGACCGAGCGGTGAAACGGGTGCTGTGACAATCCTTTCAGAAAAACCCTTGTTGTCAATGTTTGCCACGTCATAGACACGGAATCCGTCTTCTCCACAGGCCGCGAAGAGATAGTCGGCGCGAAGCTGGAGACTTAACACTGTACCACTATGATGATAGGACTCCTTCAACTCACGGTCATTCGTTACATGCTCATTGTACCGATCTGGATATGCAAGTTTGTGCAAATAGCTTCCGATAACAGCTTGAGGTTCATCGCTTTCCGTGACTGCAATCGCCTCAATACCTCCATCACCAGCCGCGACATAAGCGTATTTCCCCATGAAATTTACCATATTCGTTCCGTGCAGGAGTACCTGTGCCATCCAGGCATTATTATCGTTCTTAGAAGAAATGTGGCAATCCGTGCATCCTTTGGTTTCAGTAGTTCGGACGGTATGCGCGAAATGTGGATTAAATGCCTGACTACTGAAACCAGGCGCAGAGATTGGCGGTTGCTGCATATAGATTTGCTCTCGGTTTACATTTCGAGAACTCAGCACCAGCGCACTTGAGGAGCGCACCGTCGTGATCTTATTACCCTTCGTGGTTCCAGTGATTCCGAGCATGAATGCATCGTCACGAAGAACCTGTGGATTATACGTTGTCCAGTTTCGCGATACTTCGCCTTCATAGTGGTTCATTGTCTTCTTCCAGTTTGCTTGCTGTGGGAGATGACAACCGAAGCAATTGGTTATCCACGAGGTATGGCAGCTCTGACATTCCATTTTTTCGTAAGAGTGTGCCAGCATGTTGGGATCCTTCCCCTCCTTCCATCGTCCTCCACCCTTCATCATTAGGTGAGCTGCCGCCGCCTTCGCATTGTACGTCTGCAACGACGGGTCATGGGCGTCTCGGGTCTGAGGTATTGTCCAGGACTCTGTATCGTACAGAGATGAGCGCTGGATAATCAGACCAGCGCGTTTCACAAACCGAAGAGTGCCAAAGGGCGTTCTTATCTGCGGCTCATCTAGCGGCCTCCCTCCGGACGGTGCTGCAACACCCGATGTTAGAAGGATGGCGCGGTTAGTGTAGGTGCCGTGACAATCAATACATTGGATCTCGACCGCATTGTGGAACTCGCCGACGAGCTTGCCGCTGCCGTGTGAGTCTTGCTCGAAGTGGCAATCGACGCAATGCATTCCTTTCTCTGCATGGATGTCTTTCAAGTGAACTGCCTTTTGTGCATTGCGACTCTCTTCACTCATGGTCTTCTGAGTTCCATGTTCGATGGGTACAACACCCTCGAACTTGTATGGTGAATCCCATGGAACGATTTCTCCATCTTTATCAAGTAGATTTCCTTTGCGATCTTTCTTGAACACGGCTCGGAAAATCCATCCATGTCCATGGTAGTCTGCAAACTGCGTATGAGCAAGCATAGGATTGAGATCACTAACTTTTACCAAAAACTCAGGATCACCCCAGTTACCGCGTAACACTGCTTCCTCTGGATTCGCTGACAGCATTTCAAATGCCTCCAAAGCAGACGGGGAGTTTTGCTTGTTCGGATACATCATCTCCCCATCTGTTTCATAATCCCACATTTGATATCCGAGATATGTGTTCACAAAAGCATTCGGTTGATGCATGTGACAGACCATGCACTGACTCGATGGGATTGCACGCGTCAACTGATGGATGATTGGATGGCCTGACTCGGTTTTAGAGATTGTCGTATCAGCAGTGTAGCTACGACCAAGGTTTCCAAACTTAGCATACGGTCCTGAATGCACGGGAGAGCGATCATTCGCATACACAACATGACAAGCTGTGCATCCACTCGAACGATAATCACCCGGGTGATCGTTCGTTCCAAGAAATGAGAGATGTGGATCATTCAACCTTGTTTTGTGGATATTAAGAACAGGGGAACTGATGCGAAGTTCAGTTCCAAGTCCTCGTGAACTCAACTTCATATCAGGTCGTCCGGGGTCTTCCAGCGGATTAGGTATTCCAATTTCTGATGGATTACCGCGAAATACTCTACCACCGCGCTCAAAGCTACGAAAGTTATCCGGTGGCTGAGTAATTTCCCATCGAGGCAATGGTAGCACAAAAGGCAAAATACCTTTCTTAAGTTCATCGTCTGTTGGCGGCGGAATGGTATTGATACGCTGAGGTTTTCCATCTTTGCTATAGCTCTCACCAAGAATATAACTCTTGAGAGGAAGAATTCCATTGTTGTATGCAGCACCTCCCCATAACAACGCTGAGGTCGTCATGATACTTTTTTGGACATTTTTGACCTCTTCGGCATGACAAGGTCCACAAACCTCATCTGCAACACGTAAATCGCCTGGATTGATAAATTGGATAAAATCAGGATACTCCTTATTTAATAAGGTATACGAACGAACTGGGTTCGCAGACGTTTTCCACATTGAAGGATATTTCGGTTTAACATGTGCAGCTTCTATAGTCGTTGCATTAGCATTTCCCCCATGGCAATCAATGCACCCTAGCCGTTCGTTCTTATGCATATTCTCGATACCACTATGACATGTCAGACATCCTTTGCTTTTTGCATACATTTCCTCTTTTGTTTGCCTCACCAATGGGCTTATTTGGGCCATTACAATTTCACTCGAAAAACTGAAGTTGATAACGAAATAAATCATAAAGGGCAAAACACTGCAAGGCGAAAACACTCTTGGCATAGCGCAATACGGATTAGTAGGTAAATACCATGGAAGTAAATCCGGCAAACTGCATCTGTGACGTCTCATAAATATCTCTAAAGCCTTTAAGTGGGTATATGGCCGATAAGCCAAACGTCAAGATAGCATTGTTATTCAGGAACGGTCGATAAATGATTCCGATTCCATAATCAATACCAATTTGCCGATGGATAGCAGGTTGATTTAAGAAATTCTGCAGCGATTCTGTATGCACAAATCTGAGATAATTGACATTGAGAATTGCTTTTAATTTTGGTGAAATCTCAGCATCGTATCCAACATTGGCAAGCCATAATCCAGGGTTTACAAAATTTGCCTGCCCTTCAAGCTTACTACTTCGCAACGATGGTAAGAGACTCAACTTTTGGACCAAGCCAACCCCTTGAAGTCTTAAAGCCTGAGAGTTCCAATAACTAAATGGACCACCGGCGAAGAACGGTTGATCGATGATCGCATCAAATCCTTTTCCTACATCATCCATCGGATCGGCATCACCTGAAGCATAGAATCCTGAAACTTTGAAACGCATCCAATCATGATCCAACGATAACTCGAGCGCTGCCATTTGAGCATTCAGTGTGATTCGCTGACCTGCGAGTGAATTGAAATCATCCTTTCCAAAAACATGATAAAAGGCATGATTAATATTTAGATCACTAATATGACCATCCCCTGCCCAGCCTAGATAAAATGCATCGATTTCATGTGGCTTAACGTTGCCAATAATCGCCGGCCGCACAGGAAAGCCATTCTCATCGAAGTGAATTGTCGCTTTGTCATGGTTGTAATGAAAGCTCAATTCTGTCGTATATCCAAGTGTTAAGAAATCCTGAACATAGAGATTTGCAATAGCAACGTCTTGCTCCCGATCATCAAAGACAGTGTTTAGTTCACTATTTGTTTCTTTCTCAAGCATCGGAAAGAAGACAACATTGTACTGGAAACGATTCGATGCAAAATTACCAAAAAGTCTGGCACCTAAATTAAAATCGCTGAAAACAAAATTCCGAAAATCACTACCGAATCGCTGAATACCTATTTTCAACGATATAAAATCATAATGATCGCTTATATCAAAGAGATGTTTTTCAAATGATAATTCTTGAAATGCCAGATGCGTCTCCGTTCGGTTATCGCCTTTGCGGACGTTAACATTAACTGCATTCTTCTCGCGAGTATTTAGATAGTTTAGGTTAAAAACTGTAGTAACTTTGACCTCCCAATCCCTTGGTCGAAATGCAACATCACCATGGTACAATTCGAGTGTGACTCTCGCATTTTCGTTGAGTAAAAAGCGTTCTCCTCGACCAAAAAAAGATTGGCTGAAGGGATCAAGAGTACTGACACCACTTGGTGTCCGAACTCGTGTTACTTCACCAAAATTATCGACGACTGCTGTTAAGATGAAGAATGTATTTTGCCCAAAAATAGGATAGTCTCCTTTGAGAATATTCTGATTGTAAGGATCATACCAACGACCTTCATCATAAAGTTCATACGATGGGAGTGGAATCCCACTCCACCGATCTGTAATTGTTTCAAAGTCGGGGATTAATGGTGACCTCAACGTGTCCGGTTGAACAGTAAGCGAATCTGATTTTACCTGCCCACGACTCTTCGAAGCAAAATTAAGAGCTACAAGAAATATTACGCAAACACAAATGCAACCTGTCTTTTGAATAATCATGTAAGAATCAATTTCGTTCCGGCTGCCGAGGGAATTTTATATATGGTAAACGTACTCCTTTATAATAAAAATTGTCACAACGGATTTCCGGTGGTGGTTCAAAACCAGTCGCACCGGCCGCAGCT
>JACQVI010000253.1 GCA_016209795.1 Ignavibacteriota bacterium
CACCGCCTCCAGCACCAGCTCCGCAATATCCTTAACCTGCACTCGGTCAATAGCTTCTTTTGCTTTTACGCCATCAGTAAGCATCGTCATGCAAAATGGACAAGCGGTGCCTATGACGTCGGGATTAAGAGCCAGCGCTTCCTCAGTTCGTTCAATATTGACACGCTTGCCAATCGGTTCTTCCATGAACATTCTTGCCCCGCCGGCTCCACAGCAGAATCCTTTATCACGTGAGCGTTTCATCTCTACCGTTTGCACGCCGGGAATCGCTTTAATCGCGTTCCTCGGCTGGTCGTACACTTGATTGTACCTGCCGAGATAACACGAATCGTGATAGGTAATCGTCGCTTGTTTCTTTTTTGATAATTTGATCTTCCCAGCCTCAATCAAACCCATGATGAATTCAGTATGATGAGTAACTTCATAATTGCCGCCGAATTGTGGATATTCATTTTTGAAGATATTGAAGCAATGCGGGCATGTCGTAACAATCTTCTTTACGTTGTATTTACTGAGCGTTGCGACGTTTTCAGCCATCAGCATTTGGGCAAGGTACTCATTGCCTGCACGGCGAGCGGGATCGCCGTTACACTTTTCTTCAGTTCCAAGAATTGCAAAGTTTATTCCAGCGATCTGCATAAGCTTGGCGAACGCTTGTGTTACTTTTTTGTAGCGCACATCATAAGCTCCCGCACAGCCAACCCAGAAGAGGATCTCTGCATTAGGATTTTCTGAGACTCTGGGAATATTCAGTCCCTTTGCCCAATCTGCTCGGGTCGAATGACTGAATCCCCACGGCGTAAAATTCCGCTCCAAGTTTTGAAACGTTGCCTGCATTTCTTTAGGAAATCGGGATTCATTCAACACAAGGTATCGCCGCATATCCACAATCGCATCGACATGCTCAATCTGCACCGGACACTCCTGCACACATGCCATACACGTTGTGCATGCCCAGAGCTCGTCTTCAGTGATGTAATCGTCGATGAGATGTTTCTTAAGAATAGATTGGGTTCGAGATTCGTGATTCGAGGATTGAGTTTCGAGGTTTGCCAAGTACACTGGAGCCTTCTCCATCAGTCGACGGCGGATATCGACGATGATTTTCTTAGGTGATAAAGGCTTTCCGGTTATTGCGGCAGGACATGCGGCAGTACAGCGACCGCACTCAGTGCAAGTATATCCATCGAGCAGTTGCTTCCACGTGAGGTCTTCGACATCGGAAGCTCCAAACTTAGTCGCCGTTTCATCCTGGAGATGTAATGCTTTCAGGCTTCCGCGGTTTTCAAGTTTGGCAAGATAGACGTTTGGGATTGATGAAATAATATGAAGATGTTTAGAGTAGGGAAGGTAGTTCAGAAAGCCAAGCACAAGGACAAGGTGCATCCACCAGAAAACGTAAAACCATATTTCCAGTTGATCCACAGAAAGTTCTGCTGTTATTTCAGACAGAGTGTATGAAAAAAACCGTGATTCTCCAGCAATAGCCATACCACGTGAAATGTTAAGGGCATTTTGTCCGAACATCGAGCACATGATCAACAAAATCAGGAGAAGAATCACTGTGGCATCGATCTTTGAAGGACGCTCTACTTCCAATCGCTTCGGTCGGGAAACATAACGGCGGTATAATGCCACCAGAACAGAACTAACGACCAAAATGCCGATCAGATCCTGGATAAATACTAACGGGGGATAGAGAGTCCCAAGAAACGCCAAAGAAAAACCCGAGGAGATGCCTTCGCCGATAGATTCGACAATTGCCAAAAGAAGGATAACGAATCCCCAGAAGATAAAGAAGTGCATGAGTCCGGCTACAGGCTCTCGGAGCAATTTGGATTGCCCAAATGCCACGACTAAGACATTCTTCATCCGACTAAATTGCCGATCAGACCTTTTCTCAGGCTTGCCAAGCTTTAGAAAACTGATGAGACGACGAGCACTGAACCAAAAAAAAGAAATAGAAGCGAAGAGGAGGATAACGAAAACGATGGAATGGGGGGACATGAAATATCGTCCTTGTGTGGACGGACTTACTCGCGCAGTACCATTTCACCTTCGAGAACAGTCACTGCATTGCCTCCAATTTTGACGGAAACAGGTTTACCATCATCAACACAAAGCTCAACACTTACCCGACCACGTCGTCCAATAGCATCACCCTGTTCCCCTTGGAAAATACAGCGACCATTCTTGATATCGAGAATACCAAGCTCATACAAAAATACTGCCAACGGTCCATGCGCTGAGCCAGTCACGGGATCTTCATTGATCCCGATGTTTGGAGCAAAAAAGCGTGAATGAACAACAGACTCACGGTCAATCGTCTCAGTAGTGAAAAGACACATTCCACGAAGCTTTCGTGTTTGAAGAAACTTTGCCATCGTGAGAAAATCAGGTTTGAGTGAAAATAACGTATGTAATCGCTTGAGGGGAACATAAAGATAATCCGTACGCACCATTGCGATTTGGCTTTCAAAGTCTCCAAATGGTATATTCAAAACACGGACAAGATCGATTTTATAGTGAGTGACACGTTCCAGTGTCGATACTTTGAGACCAAACATCACAGAATTTACACTACCATTTTTTGTCACCTCCACAGGCAATATTCCAGATGCAGTATCAACTTTGAAATAGTATTTCCCTTGGGTAGTCATGTCCAACTTACCTTCTTCAGCGAGAGAATGGAAGGTCGCCACAGTTGCATGACCACAGAGCGGAACTTCCGTTGTTGGTGAAAACCATCGTAATCTGACGTCGGCATCAGGTTTTGTTGGCGGCAAAACAAAAGCTGTTTCAGAAAGATTCAGTTCACGAGCAATTGCTTGCATTTGCTGTTCAGTCAAATCTTTCCCATCGACAACACCGGCAGGGTTACCTGAGTGTGGTGTCGTGGTGAAGGCGTCAACTTGTTTTATTTTTATCTTTACCATTAGAATGTAGAG
>JACQVI010000259.1 GCA_016209795.1 Ignavibacteriota bacterium
GCTGAACCTCAATTCTACCCTTTTTGTTTTATTAAGTAAAGATTACAACAAATTTACCAGAAAGCTGAAACATTATGAAAAAAGAAGGCAGTCGGTCTGAAAGTAAGAAACATGAAATAGTTCATATTCCAGAAACGTACATTGTCCTTCCTCTTAGGAACACAGTATTCTTCCCTCGACAGGTCCTGCCACTCTCAGTGGGAAGACAGAAAAGTCTAAGAGTGCTTGATGAAGTTCAGCGAGAAAATCTTCCGCTTCTCATTGTCGCACAGCGAGAAGGAAACATTGAGAATCCCGAGCAAAGGGATTTATTCACCTTAGGAACTGTTGTCAAGGTTCTGAAGGTGTTCAATCTCCCTGATGGAACGAAGAGCGTTCTCGTCCAGGGACTTTCACGTGCGAGGATTCTTTCCTTCATTCAATCGGAGCCTTACTTCAAAGCCGCTGCCCAAGAAATTGATGATAAAGTAACTGAGGATGTTGAGGTCGACGCCTTAGTGACCGCAATTAAAACCGTTTTTCACCGTGTTGTTGAGCTCTCGCCTGAGCTGAATGAAGATCAGTTAACGCTTGTCCTTAACATCGATAATCCTGGCGCCGTTGCTGACACGGCAGCATCGCTTGTGAATGCACATACTCATGAAAAACAAGAAATTCTTGAAACGCTTAACGTCAAGGATCGGTTGCAGAAAGTGCATCTCATGCTGAATAAGATCGTTCAACGGCTTGAAATCGGAAGTAAGATCCAATCGGATGTTCAGGCGGAAATCAACAAAAGCCAGCGTGAGTATGTTTTACGAGAGCAGTTGAAAGCGATTCAAAAAGAATTGGGTGAGGATGGTGAAGGTGTTGAGATTAAAGAGTTCAGGGAGAGAATTAAGAAAGCCAATCTCCCTGAAGAAGTTAGGAAAACCGTAGAGAAAGAGTTAGAGCGACTCTCCAAAATGCACACATCTTCTGCTGAGTACACAGTATCCCGCACCTATATTGATTGGCTGTTGGATTTACCGTGGTCTTTTTCGACTGAGGACAATCTTGATATTGCAAAAGCCCGTGAGGTCTTAGAGCGAGACCATTACGGGCTGGAAAAAGTAAAGAAACGAATCTTAGAATACCTTGCTGTTCGCAAGTTGAAACATGAAATGAAAGGTCCGATCCTCTGCTTTGTTGGTCCGCCTGGGGTTGGAAAAACTTCACTTGGTCGCTCTATCGCAAGCGCACTGGGGAGAAAGTTTGTTCGCATCTCTCTTGGCGGTGTTCACGACGAGGCAGAGATCCGTGGTCATCGCAGAACGTATATCGGTGCACTTCCCGGACGCATCCTCCAGGGAATTAAAAAAGCTGGGTCGAACAATCCTGTCTTCATGCTTGATGAAGTCGATAAAATCGGAATGGATTTCCGTGGCGATCCGTCATCAGCATTGTTGGAAGTTCTTGATCCTGAACAGAATTTTAGTTTCAGCGATCACTACATCGAACTGCCGTTTGATCTATCGAAGGTTTTGTTCATAACGACAGCAAACCTGCTCGATCCAATTCCACCCCCGTTGAGAGACCGCATGGAGATCATCGAGATCCCGAGTTACGTTGAGGACGAGAAGATTCACATTGCAAAAGGATTTTTAATTCCCAAGCAGCGAGCGGAACATGGGTTGACAGAACAGAACATTACCTTCGAGGATGATGCAATTCGTCACGTCATCTCGGCGTATACTCGGGAAGCTGGAGTTCGTACGCTCGAGCGCCGTATTGCTGATGTCTGTCGTGCCGTTGCAAAGGATGTCGCTGAGGGAAAAACTGAGAGAGCAGCTATACAAGCTGACTCACTTGTGAAATATCTTGGTCATCAAAAGTTCTTCCCCGAAGTTGCTGAACGTATCAACAAACCCGGCATTGCCACGGGTTTGGCATGGACGCCTGTCGGTGGAGATATTCTCTTCATCGAAGCCACACAAATGAAGGGAAAAGGAAATTTAATTCTCACGGGACAGCTTGGCGATGTGATGAAGGAATCTGCGCAAGCGGCAATGAGCTACATCGCCGCTCAAACCAAGAAGCTTGGCATTGATGAGTCCTTCAGGCAGCGATACGATATCCATATCCATGTCCCTGCCGGTGCTACGCCAAAAGACGGTCCCTCCGCTGGGGTGACAATCCTTGCAGCATTGACATCTCTTTTGACTGGACAATTAGTTCGGAATGATCTTGCAATGACAGGAGAAATAACACTCCGTGGTGCAGTACTGCCTGTTGGTGGGATTAAAGAAAAAGTCCTCGCTGCTCATCGTGCGGGAATCAAGTATGTTATCCTGCCTGAAAAAAATAAGTACGACCTTGACGATATTCCACAAGACATTCTCAAAGAAATGCAATTTCATTTCGTCAAAGAGATGGATGAGGTCTTGGAAATGGTGTTTAAGACACACGATGGTGCACAGAAAGAGAAGTTACCTACAATAGAAAAACCAGCGGAGGTTGGACGGGCTGCGATGATGAATTGAGGTGAGAACGTGCAACGTACAATGGAGCGAGAACTCCGATATCAACGTAGCTTAGGTATTGTAGTTCTTGCACTGTCCCATGCAAAGCGGATTGCACTGCACAATGAGTAATGAACTTGCACTAAGCTACTTTGTTGACTTGTAATTGTACTTGTTAGCGTGAGCCAGTAATATAATTCTCGAGCTGCTTGATCGTGAATTCCTGCTCGGATATGATGGCTTTCACGACGTCTCCGATGGAAATCATGCCAATCAGTCTTTCTTTATCAACAACAGGTAGATGTCTGATTCGCTTATGAGTCATCACCGCCATGCATTCCTCAATAGAATTTTCGGGTCGAATAATAACAACCTCTGCAGTCATGATCTCCTTGACGTGTGTTTCCTTCGATGATTTGCCTTTCAGTATAACTTTCCGAGCATAATCACGCTCAGAGATAACGCCCCGTAACTTTTCCGCTTCTAACACGAGCAACGCTCCGACATTCTTGTCTGCCATGAGTTTAATCGCATCGAAGACTGTCGTTTCGGGTGAAACAGACCAAATCTGATTCCCCTTAGTTTCTAAGATTTGTCTAACGGTTGTCATAAAATGACTCCTTTCTTGAGTTGTTGTTCACGATTGTTAAGATTTCATCGCTGCAAATAATTTGTTCAGACTCTCCCTTGCATCACCGAACAGCATCATGCATTTCGGGTTATAGTATAACTCGTTCTCCACGCCGGAAAAGCCTGGTGCGAGACTGCGCTTCAAAACAACAATCGCCTTGGCACGTTCGACATCTAAAATTGGCATGCCATACAGCGGACTATCCTTATTATACTTAGCGGCAGGGTTTGTTACATCATTCGCACCGACAACCAACGCTAAATCCGCTTGAGCAAAGTACGGATTGATCTGCTCCATCTCATACAACTGGTCATAGGGAACATTCGCCTCAGCGAGCAAAACGTTCATGTGCCCAGGCATCCTGCCCGCCACAGGATGAATGGCATACTTTACGTCGATGCCGCGCTTCATCAGGTGCTTCGCTAACTCTGCCACGCTGTGCTGAGCCTGAGCAACCGCCATACCGTATCCCGGAACGATAATCACCGATCTCATGCTATCGAACAAAACAACCAGCTCGTCTGGAGCGATAGAGCGAACGGTGCCTTTCGCCTCCGCCACTGCCTGAGTCTCCTTCTCGACCTTACCGAATGCGCCAAACAAAACATTGATTGCCGAGCGGTTCATGGCACGGCACATCAAGAGTGACAGCAAGAAACCCGAAGTACCATCCAGTGAGCCTGTGATGATCTGAATTTTATTCATCAGAACAAATCCCATCGACGCATCAGCGAGGCCGCCATACGAGTTGAGCAGAGCGATCACAACGGGCATATCAGCTGCACCAATGGGAATGACTAACAACAATCCAAATACGAATGCCAAGCCGACCATGACTTGGAAGAATACCGGCGAGGGCGGCATGACGACAAGATAAACCATACACGCTACGATAACGGCAAGCAAGGTAAGATTGAACACGTTTTGTCCCTTGTAGGTTATCGGAGCCCCGGGCAATATTCCTTGCAGTTTTGCCGCAGCCATCAAACTTCCAGTAAACGTTAAGCCACCGACAACTACCTCGAAGGTGAGTGGTGTCATCACTGCAGTGCCGAGTACTCCATGATGCCGGAAATATTCAGAGATTCCAACAAGACATGCTGCGAGCGCACCAAGGGAGTGAGAAAGAGCTGTTCGCTGCGGTACAGCCGTCATCGGTATTCGCAGCCCCATTGCTCCGCCGACTACGGAGCCGATGATAAACCCTATAATGATCCATTTGTACGTGACAATCTCATGGTGGAAAAGCGTCCCTGCGACAGCCATAAACATTCCTAGCGCAGCCGCATGCATACCCTTGCGGGCGTACTTTGGCGAACTCAATCCTTTGAGTCCTAAAATGAACAAAGCTGCCGATACAATGTAGAAATACATCAGCGCCTGTGTTGGTAATACTTCACGGAAAAAATAGATCGCATCTACCCTCAGTTGTTCGGACATGTAGATGACGACCAAGGGGATAACCACCAGCACAGGTACAGTGAGCATCCACTTCGGATCAAACCGAAGTCGGCGGTGTTTGTCAGATTGCTCCTTTGTCGTCTTGAACATCTTCAGCATTCGATCTGTAATGAGAAAACCGCCAACGACGTTCGTCGATGAGCAGGTCACAGCAATGAATCCGAGGGCTGTGCTGAGCGGACCGTAATCAGCTCCCGCCACAACAAGTGAGCCGACAAGTGAAATGCCTGCTATAGCATTGGTTGCCGACATCAGCGGTGTATGCAGAAGTGGCGGCACACGCGTGATTATGTGATAGCCGAGAAAACCGGCAAGCATAAAGATGTATAGACCTATTTCGAGCTCAGTGGTCATTGATTGTCGAGTTATAGTTTCTTCAATAGAGGTTCTTTCCCTTCTAACTTCAGCCACAGATTAAACTCATCAACGCTCCTACAATCTGGATTTTCATTGTCCAGTTCCCATCGCTCAGGATTTGTCACAATGTATTCTCGAATCCGGTTTAGAGATTTTTCATTGCGGATGATATGTTCGAAATAATTCCGCTGCCAGATCGATTGAGACGACGTTTTACGGAATTTGTTGATGCGACGTGCAGAAAACGATTTAAACGCACGGACGATTTCCGGTAATCCGTGTCGTTTGTGTTTCACGTTCGTAGGGAATGGTGTAGGGGATGGTCTCAGACCATCCCCTACTACACGATGGACGATAACGTCCCCGATGATGATAATAATCCCATGAATATGATTCGCCATGATGACGAATTCATCCAATAAGATATTGTCATAATGATCTGGCAATTCCTTCCAACACGTTCGAACAATTGTTCCAAGATGATTTTCTCGCATTACACCATTACTGATTTCACCGAACAGATATTCCCTCCCTCTGGTGCAAACAGTGATAAAGTAGCTGCCAGGAAGAGCATAATCGTATTCAGGTAGACGGATCGATTTCCGTCTCGGTGCGATTCGCTTCAAGTCATCCATCATGTTAGAGTGTGATAGAACATAAAGATATACAGCCCTATTTCGAGTTCAGTGGTCATGGACGAGAACCTTCGACCGTTGAAGTAGCCAATCCCAACATCTCCCTCACCTGCGCATTCACAATTTCTCCCTTGTGCATGAGCAGTGTATCTCTGATTATTTGATCTTCCATATTTATCTGCAACTGTCCATCTTTCACAAGGTTCTGTAGAAATGCTGTAACGTTTTTCGCATACATCAGGCTGGCGTGGTACGGAACGGTAGATGGGAGATTGACCGGACCGAGTATCGTGACCCTGTTCAAGTCTACAGTTTCACCCGGTCGAGTGAGTTCGCAGTTGCCGCCTGCCTCAGCTACTAAGTCTATGACGATGGATCCGGGGCGCATTCCTTCGATCATCTCCTGCGTGATTAAGATGGGAGCTTTTTTGCCCGGTATCGCCGCAGTGGTGATGACTACATCGTGCTCGACAACTGCCTGCTTCATTGTTTCTCGCTGGCGGCGGTAGAACTCTTCTCCCATAGCTTTTGCGTATCCAGTTGACGCCTCAGCACCCTTGGCCTCCAACTCTATTTCAAGAAACTTAGCTCCAAGACTCACAACCTGCTCTCTCACCGATGGACGAACATCGTACGCCTGCACGACAGCGCCGAGTCGGTGAGCGGTGGCAATTGCCTGAAGTCCAGCCACACCTGCACCGACGACAAAAACTTTTGCTGGCGTGAGGGTTCCAGCGGCAGTAAACATCATCGGGAACATCTTCGGAAGTCGCTCGGCAGCTAAGAGAACAGATTTGTAGCCTGCTATCGTTGCCATCGATGTGAGTGCATCCATCGATTGCGCACGACTGATGCGTGGAAGAAGCTCCAAAGCAAATGCAGTCACGCCTTTCTCTGCAAGTCCTCGTACAACTTCAGGTGCTGCAAATGGATTGAGGAGTCCTACAATGATCTGACCAGAATGAGCCACATCGGGATTCGATTTCAAGCTGCTTACTTGAACAATTACATCTACCGAAGAGAAAAGTTGAGACCGATCCGTAGCAAAACTTGCACCTTGCTCTTCATACGCTAAATCGGGAAAACCAGCATTGTCTCCCGCGCCGCGTTCGACGAGTACCTTCAGTCCAACGTTGATAAGAGCAGGCACAGTAGCAGGCACCAGTGCAACTCGCCGCTCTCCTTGATACGATTCACGAGGAACTCCGATAATCATCGTAATAGCCTACTCGCCGACGTCCCGACTTGGTGGAACTTAA
>JACQVI010000256.1 GCA_016209795.1 Ignavibacteriota bacterium
ACTTCCATCATGCCATTAATGACCAAAATACGCGAAAGCATGACAACTATTTTTTCGGTTTTCGCGGGGTTGTTTGTTATCTATATTGTCTTTGATTGGGGAATGGATATCACAGGCATTCGGAGAAGCAGTCGGCAGGCTGAATCTTTTGAGATTGGAAAGATCAATGGCGAGCCAATTCTCTCAAAGGACTTTGCTGAACTTGTTCGCCGAGCAACTGAAAATCAAAAAGCCCAAACGGGCGTTGATCCCGATGAAGCACAGCAGAAACTCATTCGCGATCAGATTTGGAATTATCTTCTTGAGCAAAAACTCTATGATGAAGAGATCAAACGTTTTGGTGTCTCTGTGAGTGACCAGGAAATTTATGATTGGGTAAGAAGCGATACCCCTCCGGAACTCCTTCGCCGCCAGTTCATTGATTCCACAGGTACTTTCAACCGTGCAGCATATGAAGCTGCTATCCTTGATCCACGGAACAGGAATGCCATGATTGCTGCAGAAGCTGAGCTTCGCCGACAGCGGCTAATGGCAAAATTATACAGCATTGTACTTGCCAGTGTACAGGTTACTGAGGAAGAGGTTTTGCATAACTACGTTGATCAGAATATCAAATATGAAGCTGATTACATCCTTCTGGACCCTAATCGACTTATTCGAGATGATGAAATCACACTCACGGACGAAGATCTTCGCCGTTACTATAACGATAACTCTGCAGATTACAAGGTCGAGGCAACCCGTAAACTCAAATACGTACTTTTTCGTGAAACTGCCTCAGAAAAAGATACCCAAGATGTCATTGCAGACATGGAAGACATCTTGAGGCGTGCAAACGCTGGTGCTGACTTCGATGAGCTTGTAAAGACGTACTCAGAAACTCCACCAAATGATACTGTCTTTCATAAACATGGGGAACTGAGCCAAGAAAAAGAAAATGTAATCTTCAGTGCTAAGGTTGGAGATATTATTGATCCGGTTAACGAATACGATGGGTACCATCTTATCAAAGTGCTGGAATTCCGATCGGGTAAAGATGAATTCATTCGTGCAAGTCACATTCTTATCAAGGTCGAGAATAACGATAGTGCCAAGGCTTTAAAGGAGGCGAACGAAATCTCCGTGAGAGCTAAACGTGGAGAAGATTTTACTGAACTTGCAAAGCAATATTCTAAGGATCCAGGCTCAGGTGCGCGCGGCGGTGATCTTGGCTGGTTTGGCAAAGGACGTATGGTCAAGGAGTTCGAGGAAGCTGCGTACAAAGCAAAAATTGGGCAGATTGTCGGTCCCGTGCGGTCGCAATTTGGTTATCATATTATCAAAGTGCTTGGGCGAGATAATCGAGAAGCGAGGTTTTCAGACATTCACATCGCTGTCCATATTAGTCCCAAAACGCGGAGTGAACTATCTCAGCGTGCACAAGATTTTGCATACCTGGCTAAACAGGGAGACTTCCAGAAAGAGGCCGAACTCAATAAATACAATGTTGTCGAAACACTTCCTTTTCAGAAAGACGCAGTGATTCCCGGCATCGGCTCAAATTCGACACTCAACAGGTTTGCATTTACAGGAACGTTGGGTGATATCAGTGAACCTATAACACTTTCGAATGGCTGGGGAGTTTTTATGATTTCTGAAGTGAAAGAAGCAGGGATACGTCCATTCGACGAAGTGAAAAGTACCGTCGAGACTCGATTGAAGCGAGAGAAAAAAATTGAAAAACTCAAAATACTTGCTAACGAATTGCTTCAAATGGTAAACCCGAATGGCGACTTACAAAACATTTCTGCTAAACGTCCGGATTTACCTGTTCAACATTTGGCACCATTCACACTGTCCGGCTCCATACCAGGCATCGGACGAGACTTGATACTTATCGGAGGTATTTCTACGCTGAACCCTGGACAGATTTCGAAGCCAATCGAAGGGCAACGAGGCGTATGCATCGTCAAGCTACTATCGAAAACACCGTTTGATAGTACTGCGTATAATTCGCAGAAAGAAAACCTACGCTCTCAGCTGTTATCCGAGAAGAGAAATCGTTTCTTAAGTGAGTGGTCAGATCAACTTAAGAAGTCTGCAGATATTGTTGATAATCGAGATCTGTTCTATCGTTAACGGTGCTTAGTATTCGATGAAGGAGTCTTTACGTGCGGCGTTTACATATTTGCATAGTGGTAACGCTGTTAGGATGTGTCGTTCCTTCCTTTGCTCAAGAATATCTCTATGAGCTGACGCTGATTGGATCATTTACCACCTCATCAAAACTTTTTCGCCATCCAGATGATGCAGACGAAATCATCCGCAGTCAATTCTTACGATTGGATAACATCTTTGGAGCAGGGATTGATCTCCGTCGAACCATCGAGCCTCTCGCCGTACAAATCGGCTTGAGTGTTGAATACCTTTCAAAAACAGAATTGTTTGACACCTCAGGCTCGCGAACTATCCCCGTAAAGGATGGCTACACAACTATTCCTATAGAACTCTCTGGATATTTTTTTATACCAATTGGTGATGAAAACATTCGCTTTTATATGGGTGGGGGCGGCGGAACATACCTTGGGAGCCGACGGTATGAATATGCAGGAGCTCGCGCCAGGACGATTGAACGAATTATGGGATACGGTATTCATGTTCTCAGTGGTCTATTGTATAAGGTTTCTCCGCGAATATCTCTGCGCAGTGAAATTAAATTTCGCGACGTACAGTTTGAAACAGTGAACAAATTTACACAGCAGGTCATTGTCTATCGAGGCACGCCACTCTACTTAGACCAGGAACCTTTCGCTTCAAGGATCAATATCGATGGCATGGCATTGACGGTCGGGATAGCTGTTCATTTCTAATTGATGCATAAGAACAAAAAAAATCTTATCTACCTTACCGGTTTCATGGGAAGCGGTAAAAGTACCATTGCCCCCCTCCTCGCCAACACACTCGGCTATGACTATCTTGATATCGATACGGAGATTCAAAGAATCACAGGCAAAACTATCTCTGATATTTTTTCTGAGCTTGGCGAGGAGTATTTTCGCCAAGTCGAACGTCAAGTGCTCTACGATGTCAGTCGGAGAAATATGTACGTTATTTCATTAGGTGGTGGTACCGTTGCCAATCAAAACAACGTAAACATCATCAAGGCATCGGGTGTGTTGGTCTACTTGAAAACTGAACCGGAAGAAATTTTTCACAGAATGAGATTTAAGACTGATCGGCCTCTGTTGAAAACACCCGAAGGAAATCCATTGAGCGATGAAGAGCTTCGTGTGAGAATCCAGCATCTCATTACTGCTCGAGAGCCATTTTACAGCCAAGCCGATGTCACCATTGTCGCCGACGATAGACGAATTGGTGTAACTGTTGACGAGATCGTTCGTCACATTAAACATCTTATTGAGTAAGGAGTATCAGATCATGCATGAAATCCTTGTCGAACTAGGAGATCGAAGTTATCCTATCTATGTTGGAACCCATACCTTAAGTACTTTTCCAGAAGTTTATACTTCTCATCATACCCAGCGACACGTAGCAATCATCACTGATACAAACGTTGCTCGGCTTCATCTTCGTCAGCTTGCCAATGCTTTGCGTCATCATGGGTTTGATGTTCTGGAGATTGTCATCCCGCCTGGAGAGCGACAAAAATCATTGTCACGCGTGAACAGTATCGTTTCAACGCTTCTTGAGTCCGAAATTCCTCGAAAAGCTGCAATCATTGCCTTTGGCGGTGGTGTTGTTGGTGATCTTGCAGGATTCGTTGCGGCAACGTACCGACGTGGCGTAGATTTCATTCAAGTACCTACAACATTCTTAGCGCAAGTTGAAAGTGCAATAGGTGGGAAAGTAGCTATCAATCATCCGATGGGGAAAAACATTCTTGGTGCATACTACCAGCCGAAGTTTGTGTTCTCAGATGTTTATCTTCTCTCCACACTTCCACGACGAGAAACCATCTGTGGATTAGGCGAATTGCTAAAATATGCATTTCTGAGTGAAGAGATGTTCTGTTTCCTTGAGGAAAATCTTGATGAAGTCCTCAACACCAATCTTGATATCCTTCAGGAAATTATCGTGCGTTGTAATATGTTCAAAGTGAAGTTAATTTCTGAAGATGAGCGTGAGGAAAATCCCACAGGTGGAAGACAGATATTAAATCTCGGGCACACTATCGGACATGCGCTTGAAACGTTATCTTCCTACAAACTGCATCATGGTGAAGCCGTGCTTGTTGGATTGCGATGGGAATTACATATTGCTCGAGAAGCACGTATTATTGATAGAAATAGCTTCGCGAAGCTTGAGGAGCTACTGAGGCAAGTTCCTTATGAACCTCCTTTGAAGTTTTTGAGGATAAGTAATCTGCTCAAAGCATTGTACGGGAAGAAAACAAAAGCGAAGTTTGTCTTGCCAAAGAGCATTGGAGAAATTGTCGTCAGTGATGAGATCGATGCTCGCCTAGTGGAACCGATACTACGAAACCTTTCGAAACGATAATCCTACACTTAGGTCCTTAATCGCTCAATTTCATGTGCGAGGGCGGCTTGCCCTTCCGCTGTTGTCACATCAGCATCGAATCCGGGGTTGAGGATTTTTACCTGTGCGAGGCTTGCACTGTAGTTTCCTATTGCAAAGTAATTCTCGGCAATGAGTAATCGAAGATCATCAACGGTAATTGTTGTATCACGCCTGAATGACCAGTTGGAATCAGAATCAGCCACCTGGAGTGCAAGATCATTGGAAAAATCATAATCCTTTTGTGCATTGTATACAAACGAGAGACCTGCTTTAATTTCAAGATTGTTAGGATCTTTATTCAATCCCGTTGTGAACTGAATTTTAGAAGAATCCAAGTTATTAAGCTTTGCGTACGTCCAGCCAGTGCCATTATACGCATCAACGTATTCTGGATTCGCACGAATTGCTTCAAGAAACTTTCTTAGCGCCGCTTGGTAACCACCAAGAGTAAAAGACTCCCATCCTTGCTCGGTTAACTTAGCCGCAGTCTGTTCATCCGGTTCTCCTGTCCTGCAAGAGAAAGCCAAAAAGCACACAAGTACAATGGCGAAGAATGTTCTTAGATACATATCATTGAACCTACTTTATGAACATCATTTTGTTCATTGAAGTAAATATGACTTGGTTACCAATGGTTATAATGAGTCGATAGAAGTATACTCCACTCGCGACGCTATTGCCAAACTCATCGTTGCCATCCCATGATACTTCATACCGCCCTGGTCCTTGCTCTTGATCCATGAGAGTTCGTACTTCACTGCCAGTTATATCAAATACCTTCAATCGAACTTGACTCTGTTCAGGCACTGTGAATTGTATCTTTGTTCTTGGATTGAAGGGATTCGGAAAGTTCTGGAACAACGCATACGCTTCTGGCACAAATTGAGAACGTGATCGTTCACTATAGCCAAGAGCGATTCTTCCAAGAGAAGTTATGTGAGCGGACACGGTCTTGCTACTTCTATCAATCCAGCTTTGAACTGGTTTCCAACCCGACGGTGTCTGCTGGTAGAGTGATAAGAACTGTTCTGTATTCGGTTCAATCATGTCATAAGAGTATTTCAGAGACACGAGAATTGGTGAAGAAAACTCCCGAACAGGCCCTATCGCATACGCTTTTCCTACAAGCGGAGACGGAATCTGTTCATTCTCGGTCGCGACCGTAAAATAAGTCTCATCTCTTAGCACATTCTCTGTGACACTAAGCTTGGCATTTCCATCAGGACTGGAAATCGATCCTGCTATGCCAGGCTTTAGCAATTGAACGTTAATCGTACGTGTAACAGTCGTATCGAAACCGGTCAGTGAGTCGGTTGCAGTAGCACTAAGAATGATCGTGCCGCTGATTGTGAACTCATAACTGCCGCGATACACACGCGGACCTCCACTCAGCGGGATATCCGTTGAATCACTCCCAGCTACAACTCTCAGCGTTGGTATTGCAGCAAGTGCTGACTGCGAAACCACATAGAGATCGGCATACTGTGTCAAAAAAGGATTCTGATGAACGGCAATGGATATTCTTGCAACTGAAGCAGTTCCTAAGGGTGCCGTTGCTTTGAACATCCCACGTCCATGCGTGGCGGCAAAGAGGTATAGATCACCCTCCCTGAGATCAAGGTCGGCAACAGAAACGTTTGCCAGACCGTTGTTCTGCTGTGTCCAACTGCCGCCTGCATTGAAGGACTCAAACATGCCTAAGTCTGTTCCGATGATAAGATGGTTGGTATTGAGTGGATTGATGATGATCGTATTCACAGGAATATCAGGTAGATTGCTACTAACATCATTCCAGGAAGCACCGCGGTCACCTGTATAAAAGACATGCCCTGTTCCATACCCAGAATAGGTAACATACGCACGATTTGAAAAATCTGGATGAACGGCAATGGAGGTTACATATCTATTCGGCAGTGGAGACGTGGTTACATTAGACCATGAGGTTCCAGTATTTGTCGTTACCAAAATTCGAGACGATATGGTAGCAGACCCACTCGTCCCAACATATATCGTCGCAGAGGAAGTTTTCGCGATTGCAAGTGCTGAGATGACGGACCCCGGCAAACCAACCTGACCCGATCCATCACCATCACCAGTGAGATCGGTGCTGATGGCAGACCAGGGAAGCCCGCCATTTGTTGTGCGATAGACTTTGAATGTTCCTGCGACAAGCACTTGTGGATTAGAAGGATCCATCACATACGGAGCGATAAAGCTGCAACGGTCGGATGTCCAGTCAGTCTGGTTCGGTCCTTTGGTTGGAATACCATTCATCGTGCGTGTCCATGTTAAGCCAGCATCCGTCGATTTCTGGATGCAGAGATAAACGTATTCTGTGTAGACTGTACTGGGATTGTTGGGATTCACAGCCGTAGCACCGCCGTCACCGCCAAAGACCATCGACCACGCTGGTAATACACCTGATTTTAACGTTCCATTATCTTGCGTTCCACCATAGTAAATTTCGGCTGATGGATAAACAGCACCGCTGTAAAATTGAGTAGTAACAAGATTAGTGTTAATTTCTGTAAACGATGCACCGCCATTTGTTGTCTTAAACATTCCACCATCGTTACCAAAGTATATGATTGAAGAATTTGATGGATAAAACGCGATGGCATGTTGATCGACATGAACGTATGGGCTGCCATATCCATTGCTGATCCGAAACCAGGAAGTTCCGCCGTTCGTACTCTTAAACAGGTTGATTCCACCAGCATACACAATGTTAGGATCCACAGGATCAACAGCGATAACGTTATTGTACCAGCCTTGTCCACCGAGATGTGTTCCATTGAAGGCAGGATCAAATGGTGTTCCAACTTGCGCCCATGAATTACCACCATCTGTTGTTTTTTGAATGCTGTGAGTGTAGTTATTCGAATCTGCTAGGCAGGCATAAAGAATGGAAGGATTACTGCGCGAGATTCCTAAACTAATTCTCTGGAATTTTGTTGAGACTGCAGGAAATCCATTAGCAGTGTTACTAACCTTAGACCAGCTTGTCCCTCCGTCCGTTGTCTTATAAATTCCATCTGTACTCAGTAAACCAAAGGCTGCATACATAGTATTGGGAAACTGACGGTTGATCACTAAATCGACACAGAACCTCGTCGTGCTTGGTACGTTTAACTTTGCCCAGTTTCCACCACCGTTGGTTGTTTTCCAGATTCCTCCGAGTATTGCGGCAAACAGCGTACTCGGATTATCTGGTCGTATGATAAGCTTGTTGATGTAATAGTAAGAGTAGAATTGATCGGGCGTGCTAAAATTATTCAGGACTGTCCACGTCGAACCACCATCTCGTGATTTCAACACACCGATACCTCTCAGTGCATCGAAATTGAAATAGCCTTCACCCGTTCCTGCGTAAATGGTGTTGGTGTCGAACGGATCGATAACCATCGTACCGATGATAAGGTTTTGAGCAAAATCATTCGTTGGA
This sequence comes from Ignavibacteriota bacterium, assembly GCA_016209795.1. Taxonomy (GTDB): domain Bacteria; phylum Bacteroidota; class Ignavibacteria; order UBA10030; family SZUA-254; genus JACQVI01. The sequence goes on from JACQVI010000256.1 coordinate 7,964, forward strand.
AACCATAGCGCACCGGCATTTGTGCTTTTCCAGACTCCTCCGCTTACCGAACCGCAGTAGATGGTATTAGGATTGAGAGGATTGATAGCGATCGACCGTACTCTGCCACCGATGTTGTTTGGACCTACAGATGTCCATGAGAGTAATGGTGTCGATTGCGTAGACCTTTGAAGATTTTTTTCCTTGATATGTCCGAGTGCTTTGTCTCTCCAGTCCTCAGGTATTGTTCCCGATGGGTATGCACGCTGTTGGTTGTACCAGCGCATTGCCTCAAATGCATGGGTTGCTCTTGCAGGCTCGATATCCCTATGAGATGGGCGCGGTGCTTTCACATTGCTGTGAACAATGAGCCACAGTGATCCACAAAAAGCCACACTAGCAACGATAACTCGAAGGACTTCCAGTTTCATAACAATTATAACAAAGATACTCTATCTACCGTCCCTGAACTTCTACAAGTATCCACTCACCACTCTGAGCCAGCGAAATTTTTCCTTTAATCATTTCGCCAGTCTGTAGATCTCGCAAGGATCGTAGGCTTCTATTTCGCTCACTCATGATATCAATGCCACCATTCTTTCCCGTTGTGTAGAGAGGTGAGACAACAACCTCTTGCCCTGCCTCTGCTAAACTCTCCATTCCTTCAGCTGGCTTTACCGCAATGATAGAGATAGAAAGCTTATAGTGGATGCTATCAACAAGGGTAATAGAATTTATCCTTGCTTCGATTTCCGTAACATTGGGCTTGACTGTTGTTGGCTTGCCGCCAGTCGATTGAACTCTAACTTCCTGTGCTTCGGGTTTAGCAGTATCAGATGTTTGGGATTTATCAGAGGAGCAACAACCTGCAGCAACTAACGCGAGCCAGCTCAGGTAAATCACTGAGCGGATTATCGTCATAACAATGATACAATATGCAGATTTTACGAATGAAAAGCAATTCAAATCCTATCCAATCCGAACTATGTAAAACTTAAACACTTGTAAAAAACAATCGGTATTCTTATTTTTTACGTAACTTTATGAATAAACAC
>JACQVI010000249.1 GCA_016209795.1 Ignavibacteriota bacterium
ACCTCTTGTATAATGTTTGAAATTATAAACTTTTAAAAACTAAGCGTGTGTAGATCATACTACCCACGCTTTTTCACTAATCCACCCTCCTTTTATTTGACGAGGATCATCTTCCGTACCGAAGAGAATCCACCAGCTTCCATCTTGTACAGATAGATCCCGCTACTCAGTATTTTACCCGAATGATCTTTACCATCCCACGATGCAACATAGTACCCAGCCTCCCGATCCAAATCTGCCAATCGCGCAACTTCAACACCAAGAGTATTGTAAATAACGAGTCGAACATGTGCTGCTGTTGGTAGTTGATATCTGATGTCCGTCGAAGGGTTGAAGGGGTTAGGATAGTTCTGCTCCAGTGCAAACTCCTTTGGCGCTCCACCAACCTCTTTCACATCGAGAACAATCATCGAGATTTCATCAGAAAGAGCACTCTTATTTCCAGAGAAATCGCACGCTAACATCTTGTAGTAGTACGTACTCCCCTGAACAACATTCCTGTCGATATAACTCGTATCCGCTGTTGTTGCAAGAGGCGGATCAGTCGGAGGAAAGTTAGGTGATGTCCCCTTGTATAGCGCAAAGTACTGGAAGTCTGCATCCTGAGGTTGTTTCCATGAAAGTTTTACTCCTTCGGCAACAACTCCGGCACTTAATCCATTCGGTGGGGCAGGGGCAAGATTGTCCACTGAATAACCACTATCCGGCAGTGAAGCATAGATGACATACGGGTTTTGTGTATGACCCGAAATGTAGAACGTCGTCCACTTCATACCGCCGACAATGGTCGAGTCGTAAAGAGTTGGCGCCGCAAAGCCATACTGGGAAAGATTAGCTGTCGGTACAGAACCAACGAATGTCCAAACATCACTTCCCATTGTAAATCGTGTCTCTGATGACGCTTTTGTAAACATCTCCCGCAAGGAGTTTACCTGGACAGTTCCAATCTTATTCGTGCCCGTCATTGGGTCTTTCCTCCATACACCGTAGGATATCACTGGATCAATGCTGTATCGCTCTGCCGGAAATTGATTCCAGATAACGGAGACTTGCTTGCCCTAGTCGTTTGGTACATCACTGATGCCAACAAGACCAGCAGCACCCGCTCCAAGTTTGAGTTGTTCAATGGAAGCCTCAAGTAATGCTTTCGCGTAGTTATGATTGTGGACACCATAGCTGTTATCGTTATTGACAAAGTACCAATTGTATGCCCCAACCTTTTGAACCTTGGTAAGTGAAGCATCAGTGTGAAACTTCGGAGCGCTCGTGTCGCCACTCGTCCGATGGGGAAGAAGCGCACGCAGCTCATCCAAGAGCACGTGGATCGTTGCCTGACTTTGCTCGACAAATTCCATCGAAACGACACCATGGCATTCTCGACATCCGTATGGATTCACGATATCATCGGTTGCATCGTCTGGTGTATCGTGATTCCATACCACACTGAATGTATGTCCACCCATCTTGTTACGCCACTGAGTGTATGGTATAGGAATCAATGCGGTATCAGCCATCTCAGTAACCGTCGCCATATGACACTGAGCGCACTTTTCTTCAATACTACTATGTGAAGAATTCGGATACCGATAACCCGGAAGCTGCCATCCACTCCAATTGCCAATTGGTCCTGCCTCACCATTGTATGGTGTGCCGTTAGAACCCGCAAGCATTGGGGCTTGATGCGAATGATGCAACCCAGAAAAACTGCTAATACGAGTAACATGACACCCCGTGCACGCTTCGGCAATAGATGGGCGGCGCAATTGAACTTCGTGTCCATCACTGTGCGGATCATGACACGCTGCACAGGTGATCGGCTGAACATCTGCATACGGCGCTGCCGATGCCTCACCTTTGATAATCTCCCTCACAAAGCCTGGCGCAGTGTGACACCTCGAACAGGAAGAACGGTTCATGTACTCGATGTTTTCACCTTCGGCGACAGAGCGTGAATGTGCTGAGTTACTCCACTCATAGTTCTTGATATGTCCCGTTTTACGATCATGGCATTGCCCGCACATATCTGCAGAATAACTTGCCGCAATCTTATTTTTATCCGTAGCCCCAAGATGTGAACTGCCCGGACCGTGACAATTCTCGCATTGGATGTTCGCTAATTTTGCAAGTTGTGGATAATTTGCCTTTATGCTATCCCACGTGCCTGGTACCTGCGGCGTTGGTACATGCCACCCAAGTGCTGCTGCAACATCATCGAACCCGTTGTTCACTGAGGTCGATGTTGTGTCATAACCAACTGTATGACATGAGATGCACCTATCGGCATAGTGGTCACTGCTATCTACGTTGTACGAGAAGATGCTTGCGTGGCCCGTTTCTTTCCACTCAGTCTCTTTGCTGATGTGGCACAGTGCGCACTCTGGACTCGTTGCAGAGCCAACAATGTTACCAACACCAACATAATGCGCAGCGTTGATATACTGTATCGCTTCAGTGCTTGTACCGTTGCCTGTAGTAACACTGAGCCCAATTTGATACTGCCCAAGTGAATCGGGCACCATCACCGCAGTCAGTCCCATTAACGCAGTTGCTGTATCCGTTGCCATAATTGTGGCCAATGAGCCTATCGGTTTGGAAATAACACGCCATGTAACCGATGTAATCGTATCGTAATGAAGATGTGCTAAATCAACACCGCGGACTGCTTTCGCCTCTAACCAAACATTGGATCCCCTGCCAACGTTCGGCAAGCCACTTGAAACCGTTGTAAATGGCTTCGGGCTGGGTAAATCCCTGATCAATTGTGGTGACACTCCTTTGACAATAATTCTGGCAGTTGGTGTTTGTGAAAAGACCAACCCACCAAGTGCTACAATCAGGAGCATCACCACAAACAGTAATAAGAAAGCCTTCGAATGTCTCATATAAATAACTCCTCTGTGGTTGTGAGGTAAAAAGGACTTGGTAAAAAATCTTATATTTATATTGCACAAGGAATGCCAGAATCAACTGCCCATTAATAATCTTTTACACTACCCCTGGAATTATACCACAACAACAAGTGGGTGGATTAACCCACGTTGCGGGTGAATTGACCCAATGGTGTTAAGTCTTAGTGTGTTGCTATATTCAGAGATAAAAAAATCTGGTTGGGTGGAAGGGGAACTCTATCTTCCGCAGGCGCCTGGATCCTCTTTTGGAAAACCTAAGAGTAACAACAAAACTCAAGTAAATTTTGAGATTAAAGCAGTCATTTCTCTAAGATTGAAAGGCTTCTCTAAAAACCCATCTATCCCTTGTTGGACAAGAAATTCTCGACAGATTTGATCTTCTACTGCACTAATGAGAATAATTGGAGTTTGGGGAGCAAAAGTTCTCACCGCAGAAGCTACTTCAAAACCATTAATCTGAGGAAGCTTAAGGTCAGTAATCACTAAATCAAATTGGGAGGAATAAATTTTTTCAATAGCTTTTCCCCCAGAGAGTACAACTGTGGTTTGAAAACCTAAATCGTTTAATACATTAGTCAATGACCAGCTCACCAGCGGCTCATCTTCTACAATCAAAATTCTTTTTTTCGACCTCTGAGCATCTTGCTTTCCGCGATTTATGTTATTTGAAGAATCCATTAAGACAAGACTTAGCTACATTGATATGAAATTAAACTGGCAATATCCATGCCAGCAAGGACAGATGAAAGATTTATGTTTTTATTGTAGGTTTATGGAAATGAAGTGCCTCTCTGATCGGTTGAGATGTTCACTCATGCTGCGTGAACCCCCCTCCACGCAAACCTTAATCACAATGTTGATTGAGGCCGTACTTTTTCATTCTGTAACGTAAAGTATCTCTGCTAATCCTCAATAGCCTTGCCGCTTTTGACTGATTGTAACCTGCTTGTTCCAAAGCTCGTCGAAGTGCCTGTTTTTCTAAATCATAGAGTGAATAACTGTTTTGCCCGATCTCCATATCTCGTGGACTGGTTGACATTTGAGGTTTGTGAATATCTGAAAATTCAATATCCTTAGGAGAAACCAATTCACCGTCACCGAGCAAGATAGCTCGTTCTAACACGTTTTTCAATTCCCGAATGTTACCTGGCCATTGATATGTTAGAAACATTTGTTTTGTTTCACCAGTAAGATCCTTAAAACGCTTATGAAATGTCATGTTAAATTCTTGGACAAAATATTCTGCCAACATTAATATATCATCGCCGCGCTCCCTTAAGGGAGGCATATGAATATTTGCAACGTTCAGACGATAATAAAGGTCAGCACGGAAAGAACCTTGGCAAATCCTTTCCTCAAGAGATTGATTTGTTGCAGCAATAATGCGAACATCAACGGTTATATCCGACACACCGCCAATGCGTTGAAACGTTTTTTGTTCGACCACGCGGAGAAGTTTGACCTGCACCTTAGGTGAGATATCACCAATTTCGTCAAGAAAGATCGTCCCACCGTCGGCGAGTTCAAATATTCCTTTTTTCTGAGTTTTGGCATCAGTGAACGCCCCTTTCTCATGTCCAAACAACTCGCTTTCGATAAGTGTCTCTGGCAAAGCAGAGATGTTTACCATCATCAAAGGCTTTTCTCTCCGCTCACTTAGAAAATGAAGTGCCTTTGCCGCAAGTTCTTTTCCAGTACCACTTTCTCCAGTGATGAGTACGGTAGTCCCGCCACTTTGTGCAATTTTTGTAATATCATGAAAAACTTTTTTCATCGGAGGTGACGAACCAATCATTCCACAGAAGCCAAACGTCTTTTCTTGTTCCTTCAAAAAGTGTGCAACTTGGCGCCTCAATCGAGTCGCCTCAAGTGCTTTTCCAATAACAATTCTCAACTCCTCCATATTGACTGGTTTAGTAACATAATCAAACACCCCAAGTTTCATTGCTTGAACTGCAACATCCGAACGGTCAATAGCAGTTAACATGATAACCGGGAGAATATTTTTTCCGGTTTGTACATGATACAAAACATCAATACCAGTTCCATCTGGAAGAAGCTGGTCAAGAATCATAAGGTCTGGATCATGCTCACGTAATACGGCATAACATCGTTTTATTGTATCTGCTTCAAGAATATTAAACCCATCCTTTGAAAGTTCCTCGCGTAATGACCAGCGAATTAACTTCTCATCATCAACATTGAGTATGGTTTCTCCAAGCATTTACTCTCTACGGATTTTGAAACTGAGGTAACAGTATTGTGATAATTGTTCCCTTTCCTAGTTCACTTGAAACAGTAATTGAGCCTTGATGCTGCTCAACAATGTATTTAGTAATGGTCATTCCAAGACCCGTTCCTTTGTGTTTGGTTGTAAAGAAAGGCTTAAAAACTTGACTCAGCACCTCAACTGGCATTCCCCGCCCTGAATCAGAAATGACTAAACGGATAGATCCATTCTCCTTCGAAGTCCTGACAAAGAGGGTACCAGATTGATCCATGGCTTGAATACTGTTCAGCATTACGTTCCACAACACCTGTTGTAATTGCTTACAATCAGCATAGACTGTCAATTGCTCATCTGGTTCGTGATAGTCAATAGTGATGGATGTACCATTAAGTTGATGTGAAAACAATGGTGTGGTTTTTTGAATGAGATCATGAAGATTCACCGCTTCAAACTGTGGAGGTAATGGACGCGCATAGCTAAGGAGATCACTGACAGCACGATTGATTCGTTCAAGCTGCATCATCATTTCAGATAATATTTCTTTTCGAGAATCTTCGGAAGGAATTTTACTGTCAAAGACTTGCAACGCGCCAAGTACACCTGCTAGGGGATTTTTTATCTCATGAGCAATACTAGCAGCCATTTCACCGGTTGTCGCCAAACGATCTGCTTGCTCAAGCTGAATTCGGTGCACCTCAATTAACTTCTTATTTGACTCATTTAATCGGCGCACAAGGTTGTTAATATCACGACACAAGTCTGCAATCTCATCCACCGTTTTGGATTCCGGCAGTAATGGAAAATCTATTTTCTCACCATTTTCTAATTGTTTCACCCCACCCTCGATTTTTCGAATATATGAATGCAGACGTTTTATAGGTTTAATTACAAGAACTGATAACGCAAGATAGATAATTCCACCTAAGCCTGTAAACATAAGGATAGACATTACGATATTAATTGAACGATGTTGTAATGCAACAGCGCGCAGATCATCCATAGAAATCTTGATAGCAAAAAAGCCGCGCTGCGGTTCCAGTTGTTGATGACAATTCCAGCACTCCGGTTTTTTAGCAATAGGAATAATTACATATTCATACAGTGAATCGTTCTCGCGTGCAGACATGTACATTTCCCCTAAGGTACTCCCTTTTTTCCGGAATTGATCAAGTGGAATTTTGATATTTTCTTCCCCCGTTTTGGCACTAAGGCTCACCGTCCCATCAGGCTTTAAAATACACGCATCTTTGATGTCTGAGGAATTCGTTACTGCTTCGAGTGTTTGCTTTAACCGATGGCTTTTTCCCTCAAGCATGAGATGTTCTAACACTCCTTCCAGCAGTTCCGCAACAGTGTGTGCTTTCAATCGCGCTTGTCGCTCTAACATTCCAAAACCAGTCTTATGCGCAAAGAAAATGAATGCGTTACCTCCTGTAAAAAGAACAAGAAAAATTGCAAAGGCAATTTTTCTTCTCAGTGTTGGGAGCAATTTGCTAAACAGATCATTCATTGAATCTTACATCTACATGTTTTATACGCTTCCATTCTGCGCAATTCGTCGCTTAAAAGCTACCGCGGTGCCTGCGATCATCATTATCACACCTGTCCACACAACCATCATAAGCGGCTTTACACTGATCTCTACCAGTAGTTCTTGATCTGTGCTGGCTTTGGTATGTTCATCAAAGCCATCTAAGGCAAGTACAACTTTTTTCTCTTCGACGTTCATCGCTGCTAACGTTACCTGTGGCTTCATGACATCTTTCGTTGAATTCTGAAACAATGGGAGATTAGCAGGAATAAATAATCGCTCTCCATGTTCATCAAGGATCATACGAGGAATAATTTCACGATCATTACCATAAATATTCACATTGAGGACGGCACCCACCTCCATGCCGCTTGATTGGGCATGCTGACCTGTTTCAAACCGAACAAACTCCATAGTATACCCACCTATTTGCTTTGGTTCCCCTCTGGTAAGTTCCACAGTCAGATGAGAATTGCCAGCTGACGTTGACCGTAATTCAAGAGGAGAGATGTAAATATCTTTTAACGGAAGAATTTTGATATCTGGCTCTCGCATCATTGATTGGTTATATTGGCTAAAGTACAATTTCGGCGCTGCCTGGAATCTATTTTTTCCATCAGTGACCTCAATATTCATCAGTGGCTTTGTACTCTGCTGCTCTGTAACTCCCTTGAACGTGAATTGGTATCCATAAACACTTTGAGGTTCTCCCGTTTTTAAAGCGAGCGTTTTTGTCTCGTCGAAACTGCCCGAGCCGATTATTCCAATGAGTAATAAAGCAACACCGATGTGGGCAATGGGTCCACCCAAGCTCATCCATCCTGAACGATATCGACGAATTGCTGTGATGACATTGCTGATCAATCCAAAAGCCGCAGAGCCAACGAATACAATCCCTGTTGCCGATCTCACCCCAGCCGTATAAGCAATCACACATGAAAGCATGGTCAATCCTACAGGCATCGATAGTCTTTTGAGAATACCAAACTTCGTTTCTTCAGTCCATCCAAGAAATGGGGTTATTCCTAACAATAGTCCCAGAGCAATAGCGATGGGAAGATTCACCTTATTGTAAAACGATGCATCGACTTGTGATGCTTTTCCAATGAATCCTGTCAAGATCGGTGAAGACATTCCAACAAAAGTAAACAAGGCACTTGTCCCAAGCACAAACAAGCTCAATAGCAAAGCGCTCTCCCGATTGAGACTCGATAGATCAATTTTTGGTGCTCGTAGATCTCGAAATCGGAGAGCAAATAAACCAAGCCCTAACGTTATAGTAACAATCATGACTGCTATGAGATAATTATTGATTCCGAGATCGACAAACGAGTGAACAGAAAAATCTGCCAGGACGCCGCTGCGCGTGAGGAACGTCGCATACAAAACTAGAATGAAAGAAATGATTGCAAGAAACATATTTATGCGCACCAGTGACCCTTTTGTTTTCTGAATCAGCAGCCCATGGACGAGTGCCAGGAGGATCAGCCATGGAACGAGCGATGAGTTTTCAACCGGATCCCATCCCCAGAAACCTCCCCAGCCGAGAACTTCATACGCCCAGAATCCACCGATGATGATGCCTGCACCGAGTGTCAACGCAGAGAAGAGTGTCCACGCAAATCCAGATGTAAACCAGCTCTCGTAGTTTCGTCGAGCAAGCGCTGAGACCACAAGCGCAAATGGAAAAATAGTCGCAGCATACCCAAGGAAAAGAATTGGAGGATGAACTGCCATCCATGGATCCTGTAAGAGTGGATTCATTCCTGAACCATCAGCAGGTGTGGACACCGTCATCGCAAATGGACTCTTCACTATAAGTAGCAAACTGAGGAATGCAACAAACCAACTCACAGCCGACATTGCATAGCTTTCGGTCGGCTTTGATGTTTTCAGAAACACCCAAGCCATAACACAGACAAAGACCGCCCACAGCAAAAACGTACCTTCCTGACCAGCCCAGAATGCGGAGATAAGATACAACGCCGGCTGTGAAAGCGAACTGTACTTTGCAACATACGAATATTGAAACTGGTGAGTCAGCAGCAGATAGAAGAGGTTCAATGAGGCGACAACAACAGCCCCAGTCATAGCCAAGTAAAGTTTGGCAGATAAGGGTTTGTTGGACTTTTTTTGTCTATGTCTCTCGTTGAGAGAGTGTTTCCCCTCTTGGTAGAAAAAGTAGGCTGCACCGAGGGCAGAAAAGAACGCAAGCCAAATGAGTAATTGTCCAAAATTCACAATACAATTTCCTTTCAAATGATAATCTGTTACGCTACAACTCAAGAATCGTTCCAGAAGGACATGCGATTCTTGCAAAAGAATAACAAGTCTTTGCTACTTTTTGGCTAACTTTCTCAAGTATGAAAGGAAAAGGTAGGGTTTTTGCAAAGGAGAGAATATTAGCTGCTTTAGGTTTAGTGTATGTTACTTCCTCTCCATCCGTCGTATTGTAAAACATAATGGGATCGCAACAACAGAAAGAATCGGTATTGAGACCACAGATTCAGACCGAAGAAATTTGAATCAACCCGGCAGTGCACCCCACTTGATTACGTCTTAGGCTTAGGATGTTTTATCTTCCCCCACATCTCTTTGATCTTAAAACCTTTGTACATCGGACTCTTATCGTTGTGGCATGTTACACAAAACTTTTCGATCTCAGCATCGTCTTTGTACAATTGAAGCCCTGCGGCAACTGACTTCGCTTTGTCTTTCATGATGGCAAGTGTTTTGTATCCTGAACCGGCACCATGACAGGTTTCGCACTGCACACCATCCTTGTAGTCATAATTCTTGTCGAGCAGGTCTGCAGACCCATCATAACCGATCACGTGGCATTTCAAGCACTCCGGCGATTCCGACGCCGACTTCGTAAGTCCTCTCGCCTTTGCAATCGAATCGGCTTTAACAGTTGTCAAGCTCTTGTACGCTTCAGCATGTTTGCTTTTCTGCCAGATTGCAAGCTGGTTGCCTTGCTTCTCCGTTTTGTGGCACATTGCGCAAGCTTTCACACCTACGTATTTGTTTTCAGCTTGCCCAATGACGTTGAAAAGAACTGAGCAAACCAACATCACAATCAACATGCGTAGTATTTTCATAGTGTTTCTCGTTTAGTATTGTTTTAGATATAGTGAGTTTGTTGCGTTCAATATGTTAAGGTTTAGCTATTGTCTGTATAGATTCTTGGAAATCTTCATCACCAGGCAGATACTTATGAATTCGTTCTTTAACTTCTCTGATCCCTTCCGTTCGGGCTTCTTCGATTTCCCAGAGGGAAATGATCGGGAAAAACTTTGCAAAGAGCATATAGCCAAGAATAAACACGGCTATTCCACCAGCAAACAGAGACCACTCTACAAAACTCGGAATGTAAATTCCTAAAGGGAGATCCATTCTTGGATTTGCCAGCGAGGGAACAACAATGATCAACCGTTCTAACCACATACCTATGACTACAGCAATCGAAGCAATGAGTACACCAGGGATAGTTTTAAATTTGCGAAAACTTAAGATAACCACTGGTATTACAAAATTGCACAAAACCATCGCCCAGAAAAAAATTGCAAATGGACCTGAAAACTTATACATAATGATTTGGGTTTCATGTGGTTCAGCTCCAAAATAACCTGTCAAGTACTCTGAAAACGTGAAGTAGAACCACAGCAACGACATGACTAACAAGAGGGTTCCTAAATACTGAAAGTGAATTTCTTTAAGGTAACCTTCGAGGTGATAGAATCTGCGGAAGAAGATCATCACGATGAGTAATGCAGCAATTCCAGAAAAAATCGCACCAACGACAAAATACGGACCAAAAATTGTACTATGCCATCCAGGCTGAAGTGTCATCGAAAATATGTAAGAGATAACAGTGTGAACAGAAACAGCGATGGGGATAACCATCACCATAAGAACATTAATCGCCCGATTCAACACACGTTTTTGTCTCTCCGTTCCCTGCCAGCCCCATGCCATAAACGTGTACGCCCACTTGAGTTTACCTCCACGATCTCGAAGCCGCGCAATATCTGGAATCATTGGAATATAGAGATACACTGTGCTTGCAGTAAAATATGCCGTAATACTCGTGACATCCCATAGTAATGGAGATTGTAGTCTTCCAGATTCATAAATATGAAGTAATCGATCTGGACGTCCCAAGTCAATGATTGGAGACAGTCCACCAATCGCCAAGACTATCACCGTGATGATTTCAGCCATCCTTGTAATTGGACGGCGCCATTCCGCTTTTGAGAGACGCAGAATCGCAGAGATAAGAGTTCCCGCATGGCTGATACCAATGAAAAACACAAAATTGACAATGTAGAATCCCCACGTGATAGGCTGATTCATTCCCGTAACCCCAAGCCCTTCGCGTAACTGGGTACTGTACATATACAATGCCCAGAGTATTATAGCTACCAAGACAGCCATAGTTATATAGAACCCTTTTCCAGTTTCATAAATTGGCCTATAGAGCGTTGCATCGAGCTCTTGGTGCTTGTCAAGCGTTGGATTCACCATGACACCCTCTTTGAGAGATAGTACACGTTTGGCTCAACTCCCAAGTCCTCCATCACGCGAAACGCTCGGTAACTTCGAGAAAGTTTGTACACCACGCTTTGTTTATTTTCTACATCTCCAAAATAGATTGCATCTGCCGGACAGCTTTCGGCACAAGCAGGGACATATTCACCATCGCGAATCGGTCGATCTTCCCGATCAGCTTCTTCCTTTATGTTCATGAGACGGTGTGCACAGAACGAACATTTTTCAACAACACCAGCCATACGTCGAGAAACATCAGGATTAAAACACTCTAATTTTCCATCGAGCCACTTCGGCGCTTTCCAATTGAACACTTTCACTGTAAATGGACACGCCACCATACAGTATCGACAACCAATACATCGGTGGTAAATCTGTCCAACTAAACCGTCTTCATTACGATAGGTAGCGCCGACAGGACACACCTTGGTACAAGGAGGGTTCTCACAATGAAAACACGGCTTAGGCATTCGCTTTTCATGAACATTGGGATATGAGCCTTCATACGTAACAATCATGTCCATCCAGAACATGACACGCCCCTGCTGTGCTTCATCCGGGCTGACAATCGCAACGTTGTTCTCCATCTTACACGCAGCCTGACACGCACCACAGCCTGTGCATTTGTCAAGGTCAATCACCATCGCCCACTTCGGCATTCTTCAGAGTCCTTGTTCTTAACTAACCGGGGAGATTCTCACTTTTGTCGCTTCAAGTGCTGGCTTTCCACTGAGGACATCATACAGGTTTCTCATGATTGAATATGGATTTACTCCATGACCCTTTGCATATCTGCCGTATGATGTATGTCCCATTCCAAATGGGATTGCAATTACATGGGACATGATACCGGGAACAATTTTCACCTGAACTTTGAGATTCCCGACCGACGACTCCACCCAAACCCAGCTCTCATCACTTATTCCATACATCGCCGCAGTCTCTGGATGGATTTCTACCCATGACCTCCACCATTGGCGTCTCGAGTAGCCAAACATTTCTTGCATCATTGGAAGATTGGAGCCCTCTCCATCACGGTTTGGCAACACCTGAAACGTGGTCAAATACAAAGGCATATCCGGTTCATAAGGGACAGGCTCATAATGCGGGAGATAAACGCTATCTCCGCGGGCTGAAATATTTAATTCATTCAGAATTAATTCCATGCTCTGGGATACACTTTTCCCACCGTCTTTCTTGATAAGAGATTCGATAGCGGTTTTCAACTTGCTTGAATAGAACTCGAATTTTCCAGATGGTGTCTGGAAGATTGCATTCCAATTTCTTTGTTTCCGTACCGGGTTCCACCAACCACCACGCTCGAGCAGCTGATCCCAAAACCCCTCGAACGATTCGTATCGTCCGGCATGCCACCCTCTTTGCTGTAAGTATTCCAGCCACAACTTTTTCATTCCCTCGGAGACAACAGCACCTTCTCCAGACTCATACACGCCTTTCATTCTTAGTTTGATTGCCTCTTGATAACCCTCGAAAGGGAACGACGCTGCAACTGTCCCACCAATACGTTTCGCAAGTTCAAGCAGCACATCTCCTGTATGTTTAGTATCATAAAAGGGAGCAACAACAGGCTGTTGAATGCTCAAGTGTGAAAACCCTACAGATGGTACATTGGAAATTTCCTCCCAAGCTTCAAGAAATGTATGGTCGGGTAACAAAAGATGAGCATATTCACTTGTTTCGTTAATTACAGAATCAAAACTGACAACAAGAGGAATTTTTGTTAAAGCCTTTGCAAAATCATGTTGATTCAATGTTTGAAACAGAGGGTTACCTTTATAGAGGAACAAAACGCTTAGCGGGTAGGGTTGATCAGCGAGGATATTTTTTGTAAAACTTTCGATTGAAAAATGCGTGAGCGGGAAAGTATCGTCAGGAGGTCTTGCTATAGGCTTTTGTTGGTTGCCAGTTCTCGCCGCTACGTCATCAAGAATCGTGTGAAGCTTTCCAAATGGAGGAACATCTATGAAAAAAATTCCACCTTCTTTCTCAAAATTCCCTAACAGTGCATTCAAACTATGAACTGCCATCAAGGTGAAAGTTCCATTCGTATTATCGATTGTACCTTGGTCTCCTAATACCACAACGCGTTGTGCAACTCCAACTTCGCGGGCGATCTCGAGAATTGTTTCACTGGATACCCCTGTGATTTCAGAAACCCGCTCAGGATAGTAGTTTCCCAAGACGATGCTTTTGAAGCCAAGGTGCTTCTCTCCGGAACGATCTGTCCAATCTTCAAATCCATGAGTATGAGTGCGCACAAACTCTGCATCGTACAATTCTTCTCTGATCAGCACGTATGCAATTCCCAATGCTAAAGCACCGTATGTGCCTGGTCGTAAGGGAATCCAGCGATCTGCATTTGCAGCGGTTAAGCTGATACGAGGCTCGATTTGAATATATCTGGTTCCTCGATCCTGATGATGACTGTACAGTTTTGTGTAATAGATTGGAGAATATCCTTCTTCCAAGAAGTTGGCACCAAAACTGAGAATAAGAGTCGCATTAAGAAAATCATAGGATGGAATCTGCGAATGGCCTTGCACAAGAGAGTAAGCGATCCCATCGTTTTGAAAAGATGAAAATTGGTAATAGTTCGGAGAGCCATAAGCTTTCATGAATCGAGCGATAAATTCATGCATGAGTCCATGTTCATTATGCCCTAAGAAACTAACCTGGTGCGCCTTACCTTCATTTCGAAGCTTGACTAATGCGTCGGAGATAGTTTTTAATGCTTCATCCCAACTAATCTGCTGCCATTTCCCTTCTCCAGGTTTGCCGGTACGCTTCAATGGACTTCTCACCCTATCAGGGTTATAAAGAAGATGCAACGCATTGAGACCGAGAGGACACATGCCTCCTTGATTCACAGGGTGAATTGGATTGCCTTTCACATAGACGGGAACATCATCAATTAACCGAACACGGATGCCACATCCTCCGGGGCATAAACGACAGACCGTGTTTTTCCAAGTCTCTATTCCCGGACCCTTTTTCAATTTTTCAAGCAGCTCATCGGGCAGAGCAAAAGTATCATCAAACCCACATCCGCCGAGAATCACGGCGCCCGAGGCTGCACTGAAAAGCTTCAAAAAATCCCGTCGTTTAATTTCCATCTGTTCTTACCACAGTATTAACGATGACATGCAAGGCAGTCAGTTGTTACTTTACGCTGTTTGTGACAATCCAAGCAGTTTTTCATCGTCATAGGTATCGCCTGGTACGAAACTGACTTGGTCAGCTCAGCCATATTCCCATGACACTCGGAACAATCGAGTTCTCCATCGATAACGTGTCGTCGATGGGAAAAGTAGACGTGGTCTGGTACTTCATAAACTTGTCTCCATGGAATTTCTTTTCCCTCTTTAACATAGGAAAGAAGTTTTACTTCTTCAGGGGATGTCGAGACTGGCTCATCATTATGACACGTCTGGCACACTTCAAGAGAAGGAATCGATGCGGAGGCCATCTTATCAACATAGAAATGACAATCGGTACACTTCATTCCAGCGCTTTCCACATGGGCTTTGTGACTGTATTCGAGCGGCTGGAGAACTCTGTATCTATTGTAGGAAGAAAAAGCGAAGTAGATAACGCCTGCTGTGAGAATCACAATGGAAAACACTACTACTATGAGGAACTTTTTTGTCGCGATATTCATGGACTACTTCCTATTTCTGTGTCATCTTCCGCAGATAAGCGTACAAATCGCGCATCTCTTTCGTAGAAAGCTGTGGTAATTCTTTGTTCTGTGTGATGAGGAGGTCTTCCATCTCAGACGCATGGTTCCACATCAGCTGAATCATTCGAATCGGTGAATCAAATCGCTTGATTGATGCAAGATCGGGTCCCCTACCGCCACCGCCTTTCTTATGACAGTCTGTGCATCCTTTTGCAGTAAAGGTGCGCTCTCCATCTGCTTCATCACCTGGCTTATCCTCAAAGCCGAGAAAGTAGAGATATGCAATCAAATCAGCCATCTCGTTAGTTTTGAAGTGGGGCCATTCTATCGACTCTTTTTTCATGCTCTCTAACATCTTTGGACCATGATTCCACATCAAACTTGCAACCTCTGTGACACCTTTCTTAAGTTCAATTCTGGAGAGGTTGGGTCCAACCTTTTTCACTTTGCCCTCAACAAGATGGCAGTTTTCACACTGTTTATCGCGAAAAATAGTTTTGCCTTCGGTGGGGTCTCCCGGTGCCATGCGAATCACAACATTTCCAGTAGTAGCCTGTCGGATGTAAGCAGCAATATCACTGATATCTTGACCAGTCAATGTTGGAAATGTCATTCCAGATTTTTTCAACTCTTCTTGCATCGTTTCACCATGATTCCACATCGCCTGCACTAAATATAATGGCGAATCGTACTGCTGAAGCTGTTCAAAATCAGGTCCCACTGTTCCACCTTTACCAGCAACTGCATGGCAAACTTTGCAACCCTTGGCTTCAAGTAGTTTCTTGCCCTTGGCGACGCTCCCCGGCTCACCCAAATAGCGGAGATAGTAAAGAAATCCAAACAAGTCTAACATTTCCTCCTGCGTGAACTGGGGGCGATCCATCCGCAGTTGACGAAATTTCCGATTCATCTGGGGTGTATGATTCCAAATAATTGAGGCAAGCTCCAGGACACTGCCAAAGTAAAGCTCTTGACTTAAGTCGGGACCCTCAGTTCCTCCATAACCACCAATTGCATGGCACTCAATACATTGCTTCTCTTCGAAGACGATCTGACCTTGTAAAGGGTTCTTTGGAAGTTCTATCTGCTGTGCCCACAAAATACTGATGATGAGAACAAAGCTGGCAATGATAACTCTTCGGATTTTCATATTATGTTTTCTCCGATGTTTTCGATAGTCTGCTGTTTTCTTTTTGCAAACCGACAAACACATACGTAAGCACACCTGCTAAGCTAAGAAACACTGGGATGGCAACAATGCTTATACCGACAGAAGCACCTGGCACATCATGAAGCTCAAGAGATAATAGAAGCAAGTTAACGATCCAAACACTAATCCCTGCAACAAATACCCAGATGAGCGCAACACTGATGATTTGAGCAATCAGTATAAGCTTATTCGTCGTGGATTGGTTTTGCTCATTCATACTCATGTATCTGAAACTCCGATTCCAGAAGGTGAAGCGTCAAACATTGTGCCACAAGGGGATTCGACTAAGAGACCCCACAAACGAATTATGTGCTTTCAAGTGTGATAATAGCGTAGTGTCCCTTCTCAAATGTGAAAACAACAATTTCTCAGCTATGGTATATTGTACCTATTATGCTGCAATTATTCTTGTCTCGTTTGACGTTTCTCTATACGTCGTATGGTCACATACAGCGATACTGCAACTACAGTAATGATTAGAGTTGCAATACCCAACCCCCACCGACGAAAATAATACTCGTCAATTGCAGCTTGACCTTGACTTTTTACTACTCCCGTAATAGTAAGTCCATTGCTTAAGACTTCATGGAACTTTTCTAAGTTGAAAGAATGCACCAACGTGCGCGATTGCAGCCGTGCTTGACGCACGTCTCGCAATTTGAATCTTGCTTCTGACACTTCCATCCCCTTCTGTTCAGCATCACTGACGAGTAGAGTAGCAATTCGATCTGAGGATTCTAAACTATCGATTAACTCTCTCATCTTTTTGGCAACAATGAATCCCTTTTGATTCTGATTTTCCTTGTGACATCGACTGCATACAGCATCGGGTGATACGCCCAATAGTTCATCGGTGGCAGAGACAATTTCATGATAGCCGTGGCAGGTTTCACACTCAGGCAATTTCTTTTGATCGAATGCTTTCTTGTGAGGGCTTGAGGCAAACAACGATGCATTGAGAGAATGACAAGTTCCACAGACCTGAGAAATAGATTCTGTTCCCGGTGGAACAGCAGCATGGTTGCCATGGCAATCATTGCACGCTGGTGCACCAATATCACCTTTCTCCAGAAGCGCCTTCCCGTGCACACTCACAGAATATTTCTTGAACTGGTCACTTGGAATTTTGTACTCTTTCATATACCGTGCATTTGAATGACACTTTGCGCATGTTGCTGGAAGGTTCGTCGGATACACTGCCGATTTTGCATCCTTCGCAGAACGAATATCATGACTGCCGTGACAGCTTACGCATTCAGCAGGTTTATGATCACCCTTTGCATTAAGCATACCGTGAACGCTTGTATGATATTTCTCCAGTTGGTCTACTGGTAATGCAGGATTATAAGCCCGCATGAATATCGCATCAGAATGGCATTTTGCACACGTTTTCGGTACATGTGTCGGGAAAACTGGGGATGATGGACTTTTTACCGATACGATACCATGAACGCCGTGGCATGTAGTGCATTGTACAATGCGCTCTTTTCCTGACACTGATAGTTTCCCATGCACACTCAATTGCAGAATCTCCAATTGATTTCTTGACAGGATGGAATTGTACTCCTTCACCATAATTGCTGCATTTGAATGACACTTTGCGCACACTGTTGAAATGTCGTCTCCTTTGGGAACACCGATATATCCTTTCTCAACAGCCATCGCTTGCTCCATTTCCTCCATGTGTGGATCACCACCGTGACAACCTGAACAGGAAATCCCTTTGTGAGCATGAACATCCTGTTTATACATTTCAGCAACATTATCACCTATTACTTCATGACAGCTCATGCACTTATCCTCGCGCTGCTGCGATGATACTCTCAGAGAAACCAAAAAAGAAAGAACAATAATGCTTAGAGTTTTCATCATGTCCATCCAAGAATGGTCAAAATGATTATGTACATCACGATGAAGATGCCAATGTAGTTAATGAAACGGTTTTTCTCACCCTTTGAGCTTTTCCGATCCCAAAAGGGGACGAGCATCCAGAGAAATCCTACCAGTCCAAAAGCCAAGATTCCAAAAACTTCCCCATCAATAATCCAGAGCTGTGCTGGAAGGTACTTCAAGGTCTGAAACATAAACAAAAAATACCATTCTGGTTTAATGCCTGCAGGTGCGGGTGCGAATAGATCGGCTTTCTTCCCCAATTCCCACGGAAAAAACACTGCAAGAATAGCAAGCAGGTTTAAGACAATGAGCCACAGAAGCAAATCCCGCAGGAGAAAATTCGGAAAAAACGGCATGGTTCGACTTCGCTCACCATAAATGGTTTTCACCTCGTTGCCGAGCGTGTTTTCCAAACCTAATGGCTCGCTCATCCCCTGTCGCTGTACAAGAATGAGATGAATCCCCAATAACACGGTAAAAATTCCTGGAAACACAGCAACATGGAAACCAAAGAAGCGGGAAAGCGTTGCGCCGGTTACTTCTTCACCACCACGTAAGAATATCATAATCGGTTTTCCAATAATCGGAATAACTCCAGCGATATCGGTACCAACTTTTGTTGCAAAGAACGCCAGCTCATTCCACGGAAGCAGATAGCCGCTGAATCCAAAGCCGAGTGCTAGGAAAAACATGAGCATGCCTGTCAGCCATGTCATTTCTCTTGGCTTGCGATACGCCTTCCCGAAATACACGCTGAACATGTGAATCATCGCTGCAAGGACAAAGAGATTTGCTGCCCAACTGTGTATCGAGCGAATCAGCCAGCCAAACTCCACCTTGGACATGATGAACTGGATGCTTTCATAGGCAAGCTCTTCACCGCTCTTGTAATACAGCAAGAGAAGTATGCCCGTTACAACTTGAATGATAGAGAGAAACAGCGACACGCCTCCGAAATAATACCACACAGAGTGTCGGTGTATGGGAACATACTTCTTACCCAAAAATTCGACGAGGTCTTCGAGATGAACTCGCTCGTTAATCCAGGAGTATATTTTTCCCCAAGAAAAATTCATACTTTCTTTGAGATTAGGATTTCCTCTCCTTGCACGATAACTCGATACTCATCTAACGGGCGTGGAGGTGGACCAGAAACATTCCGTCCATTCAAATCATATTTGCCGTTGTGGCATGCGCACCAGATGACGCCCATTTCCTTCTTGTACTGGACTGTACAGTCAAGGTGTGTGCACGTTGCTGAAAATGCCCGTAACTCATCGTTAGCAGTTCGGATTAGGATTACTGGCTTTGTTCCAAACTTCACCATCATCCCACTATCTTTTTCGATTTCGTTCAGCTTACCTGCTTTTACACTTGAGATTTCCACCTCACCTTGCTTGGGTGGATTGAGATAGGCAAGAATTGGATAGAGAATTGAGCCTGCGAGTGCAAAGAGACCTCCGGAGAGTATGTATTTCAGAAAATTGCGTTTACTCTCGTGAGGGGAGAATTCCGCATGTGTCTTGATCTCATTCATTTATGGCTCACTATTGATATGACACTCATTACAATTCATTTCTTTCCACGCATCACCGATATCAACTGGATGCTTGTAGTCAATCCCGCCGAGCGAGATCCGCAGCGTGTCCTTTTCGAATTGCTGTGCAAGGATTGTATGACACGTGTTGCAGTCTTTTGAAAGCACTTTTCCATCATCGCTCACATGTTTTCCATCATGGCAGCGAAAGCAGCCGGGATAGTACAAATGTCCGATGTTATCGGTGAACCGCTTCCAATCAACTTTCATCTCGGGGAAATAATTCCGAGTGTAAATTTTTTGAACTTCGGCAATGGTACGTTCGATTTCCTCTTTCTTAGAGATCGCAAGCCCCGGATAATTACTCTTGTAGAATTCTTCAATCTCGATTTTTATACTGTCAAGCCCGATCTGTTTAGAGCTGTATGGATTCTCCAAAGCTTTGACTGCCACACTTTTCACATGGGGAAGTTTTGGATCTATCCATCCTAACGCCATTACATGGTTCACTGATCGGGCGGGTGGATGATAAATGTGGGTTGGTCGGTTGTGACAATCGATGCAATCCATACGTCGAGTGAAAGCTTTCTGGAGAGAATCGTCATCAACGGCAATTTCAGAGCTTTTATAAATTGCCTCCGTGCCATCAGGAGTACGAGAACGCACCCACGGAATGATTTGACGTTCTTGGTCAAGCGCCTTATAGGTCACCTCATGGGCAATATTCATGTGCCAGTGAATTCCGGACGTGGGACCCGCTTCAATATTTCCCCCACCAATTTTCATGAGGAGGTTCAACGTCCATTTCGTGTTATGCTCATCGGAGAGATAGTATGTATTGACATGCTGCTTCTCGCTGAAAAAATGCTTGGGCCAATGGCACTGCTCGCATGTCTCTTGTGCAGGACGCAAATTCTCAATCGGTGTTGGAATCGGCTTCGGATATTTATTGAACACTGTCGCATACACCTGGTACGTCCCAGATATCTTCGAGCGCACAAACCAGTTTGCTCCAGGACCGATATGACACTTCACACAACCGACCCGCGCATGAGGAGAGAACTTATACGCAGTATATTCAGGCGTCATTACTTTATGACATGTCTCACCACAGAACTGGTCGGAGTCGGTATGTTCGTACGCCTTGTAACTACCAAATGCGCTGAACACAAGCAAGAGAACTCCCCCAGTCGTAGCAAATGTAAATGCCGCACGATGGTGTGGGTTGTTTAGATCAATTTGAGGTAATTGAAGACCGGGCGGTTTTCCCTGCCTCTCCCGTCGATGCTCACGCAGGATTCCAAGCACTATTAAGATCACCCCTATGATGAGAAAGATAGGTAAAACCACAAATGCAAGGATGCCCATGTACGGCTTGGGCTGCTCAGCAAGTGACTCCAAGACAATAAGAAATAGGATGAGCCCAAAGCTCACACCAGCTACCGCTGCACCGACAAGCGTCGTCAAGTTATAAAAAGAACGCGGGAAGACCTGCTTCATGTGATCATGGTTCTATCGGTTTCTTGGATGCCGTCTCTTGATGAACAGGGTTCATGCTATCTTTTTCATTTGGTAGTGTTTCCCCCTTGTTTATAGCCGCTTTCTCCATCTCCTTGCGACGGATGTCTTCCAACTCGAGTGGATGCTCTTCTTCCATCTCCGCTTCAGTGAGTGTGCCTTTCCACCACGCAAGATTCATCGGATAAACATCAGGGTTGAAGATAACATAGTAGATATGCCAGACAATAATTGCAAGCGTTGCTAACCATGCTTCGTAGAAATGAATGATGCGAGAAATATCATATCCAAGCTTCGTGAATAATCCGATGAATGTGTTATCGAACCACATCACCACGCCGGTCATGGACATGACGATTGTTCCCCACACCAACGACCAGTATTCACTCTTCTCAATGTAACTGAACCGACCAAACCTTGGTTTTATCTTCGAGAACCCAAAGTTATACCTCAACACAGCTAACGCATCTCGCACGTCCTGTATCTTCAGCTTTAGATCCCGAAAAAGCTCTCTACCACGTTGTGTAAACATAATATAACAGACATGATACAAACTTGATGCGATTAAAACAATACCTGCAATCCGATGTACGAGACTGCGGAGGTTGAATATCTGATCGCTTAGACTACGAATTGCAATCACCCACCATGCATCAGGATAGCGCAGCATGAAACCGGTGATCACAAGCAGAAAGAAACTCACCATCAGTGCACCATGTTGCAATCGCTCATTGAGTGTCATCCTGAGATAAAGACTGTGACCGATGGATTCCTCCATCAGCAGTCCTCTACGAATCATCAACGTTCGTCTTGACTTTTTAATAAAGTCAAGAACGTTATGGATGAACATTCCTCCAATGACGGTGATGATCAGTATAATGTACAATGTGGCAATCCAGTAGAGAATAGGCTCCTCTTGTGCACTCATCGCTACATGGACCGACCCAATGGCGAATCGCTCATTAGCACCCGGATGGCATTTGCCACATGTAGCCGCTAAGTTCGCCCTGTGAACCATTGATGCTGGATCGCTGGATGGTCTGATGTTGTGGACTCCATGACAGCTTGCGCAATTGGCTACCTCAGCAGAGCCAGCGCGTATGGCAAGTCCGTGATAGCTATCGGAAAACGTCTGAAATCGGTTTGCTGTTATCCCGTATTTTTCAGAAAGTCTGACGGAGCTGTGGCAAGGTGAGCATACCTGACCAGAAACATTGAGAGGTGCTACTGGTGAACGTGGATCCCTCGGCGAAAGGATATTATGCTCACCGTGACAATCGGTGCAACCTGGGGCTTCCTTAACACCCTTTGCCAATGCCATACCGTGTACGCTCCGTGAATACTCCTCAGCAATTTCTGCGTGACATTGACCACAGGTCTCAACAATATGCGACTTGTTGACCAATGAGGTTGGATCGTGAGCCTTCTTCATTTCATGGCTGCCGTGACAATCGACGCAGTTTGCCGCTTTCGGATTTCCCTTGAGCAGTGCTGCACCATGAACGCTCTTTTCGTACACTGCGATGAACCCTGCCGTTGGTGCAGTCCGCGATCGAACGTCTGGATCATCAAGATGGCAGGAGAGACATAATTTTTCCTGAGCAACCTTTACCTGAAGCGTATCCCGTAAACCAGAAACGTTCGTCACCTCGGCCCGATGGCATGTAAGGCAATTCGGGGCACCCTTCACACCATCAGAAAGAGCTTTGCCATGTGCCGATTCGAGAAAGTGTTCCTTCACGTCTGCATGACACTCGCCGCACGATTCCGTCAGATTTGCAGCATGGAATTTGGATCCCTTCACTTTTGGAGAAACAACATCATGTGTTCCATGACAATCTTTGCAGGAAATATCCGGTTCCTGATGAGCCTTCATTGCCTCTGCTAACTGAGGATGAAAGGTATGACGGAACGGGGTTTCCCGATGACACGTCAAGCAATTTACTGGCTCAATCTTTTCCTTATGAGGAATTTCATCCGGCTTGAACCCTGTGTGGCAAGCTACACAGACTAGTTTTCTATGAGGAGAGTTACTGAGAATCGATTCATCAACGAAGAGAGAAACCTGCCTTCCATCTTTCTCCCTGCTCAGCGATTGGTCATTATGGCACGAAAGACAATCAGCTCTGGACTGTGCAAAAAGAAAGGGTGATTGGAGCAGCACAAAGCTACTACACAACCACCCTATTGTGATAGCTACTCCGTTCATTATACGTTGTAACACAGATTACTGTACCATCATGTCTCACCCTTTGTTACACCCGTATCAGTAACACGGGGGTGCCGTATCACTAAAGGAAAGAACGTTTGTTATCCTTTCTTAGGAACTGGATGCTTGATCTTCGCCCACATCTCTTTAAACTTAAACTCCTTGTAGCTTGGGCTTTTTTCGTTGTGACACGTCTTGCAGTGTGCCTCAATGGCTGCTTCATCCTTATACTCTTTCATTCCAGCGGCGATTGATTTTGCTTTGTCTTTCATGATCGCCATCGTTTTATAAGCAGAGCCAGCGCCATGGCACAGTTCACATTGAACTCCATCTTTCACATCGAAGTTTTTTTCAAAAAGTTTTACTTCAGCAGTGATGACATGACACTGTAAGCATTCTGGTGATTCGGCTGCAGGTTTCTTGAGTCCTTTCGCTCTGGCGATCGAATCGGCGCGAGCAGTCGTCAGCGTCTTGTACGTCTCTGCGTGTTTGGACTTTTGCCAGATGTCGAGCTGCTTCCCTTGTTTTTCTGTCTTATGACACATTGCGCAGGCTTTGACACCAATATATTTGTTTGCCGCTTTCTCTTGAGCGCTGATCGACATTACTATCACTGCACTACAAAGTATCAGGATCATGAAACGGAGAGTGTGTTTCATCATTATTTCCTTTTGTATTTAATGTTGATTATATGTTCATTTTCCACTCGAATATACCATCAAGCGATGTGCCAGGGAGTTGTCATTGAATATCGAAATATACGATTGATACACAAGAATTCAAACCAACATCAAAAGTCTCCGAGGGAGAATTCTCAACAATGACAAAATCCAGAAAGCAGTTTTCTTTTCTGAGAACTTAGAACGAAAAAAAACATCTCCACTTTCTTTCCTGTGCATATCTAAGAAACGCTGCGTCATGGACGACCTCGGGAGATCGAGATGGATTGGGGTGAAAAGTCTAACATCTCGTCCACGCCTCTAACCTCCTTGTTACAATGACTGAACTTACTTTTTGCGGAGTCGGCGTTTACCATCTGCTGCACCAACCACATCCTCAATCCAGCTCAACGCAGCCATCATCGATGGAAGTCCGATTGTTGGTAATGAGAGTAGCGCTACATGGCGTAATTCATCTGGCTTTGCCCCGACAGCCAATGCTTTCCGAACATGTGAATGCACCGCACCTTCCAATCGAGCACCAACGGAGATGCCTAATTTTACCAGCGCACGGGTTTTCTCATTTAACGGTCCAGCTTCATGAACCTCATCTCCTAATTGTTCGTATGCCCGTGCAACTTTTGGATAGTCCTTTGTAAATTTTTGAAATCGTTTAGGAAGTTTGCTCATTTCGCGCCCTTTCAATTTGATTTCGTTCGTAAATAATGTTGGTTTCTCTTTGATTTCAAGTGTTGAGTTGAGAACCCACGGTGGACTCATTGGGTAAGAGTTTAACTCTCCTTGAGAATTGCTTTATGCGTCAAAAGTCTCTCTCTTGACCAAAAACGTTGAGCTTTCCATTGATATGCTTGCTCTTATTGACAAAGCTCAAACTTGCATTAACGACGTCTCCATGACAAGCAGAGCAGGCAGTGGAACTCGGATGTGTTCCACCTTCAGCAGCAGTTTTTGGGCGGGCACGCTCGGCTAACGTAGCACGCGATGTATCCCCGTGACAAGTACCGCACGCTGCCTGAGTTCCAGTTGCATCGTTCCAGACTGGTGCAAAACTCGTGTTGCCATTCTTAAAATTCCCATGGCAGTATGTGTTACTGCAGGTTGCACTAACTGGTGAATATGATGGCAGTGGAGTAAATACGGCTAAACTGGAATCCCAATCGACTGTTGTTGACTCGTTGGATACGGTAGTTGCAACATATCCCTCCATGGGAACCTCCGCAGGAAGTGGTGAATCAACATGCCCGGGCGTATAGACTGATGGCGGTACGGAGTGGCACTCAGAGCATGCCACCCCATCCGAAATCGAACCGCCAATCAGGTGCTTCTGATGAGCACCGACACCGCGGAACGTAGTTGATATATTACCATCAATATCTCGCGGTGGAGCTGCATTGTTAGAACTACCATGACAAGTCGTGCAATGTTCCGGTCCAGCCGATTGGTTGTGACAGGTACGGCAGGACACATTCACTATCCCACCATCATATTTTGAGCCATGACAAGTCTGGCAGCTCATCATATCCCAGTTTGCATTACGGATCGCCGTGCCGTGAAAATTACTCGAGGTCGAATCCGTCCACCCGCTTCTATGGACGGCGAGTGTGCCACCTGTAGGAGGCAGATCTTTCTTAAGCTCCGTACAGCCTATAACACAGAGTGCCATGAAAACAATGACAAATCCGACCACGAGTGTATTCATACGATAATCCAGTTTAACCTTGTTTTATGATATCGCCAACTACGGCTTCCGTAACTCAGCAATGGAAGATTGTAGCAACTGAATAGCATATTTACTGTTATGTACCCCAAAACTCCCTTCATGTTCGAGGAAGAAATAGTTGTACAGTGCACCTGCACGGGAAGCCGGCACAATCCTCAGCGGACTGCTTGCACTTGCGTTGACAGTGCCACTCGCCGTAAGCCATGGTTTCGGAGTGCCTACGGTCCACTTCTTGACTACATTCGTGTCCTTCATCATCGTACCGAGCGTATCGAGGTACCTTTCAATGTAGGTTTGCACGCCTTGGCCACCAGTCAAGGCACTAGACTGGCTGATGTAGTCAAAAGTGCTAAAGGAGGATCCATGGCATGCAGCGTCTCGACAGCTCGTGAGATTGTAAACTGGCGATGCTACTTCCTCTTCGTGGATAGTCTTGAACGTATGTCCACCGACTACGCCTCCGCCACCACCGATAGGTTCCGCCATGTGGCACTTGACACAACCCTCTTGCTTGAGAATTGTATTATTGGTGTGGGGGGAACTGCCCGCGTAGGTATAGTCTGCAAATTGGAACCCACCAGTGCCCATGAGCATTTGGGCATTCACACCATAGTGAGGATACCACCGGTTTGACGTGATTGTAATAGTGTCCGTTGTTGCAGTTTTCGTTGGATTAGGTTTCGGGCTCATTGGACTTGATGTTCGTGTTTGATGGCATCGAGCACAAATATTACCGTTTCCATAATCAAAGACTGCATCCGGGACTCCATCAATAAATGATGTGATTGTTACCGCGGAGGTATCTCTTCGAGTGAAGTTATTCCGCGCATGGGGTGAGTGACAAGCGAAGCACCCAGGCGGGCTTGGGTTGTCCACCTGTTTAACAACCTGAGTCGTCCATCCTTCTCTCCAACGCTGCTGAAACCCCTCTGTCGTGTGGCAACCAGCACAACTTGCAGCGTTTCTCTCAGAACGCCCTCCTATCGCGTGTGTTGATGTCGACCATTGGTACCTTCTGGCTGCGACATAATACACAGTATCCTGATCGGAGCTATGGCATGTCGCACACTTTATACCCGCTGCAAACCCTTCGAGCCCCGTAAATCCCTCACCCGGAGGTCCTGCGGGTCCTTGCTCACCTTTGCAACCAATGAAGGTGAGTCCCAAACAAATGACAAAGAACAGGAGAAATGATAAGATCATTGAGGTTCTCATAATAGATTCTCCTTTATTGTTGTAAGTTGAATGTTATTTAAGCTGACAACTGCTATCGTACAAAACCAGATTCTGTATGACACATCATACATATCGGATCTTGACCCTGTACGTCGTGGCATGAGACGCACGTTTCAAGATCTCGACGCGCAAGCTCAGCATGAAGCCCGCCGCCGGTTCCCGTGCCAAGCGTCGTAAAACCTGCCACGTTGTGAGACTGCGGCTTAAATTTCAATTGGGTAATGTTGCCACCAGCCTCATGACATGTCACACAAAACGTTTGCTGGTCATGGCACGATGCACAATCAATCAGTTTGGACTTTGCATCGATGCCGTGTGTAAAGCGATAATTTAATGAATGAACCTGCTGCAGCCTGAGCTGCTTCGGTGAATCTTTCGTTGAGCTACGCGACGATGGTTCCGTTATCAAATCCTTCTTGAGTCCTAAGCCCTGTAGCTCCACTCCAGTGTGACAATCTTGACAGAACGTTTCGGTATGGCATGTTCCGCAGGAGACATCCAACATGCCAAGTCGTGTGTGTTCTTTATGTTGTTTCCAAAAATCTCCGGTACGATGATCTTCTGGCACTAAGGAGACAAAATCCCTGTGGCAAGTTTCGCATTGGTTTGAAGTTTTTTTCTCCGTGTGGCAATCCATACACGATGTCATTGAAGGCATGTTTTCGTTCGTTACATAGGTTACGTTCTCCACACCAGCATGGCATTGTTCGCAGGGAAGCTTGTACGTTGTCGCATGTAGCTCGTGGGAAAACAAAATCTCTCGCTTTGGGCTTTTGAGTGGAATAATGTCTTCCTGAGTCGTATGACAGTATAAGCAATCATTTGAGATTTGATCCTCGTGGCACGTTTGGCAGCTTTGATGATCACCGATCAGATTATCTGAGGAGAGCTTGCTTTCCTTTGCATTGAGGTGACAATCCTCGCAAGTGATTTCTCTCTCTTTAACATGAAGTGTATGAGAAAATTTCAGGTACTTCGAATGATCTTCATGAGACCAATAACTTTTTGACTGCTCCTTCAACATTACAGCAAAAGCAACAGCCGTGATCAAGACAAGCGCAACAATAATGTGGCCTTTCATCATTTGCCCACCTCATTGCGATTGAAGAGATCGAGATTGTGGCTGAACCAATAATTCAATTTGGCGTAGAGTCGAACATCATTCTCAGCAACCGTATTGCGAAGCCATTGAACTTGAACGTCTCCAGAAATGTCAGGGATAGGTCGAACGACCGCACCCAACGAGCCTGCCAAGATATCTTCACGATCAATCTGAGCAGCTTCTAACCTGTACGAAGCAAACGAGAATCCCACGGTTGGAATCAGCACACGATTGAATAATGGATACATTCCCTGAATATCCACCGAGCTAAGCTCGCCTGCATAGCCGTCTGTTCCAGAAAATCTCGCACTGCCGTAATCTGTGTAGATGCCGGCTATAAATCGCTTGCTGTTTTCACGTGAATACTTAACATAGGCGAATTTACCTGATGCTCGAATGGATGAATTCGAACTATACTCGATTCCTCCTTCGTACTCACGGATTGGAGATGTAGGAAAAATCCTGAAAAACGAATTGTACGCGATGCGTGGTTCTCTATAGTTATATTCTGCTGTGAGACCGATCTGCTCAGTCACAGTAAATCGAACATGCCCTTGCACACGGCGACTTCGTTTGAAGTTCAGATCGTAATCATACCGCCCATAGACAGACAGCATGCTACTGCCGCCATATCGTGCATCCACACCGAGGGCTTGCTCAGCACGAGAATCGGGGGCGACAAGCACAGGAATCGAATTGAAGAGAGAATCGGGCCTCAGAGCGGTGTAGCTTTCACGCTGGATATGCCGGTTCATGTAACTGAGACCAAAGCGGAAGTTGTTCACAAAACTTCCAATCAGTTGTCCTCCTATGAAGAAATTTTTGTCCACATCCTCAAAGCCTGTAGATTTGATATCAGATAGAACACTTGTTCCTCCATAAGTGGAGAGTACGATCTTTTTATCCCATCCTCTTGCTTTGATCAATGCACCATCAACTGTTCCATTCCCAACACCGGCAAAAATGGGTACTCGACCGACATTCACATCGACAGTATTAGCAATGTTTCTCCATCGTAAAAAAAGATTGTTGATGCGAATCGCTACATTATCGCCAAATGACCGAGAAAGATTTGAAACACCATACAAGGATGTATTGAGGGAAACATCGCCTTCTGATATGCCAAGCTGGAGTGTTTGAAATCCTCGTGCAAAAACCTTAGAGACGTCAACGGTATCGAATTTTTCAAATGTGTAAACAGATGTGCTGAATCTGCCAGTAACAAGTTGGGCAAACACGATAGTCGGAATTAAAATAAGAATGAAGAGAATCGATATTTTATGTAGTATACACACTGGCC
>JACQVI010000255.1 GCA_016209795.1 Ignavibacteriota bacterium
CCCTTTTGATAAATCTTTTATCAAAGCATCTTTTTTTTCTTCCAACCTTACAAATTTTAATAATTGATTTACTCTCGACGTACAAAGCCTGGCATCTAAGCCACTAAATCCACCCCAATATCTCAAGAATTGATTCACAGTTAAACGAGGAGGATACTTGGAGCGCTCGGGGAAATACCCGATTGAATCACGCAAGGAAGGAATTGTGTTGGGTTGACCGAAAAGTCGAGCATAGCCAGAGGTTGGTTTTATGAAATCGAGGAGCATTCTTATTAATGTAGTCTTACCTGCGCCATTTGGTCCAATCAAGCAAAGTGTCTCACCTTGTTCTATCGTTAGTGAAATATTGTTTACTGCAAGGAGCGAACGACGGCGGAGAAATCCTTTGGTAAAGATCTTGCTTATAGAACAAAATTCAACGATATGGTTGGACATCTGGAAAAAATCGGATCAACTATCGGAAGAATTAAATCTTAATTGAATAAGCTTGATGCCTAGTTCAGTGCGGTACAATCCATCACTCCACTTCTCCATTACTCCATCGATCTATTACCTCTTTCCCTGCAAAAACTCTTCACACAACTTCACATCTTCTTCACTACCAAGAAATACAGGCGTGTGCTGATGTAATGAGGTGGGTTGTACATCGAGTATCCTCTGCTTACCGTTGCTTGTTTTACCACCTGCCTGCTCGAAGATAAATGCCATAGGGTTGCACTCATACATTAAACGCAGCTTGCCCTCAGGATTTTTTTTGTCACCCGGGTATGCAAAGATTCCTCCGTACAGCAGCGTGCGGTGAGCATCGCCAACCATGGTTCCGATATAACGTAAAGAGTATGGGCGATTTGTTGCCTTATCCTGTTCCTTCAAATATTGGACATACCGTTTCATACCCTCATCCCAGTTGCAAAAGTTTCCTTCATTAAGACTATAAATTTTCCCCTTCTTTGGAATAGTAATACTCTCGTGCGAAAGTAGAAACTCTCCAACACTGGGATCAAGTGTAAACCCATGCACTCCTCTTCCGGTAGAATACACAAACATCGTGCTTGAGCCGTAGATGATATATCCTGCAGCGACTTGGTTACTACCAGGTTGGAGACAATCTTCTAACGTTCCTTTCCCAGATTCCGTCACACGGCGATACACACTGAAAATCGATCCGATGGTAATGTTTGCATCAATGTTTGAGGAGCCATCAAGAGGATCATATAACAACACGTATTTCCCAGTTGGATAGTTATCTGGGATATGAAGGATGTCTTCATTTTCTTCCGACGCCATAACACACAGGTGTCCACCATGATCCATCGCTTTGTAAACGGTTTCATCGGCAAATTCATCAAGCTTTTTTACGACATCGCCGCTTACATTCATACGATCAGTTATGCCAAGGATATTGACAAGACCCGCCTTGCTGACTTCGCGCCATACGAGTTTTGCAGCCAGCGAGAGATCATGCAGAAGTCCAGAGAACGCGCCTGTGGCAGAAGGATGCATCTGCTCTTGTTCGTTAATGAACCGCTCTAACGTCATGAATTTTTTTGTAGCAGACATTTGCATTACTCCTTGAAGAAAATTGTAATAGAGAAGAACTTAATGATGACAAATGTACCAAAATTTGAAGTGAGTTGCAAGAACTTTTCTTGCGTTTGTTTGTAATTGTGGCTATATTTGATGCAACGTCTTAAGTTCGGAACTCTAACGAAGCTGAGCCCGCGTGAGTAGTAAACTCAATAAGATAAAAGTATGAAGATTGTAGTCTGTATAAATCACGTTCCCGATACTGAAACAAAAGTAAAAGTTGGCACTGATGGCAAGACCATCGACAAAGCTGGTGTCAACTACATGCTGAATCCATACGATGAGTTTGCGATTGAAGCCGCCTTGCAGTTGAAGGAGAAGTTTGGCGGGGAGACTCTGGTTATGTCCCTAGGAGGTGATGCTCACAAAGAAACATTACGGAAAGCATTGGCGATGGGTATCGAAAAAGCAATTCTGTTAAAGGACGATTCGATTCGAGATTCGTACTCGATTGCAAAAGCTCTTGCTGAAGAAATAAGAACCTTATCTGCAGATTGTATCTTGTTTGGAAAGCAATCCATCGATTACTACAATGAAGAGATACCAGGATTAGTCGCTGAGTTCTTAGGATTGCCTTCAGTTTCAGTTGTAGTAAGAATTAACATTAACAATGGCAAGGTAATCTGCGAGCGAGAGATCGAGGGTGGACACGAAGTTGTTGAGACGAAGATACCTCTGGTGATGGCAGCGCAGAAAGGCTTGAACGAGCCGCGATACCCCTCATTAAAGGGAATCATGGCTGCAAAGACAAAGCCGATAGAGGAACGCCAAGCCGCCACAGCTTCATCGTATGTCGAAGTACTCACGATGCACAAGCCTCCACCAAAACAGCCCGGTAAAATCATAGGAACGGATGTAAACGCCGTGCCAGAGCTTATTCGTCTGCTACGCGAAGAAGCAAAAGTCCTTTAGTAATCTTGAGATTATGAAAATTCTTGCATTTGCAGAACAACGAGAAGGAAAATTTAAAAAATCAGCATTTGAGGTGACACAAGCTGCACGACGAATTGCCGATCAGCTCGAGGCAGAAGTTGCAACACTTGTGGTAGGTGATAGGATCGAAAAAATTCTTCCAGAACTGGCAGCGTACGGTGTTTCGAGAGTGCTCATAGTCCAGGATTCAAGACTTCATTTCTATTCAACGACTGTTTACGCTAAAATTCTCTATGAGATTGCACAGCGAGAGCAAGCTTCGGTTTTATTGTTACCAGCAAGCCAGATGGGGAAAGACTTAGCACCGCGCCTGGCTGCAAAACTTGAAGCAGGCATTGCAGCCGACTGCGTAGCATTGAAAGTCGAGAATGGTGAGATCATAGCGACACGGCCTGTCTATGCTGGTAAAGCTCTCGTTGATGTAAGAGTAAGTTCGCTCATAAAGATATTCACACTTCGCCCCAACGTGTTCACAGCATCCCCAATGAATGGTACGGCGCTTGCCGTTGAACAAATTTCCATAGACCTTAATGAATCTGATTTTACTAGTAAGGTTACTGAAGTGAAAGTCTCTGAAGGTCGACCTGATGTTACGGAGGCGAGTATCATTGTTTCTGGTGGACGAGGTATGAAAGGACCAGAAAACTTCCATCTTATTGAAAAACTTGCAGATGTCTTAGGTGCGGCTGTTGGGGCATCACGAGCAGTTGTCGATGCTGGTTGGCGTCCGCACGACGAGCAAGTTGGGCAAACGGGTAAAACGGTTTCTCCCACATTGTACATTGCATGTGGAATCTCGGGTGCTGTGCAACATCTTGCAGGAATGTCTTCTTCTAAGTATATTGTAGCTATCAATAAGGATAAGGATGCCCCGATTTTTCAGGTTGCAGATTATGGTATCGTTGGAGATGTTTTTGAGATTGTACCTGCTCTCACGGAAGAATTGAAGAGAACACTTAACAAATAATTCGAGAATGAAGGCGTGTGGATAAAGTTCAGGTAGATATTTTAGGGTTGTCAACAAGTCCAGCGAGTGGTGGGGCGTATGCTCTTATTCTCAAGGAGGTCAATGGCAATCGACGACTTCCCATCATCATTGGTGCATTTGAAGCGCAATCCATTGCCCTTGAAATGGAAGGTATAAAGCCTCCGCGTCCACTCACACACGACCTCATAAAAAATATCCTCGATGCAATGGGAGCCGATCTCGCAGAAATCACTATCAGTGAACTACGTGACGGAACATTCTACGCCAAGCTCTGCTTTGACAGTCAAGAGATCGATGCAAGGCCGAGTGATGCCATTGCACTCGCTGTTCGATACGGTGCACCCATATTCGTTGCTGAAAAAGTGATGGATGAAGCTGCATTCCTTCCAGAAGAAGAACCAGAAGCACAAGAATCTGGACGTACCACTAAATCAAAAGATACAAAGCTTACTAAAGTAGAAGCGCTACGAGCCCAACTGAAGGATGCTATCGAGAGGGAAGATTATGAGAAGGCTGCAAGATTGCGGGATGAGATCCGAAAGTTCGAACAGCGACAATAGCACCTTTCTTGCACCAACTGCTTTAACCCTTCTTCACTAAACTGACCATCTCCCTGACCGCTCGTTCAAGTCCAACAATCACGGCATGTGCAATGATAGCATGTCCGATACTAACTTCTTCGATTTCCTGAATTGCAACAATGGGTTTAATATTGTCGTAGTTCAAGCCATGTCCTGCGTTAACGCCAAGTCCCATGTCCCTTCCAAACTTTGCCATAGCTGCAAGTTGTTTTAGAAATTTTCGACGCGAACTGGATGATCGAGCATCTGCGTATTCACCGGTATGAAGTTCTATCATATCGGTGTTAATCTCTTTTGCGGCTTTGATTTGTTCTTGCACAGGATCGATGAAAAGACTTACAGGAATTCCTCGGTCGTGAAATTCATCAATCACCTTCTGCAGCGATTTCTTCAAATAAAGGACATCGAGTCCACCCTCAGTCGTTAACTCCCGACGCTTTTCGGGAACAAGTGTCACAAGATCGGGTTTAACACGAAGTGCAATGTTTATAATCTCAGACGTTGCTGCCATCTCAAGATCCAATTTCGTTGTGATCGTATCACGTAAAAGCTTTACATCCTGATCATGAATATGTCGACGATCCTCGCGAAGATGGCATACAATACCATCTGCCCCAGCACGCTCAACAATCTTCGCAGCCATGAGTGGATCAGGCTCATCACCACCACGTGCATTACGGAGTGTTGCAATATGATCAATATTAATGGACAGACGCATTAAAGATCTCAGATTACAGATTGTAGATTACAGTATACAAAGTACCATGTACCAAGAACACATAATGAATAATCGATAAGCGGGGATTCACGGTCGTTTGCGGATAAAAAATTGCAATCTCTCTGGGTTATAGCGAATGAGCATTACATCTGCCGGTACATGGAGTTCTGGAACCACTGTGCCACCAGAATCATCCATGAGTGATTGATATTCAACAGTAGCTTCAAAGTCTGCAGCTGTCAACTTTGAAAGTAAATCAACGCCACCTCGAACTGTAATGTCTATCTGAGGAGGACTAAATACCGCCTCACGATTTTGGGGTACGTCAACAGCCATTACGGTAATACCAGAATACACTTTCTCAGTCAACTGTTGAACAGAAACTTGTAAACGGGCTGAATGGTTCAATGGCTCAACAGAATACGTTGGCGACGTATACAGTGGAATGTTTTCATCGATTACTGTATAACAATCATCATATTTCCTAAATTCTGTACGCCAAGCAGTGAGACGATCTATCTCGCTCTTCGTTCCACCAACAATAACACTCTCTGGTGTGATGCGAATTGGTCCTACCTGTCCGTATCCTTCACGATAATTCAAAACTATCTGAGGCGTGATGGGAACACGCTTCTCTTTATATGCGGCAAGACCCAAGACAAAAGTATCCGGTTTCAGATCAATGACCTGAATTGATGCCGGCAACTTGATGTTCTCGATGATCTCACGAACTGTGATGATTTGATTTTCTCTTGTCAACTGCGACATGTTGACTGAGTACTTCAATTGGGAGGAAAGATAAATCCCAGCAAGCATCCAGCCATTACCTCGAACCTGAGCAGTAATTTGCTTTGGGACAGGGTATTTGAGTGCTGTCCTTTGTCCACTGTTTTCAAGAACAACGGAAATTGTTTTGACTACTATGTAGTCATAACTCATATTCACAGAAACCCATGCCAATAATCCAAAGATGATAGAGGCAATAAGAATATGGTATCGTCTTTTCTCCATCTACGTAAACAAAAAACTCCATCCCAAGATTGTCGGGATGGAGTCTATTAGGCTATCGTTCATCTCACTTTGGAAATTTTGCTTTGATTAATTCATCGATGAGTTGTTCTCGATTTGCTCGGGAAATCTGTCTACCATAAATTGAAAGGCCTTCAACACTTCGCGCATGCCGCCGCAACTCATGGACCGTCATACTCTCAAGCTGCTGTCGGTACGTTTGTTCATCATCGCTCATGAGTTTAGGTGGAGATGTAACAGGTTCTTTTTCTATAGTTTCTTGGATGTCCATTGGTGGAGTTTCCATTGGATCCTTTTTTCGAGGTCTACCTCGCTTTGGCTTGCCGGTATCTGGTAACTGTTCAGGAAATGGTTGCTTTTCCCTTGTTTGCCATGGTGGAGGATAAATAAGAATTTCCGTTTCATCATCAGGGCGCGGGATAACATGAGCAGAGACAAGCTCTCCCACGCGTTGCGCTGCCGCTGCTCCAGCATCAACAGCAGCACGGATAGCGGCGACGTCACCTTTAAGCTTAATGGTCATGAGACCAGCGTCAGCACGTTCCTTACCGATTAGCTGAACATCAGCGGCTTTTGTTGCCGCGTCTGCAGCCTCGATGGCACCAACAAGCCCACGTGTTTCGATCAGTCCTAATGCGTATTCGAGCATAACAAATTGTCATTCTGTTCCCGCTCAGAGAGCGAGAAAAAAAATCCGATCTTCTTCAGTTTATCGAGAGATCAGATCCCACACTGCGTGCGGGATGACAGTCCCGACGTAAGTCGGGATCACTTTCCTTGCGGACGTTTTGGAAGAATCATTTCGATGTCGGCATGGGGACGTGGAATAACGTGGACTGACACAAGCTCACCAACACGCTGTGCTGCTGCAGCACCAGCATCTGTTGCGGCTTTCACCGCGCCAACATCGCCACGTACCATGACTGTTACATAGCCTCCACCAATAACCTCTTTGCCAATGAGCGTTACCTTTGCTGCCTTCACCATCGCATCAGCAGCTTCGATAGAGCCGACTAATCCTTTGGTCTCGACCATGCCGAGCGCATCAAGCGAAATATCTGCCATGTATGAATTCCTTTCCTGTCGTTGAAAATTGCTTAAACTTACGTGAATTGAATATAACGAAACGGGAGCATATTGTCAATAAAAAATTCACCTGTTGATAAAAATGCAGCAATTTGATGATAATTTA
This sequence comes from Ignavibacteriota bacterium, assembly GCA_016209795.1. GTDB lineage: Bacteria > Bacteroidota > Ignavibacteria > UBA10030 > SZUA-254 > JACQVI01. The sequence goes on from JACQVI010000255.1 coordinate 7,029, forward strand.
TGCTCCTAATAACTTCTTGTGGAAGTATAGCTATCTCTTTAATGAGAGACATCCCGCTTCACAGGTTGCAGTCATTTACGAAAATTCTGCCCTATGGTGATGCTCATCTGTAAGGTACCGTAGATCATTATGCCGTCAATCGTGTTTTCCTTTGAACTGCGGAACGAAGTCAAAAAGTAATACGGAGAAAATATCTCATTGATATTCTCTCACGATTTCGGTATATTTTCTTCACAAGCAAAAGTTGTCATATTCTATTTATTCACGATGAACGATGGCTCTGAGCAAAGCAGCGAAAATTTGGATTATCATCCTTTCAATACCCCTTGTTCTCATTGTGGGTGGCATTATTGCTGCCAAGATATACTTTACAAGCGATCGACTGAAGGCTCTTGTTATCCCGCCAATCGAAGAAGCGACACATCGCACTGTAACTGTTAAAAATATTTCCATCTCCATTTTGCCCTCACTTGCCGTCTCCATCGATGGGTTGAGAATATCCAATCCCGAAGATTCACCATTTGACCGCAATGAATTCATGTCGCTCGATCACCTGAAACTCAAAGTCAAAATTTTTGAGCTTCTGCAAAACAAACTTGAAATTACTCACGTTATCCTCGACCATCCAAGACTGTACCTTGAAGTAACAAAAGATGGCAAGAAGAATTTCTCAAGCAAGGAGACTGGAACATCAGAAGATGTTAGAGTACAAGTTCGAGTCGAAAAAAATAGTATGAGTGCGCTTCTGCTTTCAAACCTTGAGATTAACGATGGTGAGATAGAATACGTCAACAAACGTTTTGACAGCAGAATGAAGATCGAAGGATGGCGGCAAACACTTCGTGCAGAAGCGAGGCCCGGTGAGAATATACTGTTCATCGAAGGACAATCTAATGTTGATCAATTTAGCTACGGCACAGTAACATCATGGTATCTCGACGGACAACCGATCAGTGTCACAGAAAAAATGATGTACAAGATCGTTGATGATGTGCTCATATTCGATGCGGTTCAAGGAACATTGAAGAATCTTCCACTCGCTGTTAGCGGCACTATTTCAAAGCTACAGGAGGAAACTATAATCCTCGCTCTCGCTGTTACCTCACCAAGTGCACAAATGACACAACTCCTCTCATTGATTCCACCAGACATGCTCAAGGAAGCTCAAGGTCTCTCAAGCGCGGGTGATGTGAAATTTTCATTATCTATCATAGGAAGATTGGATGAACAAACAGACCCGGGAATTCAGGGCTTGTTCACTGTATCCAATGGTGTCATCAAGTATGCATCACTTCACAAGTCGATTACCAACATTAATCTTTCAGGTAAGTTCGAGAAACCAGAAGCTCCCATCGATAAGAAAGAGATTGGCAGTTTCAGTATCGACAAACTCACGGCTACACTCGGCACCAATACCATAACCGGTAAGCTGCATTTGACGAACTTCGATGATCCTACCATTACTTCAGAATGCAATGGTACAATCAATCTACTCGAAGTAAAAGACTATTATCCGCTTGAACCTGGCACTGAGCTCAATGGCTTGATGAAAGCAGATATCGCTCTCCAAGGGAAAGCAAAGGTCCCTCAAAGCATCAGGGCGCGAGGAACAATTGAATTAGATAATGTCACCATAAAAACAGTCGGGTCTCAAAAACCGCTCAGCAACTTGAATGGCACAATCACCTTCAATAACCAGCTCATCGAATCAAAGCAACTTGCCATGAACGTTGGTGAATCTGATCTCAATCTTGGTTTCACCTTGAAAAATTATCTCTCTCTAGTGATTCCCAAAACTACATCTGTACACAAGGATAAGGTATCTACAAGTAAGCCCTCAGCATTTGTCACATTAACGTCGAAACAACTTCGAACGTCAGATTTAACGTCAGATAAAAAAACGTCATCTGAACAAGCACCCAACGAGAAAAAAGGGACACAAACAAGTGGTTGGCTTCCCGGATTTGATCTTGATGCAAATGTGAGCATTGACAAGCTGGTTACAGAGAAGCTCACGTTCACCAATGCACGCGGAACAGCTTCGATTTCCGAAGGCATAATAAACTTAAAAAACTTCTATGTGAATGCTTTCCAAGGTACAATACAAACTCGAGGAACACTTGATGTACGAGACCTGAAAAAGCGTCCCTTCGATTTGGAGCTTGAACTGACCGGTGTTGAATCGAATTCACTCCTCTTGACCTTTACCTCGTTTGGGAAATTTCTCTTCGGAAAGCTTTCAATGAGTACCAAGCTTCAAGGTGACCTTAACGATACGCTGGGCTTGAATCCTCAAACACTCCTTGGCGATGGAACCGTCCATATTTTCGATGGTAAGTTGCTCGGGCTGCCACTTACGGCAAAGCTTGCTGATGCCCTCAAGATTAACGAGCTCCGGGAAATAAGCTTTAAGGATTGGAAAAACACTTTTTCTATTTCTAACGGTCGATTTAACATAAAAGATTTAGGTATTGATGCAGGTACAACAGATTTCCTTCTCGACGGTTCACACGGACTTGACGGTTCTCTCGATTACGGACTCACTGTCAAACTGCCTGAATCACTTTCAGGACGCATTAAGCTGGAAGGTATTGCAACCGAGCTACTGCAATTTCTTAAAGATACAGACGGTAGGGTAAATCTAAATTTCCAAGTGACTGGCACATCTTCGGATCCAGTAATCAAGCTTGATACGCGAATGCAGCAGGAGTTGTTAAAAAAAGCGCTTGAACAAAAAGGCAAAGAGGCACAGTTAAAACTTGAGGAAGCATTGAAGAAGAAAGCGGAAGAGGGACTCAAAAAATTATTGAAGAAGCCCTGAACAATGGGTGCAAGCGATATCATTCGTATAAAACCTAAAAAATCTCTTGGCCAAAATTTTCTCATTGATAACAACATAGCACGAAAAATTGCACGTGATCTGCATCTTTCAAAAGATGATGTTGTCCTCGAGATCGGAGCAGGTCGAGGTGCACTGACAAAAGAACTGATTGGACACGTTCGTCACATACTCATCGTGGAGATAGACTATCGATTGATTGAGCAGCTTCAGCAACAGTTTTCATCTCCAAGTGTTACCATTCTTCATCAAGATTTTTTGGAGATTGAACTAGCTGATGTTCAAAAAAGATATAAGACAAAGTTGAGAATCGTAGGAAATATCCCCTATCACCTAACAAGTCCAATTATCTTTAAAGTATTTGAAGAGCATTCATCGGTCTACGATCTAACAATTATGGTCCAGAGAGAAGTAGCACAGCGGATTGCTGCACAGCCAGGGACAAAAGAGTATGGAATCCTCTCTGTCTTCGCCTGGTTTTATGGTGTCCCGAGGATACTTTTTCATGTGTCACCAAATTGCTTTTTTCCTAAACCAAAAGTAACTTCAACAGTGATGCGTATTCTCCTGCACTCGACGTTGCCTCGTACAACTGATGAAGCATTGTTTCGCACGATTGTACGTACTGTCTTTGGAAAAAGGCGCAAAACTCTCCGCAATAGTCTCAAGTATCTTTCAATCAACGGAAAGATTATCGAACAAGCCGCAGCCAGTAACTCATCACTTCTCGATAAACGTCCAGAGCAACTCACTGTAGAACAGTTCATTTATCTAACAAGAGAAATAGGAAAGATTTTGCCATGACGCAAGCAGCGCGAGACATTCAACAAACGATTACAACGGAAGACGCAATCATCATCCCTCGCCGACGCGGTGTGAAAACGATCGAGGTTGATGATGCTTTGATGGAAGACATCCGTGAACTTGTTCACGATAAAGCTGCTACACTCATCCTGAATATACTCACAGACATTCATGCTGCCGATATTGCTGATATTATTAACCGACTGGACATCGAAGATCGAGAGTATGTATTCAATCTTCTTGATATTGAAACCGCAAGCGCTGTTCTTCTTGAACTTGATCCTGCAATCCGTGAACAACTGTTAGAATCACTTCCCTCAGAACGGATCACTGCATTTGTTGATCGTCTTGCCTCCGATGACGCTGCCGACCTGGTTGCCGAACTACCACCTCACGTTGCTGAAAAAGTTCTCCGTGCCATGCCGACAGAGGAATCGACTGACGTTAAAGAACTTATGCGCTATCGTCCCGATTCAGCTGGCGGTATCATGGGAACTGAATATGTTGCTGTGAATATGAAAGATACGGTGAAGCAAGCAATACGGAAGGTTAGAGCATCAGCAAAAAACAATATGGTCGTTTACAATGTTTACGTTGTTGATGAGGAAGGTATCCTCGTTGGAGTTTTGCCATTGCAATCGCTTGTATTGCATTCGCCGAACAAGCGAGTGTATAAAATCATGGACTCGGATGCAAAAAGCATCAGTACTGATGTTGACCAGGAAGCGGTTGCAGCAATGTTCAGGAAATATGATCTTGTTTCTCTTCCAGTCGTTAATAAAATGGGACATCTCGTTGGACGAATTACAATCGATGATGTGGTTGATGTTATCGAAGAAGAGCATAGCGAAGATGTAGCTCGCCTCGTTGGGTCAGATGCTGAAGAACTTGAACGAAGATCACCGAGGGAGATTGCGCTACTGCGTCTTCCGTGGGTCTTAATTACGTTAGTGCTTGAATTTGGTGCAGGACTGGTGGTCCATTTTTTCGATCAAACCTTAAGCCGAGTTATTCTCCTTGCTTCTTTCATGCCCATCATCTCAGCGATATCCGGAAATACAGGACTACAATCAGCGGCGATTGTTGTTCGGGCTATGGCAACTGGCCATGTGCAACTTGACCGATGGTGGCAACCAGTATGGCGTCAATTTCAAACAACGTTGATTATTGGAAGCGTATGTGGTATTGTCATAGGAACGATTGGAGGATTCTGGCAGGGAAAGTGGGAATTTGGTCTTGTCGTCGGCATCTCAATGCTACTTTCAATCAACGTTTCCGGACTTGTTGGAACAATGTCTCCGATGATCTCAAAACGTTTGGGCTTCGACCCTGCTCTGACTGCAGGTCCATTTGAAACAGCGTTTCAAGATGTTGTTGGAATTACCATCTTCCTCTCTCTTGCAACGATCATGCTCCAGTTGATAGCGTAAGGAGTACACCGTCGTAGACAGTCTTAAGAATTTATTTCGCTCGCTACGCGCAGCAGACGCGCTTGCTGTTGCTTTCATTTCACTGCTTTCAACTATCATTCTGATTTTTTCCGGGAGAATTGACGAGCATCTTTTTCTTCTTGTTCTCAATGTTACAGCAAGCGTTGGCATCATTGCCATTGCCAAGGCAACACACAACTCCAATTCATTATTGCTCCAGGCAATTCATGATTGGTACCCAGTCCCCGGAATCTTTCTCCTCTTCAAAGAAGTTCATGTCATCATTCAATCGCTTGGGGGGAACGACTGGGACGATCTCTTCATTGCTGCAGATCGGTGGATGTTTGGCACAGATCCCACTGTGTGGGTCACACAAATTTCTTCCCCGCTGCTTACAGAAATTTTACAAGTTGCATATTTTAGTTACTACTTTCTGATGATCGCGCTTGGTATTGAACTGTATGCTAAAGATGACAAACGACAATTTTTCTACACCCTCTTCACAATCTTTTATGGATTCTTTCTCTCCTATTTTGGCTACTTAGCGTTTCCAGCCGTAGGTCCTCGCTTTACCCTGCATAACTTTGATACTCTCAATGATGAGCTGCCCGGGTTAGTCTTTACCAATGCGCTGCGGGATTTCATCAATGCAGGGGAGTCAATTCCTAAAGGTGCTGTAAATCCGCTTGCTCTTGCCCAGAGAGACGCATTCCCAAGTGGACATACCCAGATGACACTCATCGTGATGTTCTTCGCTGCAAAATATCAACTCAAATCACGACATATCCTTCAGCTCTTAGGATGCCTTTTAATCATAAGCACTGTATATCTACGATACCATTACGTGATCGACTTACTTGGTGGTGTCGTATTCATGTGGTTTACAATCTGGAGTGCTCCAAGGCTTTTTCATTGGTGGAAGAAAAAGCAAGCGGTAGCTACGTTGTGATTTTCCATCTTAGTAGTACTTTCTTGCTTTTCACACTCACTTTTCGTAATATTAGTAAACCACGATGTAAAGAACTTACTGTAAGAACGCGTATGGCGACGATGAGATTAGCTCTGATACGTTTCAACTCAGCGTCGCCTCAGTTCCCCCTGAAATGCAGTATACTCATTCTATTTCTTTCAGTATTCCCCAAGACCACTATGTTATAGTGCCATGATTATATCGCTTGCCAAAATATTCATTGCCCTTTTATTAACCATTGTTCTTGCTACATTAGTGTTGCTTCTCTTACCTTTTCAGCGCAATGGAAATATTTTTCATGTAATAACACGCTTGTACTCACGCTGTGTTCTAACAGTATGCGGTGTGCGCGTTGTTTCTAAAGGATCGGGGCATATCGATTTTTCCCGTAATTATATTTACGTTGCTAATCACGCGAGCTTGTTTGATATACCCGCTGTCCTTATAGGCATTCCAGCAACAATTAGCATCGTCTATAAAAAAGAGTTGGAGCGCATTCCAATCTTTGGGTGGGGAATGAAATTCGGCAAAACCTATATTGCCATAGATAGACATGGTGGACAGGATGCTCTACAAAGCTTAGAAGAGGCGGCAAACAAAATTCGCCAGGGAGTATCTATACTTCTCTTTGCCGAAGGCACGCGATCAGAGGATGGAAAACTGCAGCCTTTTAAACGAGGTGCGTTCAGTTTGGCAGTACGTGCCGGTGTACCCATTGTGCCCGTTACAATTAACGGAAGCTTTCACATTCTTCAAAAACATTCCTTGAGGATTACACCAGGAACGATTACCATAGTACTCGAACGACCCATTGAACCTCCAGCAGCAAACGGCAGAGAAACGGAATTGCAATTACGAGATGAAGTACGAAAAAGAATCGAACAACATTATATTCAACAGTGAGGAAGTAGTATGCCTGTAACGATTAACGATGTTGAACACGTTGCAAAGTTAGCACGACTTGAATTAACAGAAGCTGAGAAAGAAAAATTCTCACAGCAGCTGAATACGATTCTCAGCTATATGGAGAAACTCAATGAGCCGGATACAACTACGGTTGAGCCTCTTTCACACGTTATTGAACTGAGCAATATATTCAGAGAAGACAAGGTAAAGCCCTCATATCCTAAGGAAGAAATGCTCAAGAACGCCCCGGCGAGAACAGAGAAATTCTTTAAGGTGCCAAAAGTAATACTGGAGAGATAATGTTTAATCAACCACACGTCGTTGCCGTCATTCCGGCGCGAGGAGCCTCACGACGGCTTGCTGCAAAACCGCTCATCGATCTGTGTGGCAAGCCAATGATTCAGCATGTCTATGAACGTGTGCAGATGGCTACACTCGTAGACAGAGTAACGGTTGCAACTGACAATGAGAGAATTGCTGAGACGGTAAGAAAATTTGGCGGTGAGGTCATCATGACTCCATCAGAAATCCATTCGGGAAGCGACCGTGTGGCTCATGTCGCGAGGTATCTCACCGATGCTGATATCGTCGTGAACCTCCAAGGTGATGAGCCGCTTATTGCACCTCAGATGATCGATGAAGCGATCAGACCAATGACAGAAAATCTCCAACAGAAATCACCCCACAAAGATTTTCAGGTTGGAACGCTGGCAAGAAAAATAACTTCCGCCGAGGAACTGCACAATCCGAATGTAGTCAAAGTCGTTATCGACATAGACGGCTTTGCGATCTTTTTTTCGCGATCACCTATCCCTTATATGCGGGATGGTGACGACAAAAACAAATGGCATCTTCAACATCCATACTATAAACATATCGGCTTGTATGTCTTTAAAAAAGATTTTCTGTCAAGCTTTGCAACGTGGAAAGAGTCTGCACTTGAGCGTATTGAAAGACTGGAACAGCTACGGATCATTGAACACGGTTATAACATTAAAGTGACTCTTACGGAATACGACAGCATACCAGTCGATACGCAAGAAGATGTTGAACGCGTCAGAACACTCATGCACCAAACGACTGTGAAGCAATGACGGATACCATCGAAGAGAAACAATCGCGCTGGGAAATGTTGCGCGGCACGTTTGGGCGGGGACTTGTCGTGATTGTTCCCGCTGTCATCACCGTGTGGGTATTGAATATTCTCTTCAGTGCTGTCGATGGAATTATCTCACCATTGTTTGATGAGATCCTCCAGAGGCATATTCCGGGGCTCGGTTTTGTTACGATGATTGTACTGATATTCATTGTCGGTTTTCTCTCTCGCAACTTGTTTGGTGCGTGGCTGTTCAGATCGTTTGAGCGTGTGATCGCCTCGATTCCCCTTGCTCGAACCATTTATACTGCCATGAAAGACCTCATCAATGCTTTCCAGCCAGGAGGAAAAGGAAAATCGTTTAGACGCGTTGTCCTCATTGAATATCCACGATTAGGTCTCTCGACTATCGGTTTTGTAACCAATGAATTATTGATAAAAGCTGATGGACAGGGAGACGACATGATCTCTGTGTATATTCCAAATCCACCTAACCCCACATCTGGGATGCTTGTGCTTGTTCCGAAACACAGTGCCCGTACTCTCGATATGTCAGTTGAGGAGGGATTGAAGCTTGTGCTCTCAGGTGGAATCGTGACATCGGGATCGATTATGGTAAAATGAAAGATCACTATGGCACGAAATAAAGTCAAATACATTTTCATCACGGGCGGTGTTGTATCATCACTTGGAAAAGGTATTGCAGCAGCATCGATC